>CAZMZP010000021.1:0-29320 GCA_964570935.1 uncultured bacterium
CGGTATTCCGGGTCCGTGAGCACAGTCTCCACGTTCGCCGCGCTGCCGCAGCTCCCCACGCTGCCGGCGCTCGCGCCGCTCCCCGCGCTGGCGCCGCCCGTCCCATACTGCGCGAGTATTTCCTTCCTGTCGTCAACGACCGTTACCCGGAAGTCCAGCCCTTCCGCTATCTTCACAAGGTCCCGGCCGATGTGCCCGCCGCCGAAAATCACGAGCCTGTCCGGCCTGGCGAAAAGCTCCATGAACACCTCCGCTTCGCCTCCGCACGCCATCCCGGTAGAGCCCGGGCCGGCCGCCGCGAACCTGTACGTCTTGAGCAGGTGACGTTGGCTGCCCGCGAACAGCGAAAGGCAGTCGTCCATCACCATCTTCTCGAAGGCGCCGCCCCCTACCGTTCCGGAGATCGTCCCGTCGGGGAACACCAGCATCCTGGCGCCGGTGTCCCTGGGTGACGACCCGGCCGTCCTGACTACGACCGCGGCCACGAACGCGCGGCCCGCGGCGTGGTGCTGGGCAATTTCGCTGTGAATGTCCATGTTTTCAACCGCAGAGCACCGCTCCGCCGTTCACGTTCAGTATCTCGCCGGTGATGAAACTGGCCAGGTCCGATGCCAGGAACAGGACCGGGCCGGCGATCTCGTCGACCGTGCCGACGCGTCCCATGGGTATCTGGGCGAGGATCTTCCGCCTTTCAGCGGACCTGAGCGGGGCCCGCGTCATGTCCGTGTAGACCCAGCCGGGCGCAACGCAGTTGACCCTGATGTTATGAGGCGCCAGCTCCACCGCGAGCGACTTCGTCAGGCTTATCACCGCGCCCTTGGACGCGGCGTAGGCGGAATGGAACGACTCGCCGCGCTGGCCGGCGGTCGAAGAAATAGTAACGATGGCTCCGGACTTCCGCTTCTTCATGTCCGGCACTACGGCATTGATTACGTTGAAGACGCCCATGACGTTCACGTCCACGGCCTGAGCCAGTCTCTTCTGGGACTTGCTGTCGATGGGTTCGTAATTCCAGACGCCCGCGTTTGTCACGACGACGTCTATCCTGCCGAACGTCTTGAGCGCGCGGGCCACCATCCTCCGGACCGCGGCCCTGTCGGACACGTCCGCCTGCGCGGCGACGGCTCTCACTCCGAGCCTCTCCGCCGCCCTCGTCACTCTCGCCGCGGCCAGCGGGTGCCGTGCGTAGTTGATGATGACGTCGCAGCCGGCCGCCGCAAAGGCCAGCGCTATTCCCTTCCCTATGCCCCTGGAAGCTCCCGTGACGAGCGCCACTCTGCCTTCGAGCATGGTCTTAAGTCTCTCCTGTAACCTCTTGCATTCGTTAGCGTTCGGCAATCGCTGCGGATTCAGTCCTTCGCACGGAGGCTCTCCGCCGTCGAGTCGAAATCAATCTCGCTCGTGGTCTGCCGGAACCACTCCTCGGCCAGTCCGAGCTTTCTCGCCAGGTCCGTCTCGTCCGAGACAAAATACAGCGCCCTGAGCCGCTCGACAACGTCCCGCGGCAGATCGTGAAGGATGTGATGCGTTCGGAAATTGTAGTGCAGAGGCTTGTGTTTCATCCGGAGCGCTTCCAGCAAGAGCTCGAGGACGAGGCGCGTGTAAAGGTCGAGCGCCTCCACGTAGTTGCCCCGCTTCATTTCCTTCGGCACGAAGCATCTGAACATCTCGAAGCGCACCTGTATCTTTTCAAGCCTGCTCTTCAAGGTGGCCACGAACTTCTCGCCGTCCACCCGCGGGACCTTGACCGCACCGGCCTTGTTGAAATGGAACAGCGCTTTTCCGTGTATCTCGGGCTCCAGGAACTTGTCTTCGGCACCGTGTTTCATCACGGCCACGTCCACGAGCAGAAATTCGCTGGCCCGCTTCAGCCTGTAGAAAGCCTGGGCGTACGGATGGGACGGCGGGAGGGGTACGTGGTATTTCAGCTTGATGCCGCATAATCTTTCCAGCGTCTCCTCGACCACGGGAAACACGTCAGCGACACGAGAGTCCTCGACGTCGACGTACAGATCGATGTCGGACATCTCGTCTATCCGGTCGAACGATATGGCGCCTCCCTCCCACATGGCGTGGACGTACTCGAGCGGCTCGAGCGCCGTCTTGAGCGCCGGGAGGATTGCCTCCCGCCCTATCTGCCCGGGTTGCTTCTCCATGTCCGTCATCCTGACTCCTGCGTGGAAATCACGCCTCGAACTGCTCCCACAGCTCCTTGACCCTCTTCATCAACTCCGCGAAACGTTCATCGCCGCGGACATTCGCAAGCATCGGGTCGTGCTTGTTCATGAACGGGTAGTTGGTGAACCCTCTTTTCACTGAGTTCTCGAGCCAATCCAGTGACCTCTCGTTGTCGCCCAGGACCGAGTAGAAGGCGCCCATCCAGTTCGAGTACTGTGGATCCCGTTTCGCGGTCTCGACCAGGTCCGGAGTGACCACATTAGCCACGGCATCTCTGTCTCCGCTCAGGGCGTACTTCAGGAACAGCCCCAGCTTGACGTAGAAATGCCCCGCCGCCCTCTTCGCGGCTTCGTCCACCTGCGCCCCGCCCTCCTGGACGCGCCCGCTGTAGACCAGCGTGTACGCGTACCAGAGCTGCCGTGCGGGGTTGAGCGGGTCGAGCTCGAAGGCCTTCTCCATCACCTCGCGAGCTCGCTCGAAGTCCCCTCCGTAGTAGTACACCTCGGAGAGCGCACCGTATGACCTCGACGCGAGCGGCTCGATCCTGACCAGTCGCTCGGCCAGAGGGAGAGCCTCCGCCGTCCTGCCGACGACCGAATATCCTATGGTAAGCCACGTCAGGGCGTCCGGGTTGTTCGGCTCCACGGCCAGAACGCGCTTGAAGTGACGTACGCTCTGCTGCTGGTCTCCCCTGACCGCCTGGTAGATCAAGGCGAGGACAAGATGCCCCTTCGGCGACTTGGGGTCCAGCTGGAACGCTTTCCAGACGTATTCTTCCGCCTTCTCCACGTAATCTTCTTGTCTGGCGCCGATGTTGACATACTGCCAGTAGACGTAGGCCATTCCGGCGTAGAGGAGGGCGTTGGGGCCGATGACCTCCAGCCCGTTCCTGAGATGTGTGAGCGCGCGCTCGAGAGCATCCTCCGTCATGCGCATTACTTCCTGATTGCCCCTGAGGTAGCACTCGTAGGCGTAGGCGTTGTCTATCGGCCTTTCTGAAATGCCGATCTTCTCCTCAGGAGTCAACCGGAGCTTGAGCGCGTCAACGATGGACCGCGAAACCTTCTCCTGCATGCTGAAGACGTCCTGGAGGCCGCCAGAGTACTTCTCGGCCCAGACCGTCACATCATTTGCGGCGTCTATGAGCTGCGCGTTTATCCGGAGGCTGTCCCCGGATTTTCTTACACTCCCTGCCAGAAGGTACTGGGCGTTGAGCTCGCGTCCGATCGTCTTCGAATCCTTCGTCGTGCCCTTCAACTTCATTGTCGAGGTCCGGGAGATGACCCGCAGACTGTGGACCATCGAGAGGTCGTTGATGACCTCTTCGGTGAGACCGTCGCTGAAGTACTCGTTGTCCTTTCCCGGGCTGATGTCCTCGAACGGCAGGACGACAATCGACTGCCGTCTTTCGGAAAGAACCGCGCCAGCGGCCGAGGAAACGCCCAGGTCGTGCAGGAACTCCTCAACGTTCTGGTAACGCTTGTCCCGATCCTTCTCGAGCGCCCGAGACACCACGTGCTGAAGCGCGGGCGGAACGTCGTCCCGAAGACTGGACAGCGGCTCGGGCTCCTCGTTGAGTACGGAATACACGAGCGCCTGCTCGTAGTCCGCGTTGAACGGCAGCTTCCCGCTCAGCATCTCGTACAGGACCACGCCCAGGGACCAGATGTCGGTCCGCTCGTCCACCTCCTCGTACTTCACCTGCTCCGGTGAGACGTAGGCTACCGTGCCCACCAGGGTCTTCGGGCCTGGAGCGCCGGGCGTGCCGGCCAGCTTGGCCACTCCGAAGTCCATTATCTTGGCCCGTCCGGTGTCCGTGACGATTATGTTGAAGCTGTTGATGTCCCTGTGGATGATGCCCTTCCGGTGGGCTTCGCGAAGTCCGTCCGCCACCTGCATCGCGATGTCCAGGGAGTCCTCGACGCCCAGCGGCCCAGAAGCCAGTCTTTCTTTGAGCGTTGCGCCCTCGTAGCAGGCCATGGCGATGAAGACCTGGCCGTCACCGGTCTCCTCGATTTCGTGGATCGTGCAGATGTTGGGATGGTCGAGCGCGGAGGCCGCCCTCGCCTCCTGGACGAAGAGGTCGATGGCCTCGGGGCTCCGGGTCAGCAGAGGGGACAGGAACTTGAGCGCCACCTGGCGCTTGAGCTTCGTGTCCTCGGCCCTGTACACGACGCCCATTCCGCCCTCGCCCAGTTTGCCGAGGATGTGATAGTGAGATATCGTCTTCCCGATCATAGACCCTCGTCCTGCGTCCCGTTCGGCCCCGCCGGTCGCGCCCTCCGGCCTCCGCTTCCGGGTCCTACTTTACCCCGAGCTCTCGCAACAGGCCTTGCGCGTCGTCAACGAAATCCGCGACCCACAGCACGTAGCGTATGTCCACGTGAATCGAGCGAGTCACCTCTTCATGAAAAGCGAAGTCGTGCCCCAGCCCCTCGTAGTTTCCGTCGAACAGACAGCCGACCACCTCTCCCTTGGAGTTAAGCACGGGACTTCCGGAATTCCCCCGGGTCGAATCGTTCGTGGTGAGCAGGTTGACTGCCACGCTGCCCAGGTCGGGGTCCGCGTACTGCCCGTACTCGCGCTTCGCCGCCAGCTCAAGCATCTTCTCCGGGCAGTCAAACGGTTTGGCGCCGGTGTGCTTCTCGACGATTCCTTCCAGCGTCGTGAACGGCGCGTACTCGACGGCGTCCCTGGGCGAATATCCACTCACCTGGCCGTAGCTGAACCTCATGGTGCCGTTTGCGTCCGTGTAGAGCTCGCGGTCGGATGCGCGGGCCAGGGCTTTCATCCACTTCGGCGTCAGCATCTCGGAGGCGCCCGAGAATTCTTTGCCGCGCTCCAGCCTCTCCTGGTTTTCGTCGTACAGCTTCCCGGCCAGCGTCAGGAACGCGTCGTTCTCAGCAAGCAGCTCCTTCCGGGAGAGCCCGAACATACGGAGACGATCCTCCGTGTTGTCGAGTTTGGTGCCTGCGTAAAGCCCGTCCAGAAAGAGCTCGACCGCCTCTTCCAGCTCACTGGCCGGTTTCGAGCCGAACACGGCGTCAAGGGCCTGTATCCTCTGCCCGTCGGGAAGGTCGGCGGCCTCCAGCAGGAGCATCTTCAGAACCGCGCGCTCGCTCCCCAGGTGCATCTGAGTCTGGAACACTTTCAGGTCGCGCCTCATGTCGGGGACCCTCCGCTCCATGAACTCGGGCTCCCTGTTCATGTCCCGCTTTTCCTTCTCCACGCTCCATCTGTAAAGAAACATCGCCTGTGACAGAACCGACTTCTCGCCGACCAGGTGTTCCAGGAGCAGATTCTTCATCCGGTACTCGGCGCGTTTCTCGTAGAGGGCCTTGAACTCTCCGAGGATGACGGAGAACTCCGCCGCGGCTTCCGGGTCAGACTGGAGTTTGGAGAGGATGTCTCGCTCCTTCGCCTGCTGAGCCTCCACGACGCGGAATCTCTTGAAGCCATCCAATATGCCCTCAAAGTCCTTGATGTTGTTGTAGATTCCCTTGAGTGTCGAAGCCGTGCGAACCGCCGCCTCCGGTTCCGCCGCGGACGCCCGCTCCAGAATCTCGGCCATCTGTTTCGACAGACGAATTCTCTGGGGATAGGAGAAGCTCTCGTACTCTGCCATCGCGCAGGAGGGCATGTACCGGTGCGTGCCCCCCGGGAAACCAACGACTATTGCCAGGTCGCCGTCCTGGATTCCTCCCGGCGCGACTTTCAGGTATCTCGTGGGCCTGTAGGCGACGTTGTCCGTGGAAAACTCGGCCGGGCTGCCGTCCGGGCCCAAGTAGGCTCGCAGGAACGAGAAGTCGCCGGTGTGGCGCGGCCACATCCAGTTGTCTATTTCGCCGCCGTATTCGCCGATGGACCTGGACGGCACGTACACGACTCGCACGTCGCGTATCTTGAGGAACGTGTAGAGAAGGTATCTGACCCCGCCGGAGAACCCTCTCACCTCCGCGTGTGTGTGTTTCTTGGATTCGGCCTTCTTGACTATCTCTTTCGTGCGTTTCTCTATCGCGTAGTAACGCTGAAGCGGGGTCATGGACGGCTTCACGGCCGAGAGGACCTTGTCAGTCACGTCCGTGACCGACTGAGTCACATAGACGAAGTAGCCGATGGCCGGGACCTCTTCGGCGCGAGTCTTGGCCAGAAAGCCCTGCGCGATGTAGTTCTTCTCCGGTGTGCTCATCCTTTGTACGGCACCGAAGGCCACGTGATGGTTGGTCAGCACGAGACCGTCAGGAGAGACGAACGTCCCGGTCGCGCCCACTCTCACAACGGCGTTGGCTATTCCGGTGCCCTCCGAGTTGAATATGTCGTCCTGGCCGAGCGCACATCCTCTGGACTTGAGGTCCTGGAGCACGAACTGCGGCACTTCCTGCGGGAGCCACATGCCTTCGTCCGCGGAAAGGCGGGTGGCAACGGACATGACCCCGGCGCAAACAAGGAATGCGGTGAGAGCCGTTCTGGTGACGCTGCGCTGGAAACTCATTGGTGCTCCTTGTCTAAAGACGGGAACCGGCAACGGGGACACGACCCTCAAATATGCCACACAAATCGGCTTTTCTCAAGAGAAGTGAGAGGCGTTGGAGTGACGTCTGAAAGGACATGCGCGGTAGCTGCCCTGGGCGCGGGGCAGCCCGGAAGGGCCTGCCTGCCGAGGCCTCTAACCGAGGAACTCCCCCACTCTCCTGAAGCACCAGATCACCGGCAGGATGCACAATAGGAGCAGCAGTGACACCATCAGGGGTTCGGCCATTCCGCTCAGCACAGAGAGGTCGAGGTTGGGCGCTCCGCCAGTGCGCGGAAGCGCCTGCGAGAAAAACTGTCCCACACCGCCGGCCGCGGACGCGAGAGCGTTTCCTGTCGGCCCGAAGGCTCTGACGAACGCGTCCCGGAAATCGTTTTGCCGGATGAACAGCAGCAGTGTGACTGTCATGAGCCCGAAGGCCGGGACCAGAGTAAGCCACGTTGAACGGCGCCTGACTGGTCTTGAGGTTCCCAGCGTCTTCTGAGTCACCAGGTTCGTGAAATCTAAGGACAACCGCGGATGTATTTCCTCAGTCAGCGCGTCATGAATCCGCGTCTGCAGCAGGAGCTCTGCCCGGCAGACTTCGCAGTCCGACAAGTGAGCCTCGAGCTCCGCTGAGCGAGCCGGCGTGAGGAGTCCGTCCATGTGCTGCATGATGAGCTCAACGTATTCGCTGCATCGCTGTTCAGGGTTCCGCATTGAACGCTCCTCCCTTCCTACGCGCACGGACAGGTGATTCACCAGCCGGAGACTCGCCGGGCGCGGCCGCGTCGTCAGACCCGGCCAGGCCGGCGTCGGCAAGCACGAGCTCCCTCAACCTCAGACGGGCGCGGTGGATGTTGGTCTTCACTGTGCCCAGGGGAGCGTCCATTACTTCGGCTATCTCCTCGTAGGTGGCCTGGTTCAGGTAAAATAGTGTCAACACCGCGCGGTACTGCGCGGGCAGCTTACCCATGAGCTGCCGCACGCTCCTCGAGAGGTCAAGTCGCTCAATCTCGCCGGCTAGACCCTGGTGTGACGCGCACATAAGGCAGTGAATCTTCTCATCAGTCTCCGCCTGGAGTGACAGCGGCTCTCCGCGGACGCCACGCTTCTTGAGCTCGGCCAGACACAGGTTGCGGGTGATCTTGTAGACCCAGGTGCTGAACTTGCAGTCGCCGCGGAACCCGGGCAGGGCCTCGTAGGCCCTAAGGAACACCTCCTGTGCGACGTCCTCGTCTTCTTCGCTTCCGAGCATCCTTCTCACGAGCCAGTACACTCTGTGCTTGTAACGATTGACCAGCTCGGCGAAGGCCTCGTGATCCTGCTTCCGGCCCCACCGGACAAGCTCGTCGTCGCTCAATTCGGTTAAGTCTCTTCTCTGCCCCACCGGATACGCTGCCAGGTACTGGTCGTGAATTAGGTTGCGGCCAAAGGCCAACTGCGCCGCTGCAATTCTAGGGGCGCACGCAGCCGATTGCAAGCTCCAGCGAGCGTTGAAGTTGAGTTCGAACAACTTACAGGACCTCCACCCGGTCAGGAAGCGTGCCTGGAACACTCCTCACAGGTCATAGCGCGCAGGCCATTCCTTACAAGTTATGACTCCTATCCGGGGACAAAGGTTTCATCCTGCCGAAAAGCCCATGAATAAGCCCGGCTGAAACAATCCTGCCTGCTCGGGAGTCGAATGTAAGTGAGAGGCGGCGAACGCCGAGCCCGCGCGACGGCTGGTGCAACGCCGCATCGCGAAGCTAATGTCACGCACACGGCCTTAGAAAGGAGGCAACAAAATGTTCGGTTCGTTTCCGTTCGTGATGGATTTCAACGCGCTCGCGCCCTTTCTCATCCCGATCGTCGCCATCATAGGTGCGTTCACCGTAGGCATAGTGTCGATGATCGTCAAGTCCAGGCAGGAAGAGCGCGCACACAGGGAGCGCATGTTCCTGGCGGAAAAGGGTCTCGAGATACCGAGGGAGCTGTACGGGACCGAGGCGGCTGCCCCCAAGGTCAGCGCAGAGGACAAGCCCAGCGACCTTCGCTGGCTGAGAACGCTGCTGATTGTGTTCGGCACTCTGATGTTGTTCATCGGCCTTGGCGTATTGATCATGCTGACCTATCAAAGTGACATCAGGGAAGGGATGAACGGCGTGGTGCCGCTCATGATAGGACTCGGACTCCTGGTGGCTGCATGGCTCGTCACGCTTACGGTGGTGAGGAGGAACGGGAGGGGCCAGTAGAAAGCGGAAAATAGTGCCTCCTCGATCGCGCAGTACCCGCGCGTCCAGGGCAGCTGGCTGCCAGACGCGCGGTTCGCTTTCTTGCGGTCTCACTTCAGAAGGATGATTTTCTCAGTTTGGGTGTGCCCCGACTGCGTGGCGCGTATGAAGTAGAGCCCCGCAGGAACTTCGCGACCTGACGCGTCACGGCCGTCCCAGAAAAAGACCATCGCGAGCCCGTCGGCACCGGTCTCGCCTCCCGGACCGCCGACCTGGCCTGCACCCACCGCACCCTGGCCATGGCCGGCGAGAGTCCTCACCTTCCTGCCGCTGACGTCGAAGATCTCGACTGCCACAGGGCCGTTTGATGCGGCCGAATTTCCTGCAACGTCCGTGTTCTTGCCTGCGTCCTGACCCCCGAGCACGAGCTGAATGCTGATGCTGCCGCTGAACGGGTTGGGCCGGGCGGATACCAGCAGCGCCTTTGTCACCGGCCTGCCGGCCGGGTCTTCGGGCACCACTCCGACAACGGTCAGCGGAAGGACCACGTACTCGACTGCCTCGACGTTTCCGTCACCGCCACCGGCCGGCGCCTGAACCTGAAGCGTTCCTCCGTCCGGCGACTGATACGCGGCAACAGCAAGGTAGAGCGTGTCCGGAAGAGGGCTCCCGAGGTGAGTCTCCAGCTTCACCAGACCTTCCAGATAGGCGCCCGAGGCGCTCTGGACGTCGGTTGAGAGCACTGTCTCGCCCTGGTTGAACCAGCCGCACCAGTTGTTGCTGTCTTCGTTTCCCAGGAACAGCGTCCGGTCGGCCACAGTGCCGGCTTTCGCCCAGGGCGCGCTGACCGGAGTCAGCAGGTCGACGCCGACCATTATGAAGTGATCTCGTCCCGAAGAGCCGCCTACGCCCTCGGCGGCCACGTAGAGATAAGTGCCGTCCCAGTCGACGTAGAGGTTGAGGCCGCCGTTAGAGGCGACCAGCGCGGCGGTGGTGTCCAGCGCGCCGTCGATGACGTGCGAGGGACTGGTGTTGGCCTCACCTATCCAGACGTGCTGAATCGGGCTCTTCTTCACGTTGCCCAGCGAGTCTTCCGCTTCGACGTAGTAGTCGATCAGCACCTCCGAGAGACCCGTCACATGCACGTAGTACTCGTCCGCCATGTGCGCGGGCAGAACTGAGAAGTTGATGTTGGGGTCGTTGAAGAAGTTCCCGGTCGGGAAATCCCGCCACGTCATGGCCGCGGTCTGCCAGGCTCCGACTTCCGGCCCGCCCGTGTATGTCTCGTTCTGGTCGCTCGCCGTGGAGTTGGTGCCGTCAGCGTCGGTCCTGTACTTGAAGTCTACGCGCTCCAGGCCCGCCACGTCGTACGCAAAAGTCCACACCCAGAAATCGCTGGTCATCTGAGCGCCGTCTCCACCCGGGTAGCCCCAGAGAGACCCACCGCCCTTCCCGCCCGGATTCCATGGCAACCGCTGCGGAATCCAGACCGTGGGGCCAACATTGTCCGTTCCGCCGCCCGAGATGACGGGGTCGGCGTAGAGCGCGGCCGCGTTCGAGGCCAGCGTAGCCTTGACCTCCATGTCCAGGGCGGTGCCGTAGTACATGTACCCGCTCTCATATCCCGAGAGCAGGTGGTGCCAGGCCTTCTCCACGCTGGTGGCACCCGTCGTCGGGTCGTAAATCTTGTCCGGGTTCGGAGTCCCGCCGGCGAACGCCTCGGCGGTCTCGACGCGGTTTTGCGCCGCGGTCAGCACGGCCCAGTTGCGTTCGTCCTCGGCCCAGCCGCCGGGTATGTCGAAATCGCCGTCAGAGTCGACGAGCGGCCAGTTCCAGTTTATGAACTGCGGAGAGCCGAAGTCGCCGTCAGCGTTGACCCAGCCGCCGTCCTCGACGTGGACGATATCGTCCGGGGCAACCGGGTGGTCCGCGAAGTACTCGGCGACCGTGCTCGGCTCGTAACCCTTGCCGGCCGCCTGATGACAGAAGCTCGTCACGTTTTCGTTGAAGTAGGAATAGCCGCCCGCCCAGTCGTTGTCGCCGTCGTGCGCGAACAGGATCAACATCGGCTTCGCCGGGTCGTTGTAGGCGGCGATCGCGTCTATCTCACCGGTGCCGTACATCGAATAGCCTTCGTTCCAGCTCATGGCGTTCGCGGACGGCACGACTTTGATCTTGTATTCCTGGCCGCTCGCCGGGTCCACGTACCGCGCGTAATGCGGCCTGAACCCGTAGGGCGGAGGTATCTTGACGTTCACTCCCCTGCTGATGCGGAGGTTGTAGTAGTAGCCCTGCGCGGGGTTCAACTGGTCCGCGCGGTTGGGCGGGTCGCAGTTGTCCTCGCTCGCGACGTACGGATAGTTCGAGCAGGCGCGCGATACGTGAAGGTCCGGCACCACGACCCACTCGACCCCCTGCTGCACCAGCGTGGGTATCATGCGCTCGGAGAAGCAGGTCTCGGCCGGAAAGTACCCCTTGGCGTAGTTCGTGTCGCCCCACGCCACTTTGTGTGCCGCCTTGGCGACCTGAATCTCCCTCTTGAGAGCGTTGGCGTCCATGAGCGGAGCGATCGGGTGATGCGCCGCCACCATGAGCTGCTCCATCCTTGACCGGCCGCCGGACGTCGTCCAGGAGCGTGCTGTCCGGTAGTCGGAGTACCAGTTGGGCGCGTACCTGCCTCCGTTCCAGCCGGCGTCGGCGAGGCTCTTCACGTTCTCTATCAGGGCAGCGGCAAAACTGACCTGGGCTCCGGCGTCGGGCAGGTCCAGCACGGACGCGACAGCGGCCTTCGGATAGTCCTGGTAGTCGTGGACGCGGTCGTCCTTGTTGAAGATTCCGAACACGTCGCTCTGAGAGTGTCCGAGCATTATGGTCTCGTACGCGGTCTCGTACCGTGCGGGAGACCACGTGCTCCTGTCCGGCCAGTACACGGGCTGGTGCATGTGCCACATGTACGTCGTGTGGATGGGGGCGGCCGGCGCGACGCGTGGGGCAAGGGTCAGAACGAGTGCCAGGCAGGCCCCCAGGGCCGCTGCTGCAAGCGCCCGGATTGCGGGAAGCACCGGCTGGGCGGAAGAAGATGAAGGCACGCTGCGCATTGAGTTACTACCTCGCTGATGTCGTGGGCCACGGCTTTGTCGCGCGCGAACGGACGGGGCGTGACCCGGCAGTGGCTCCAAGTCACGGGCTGCAATGAGGTACCCCTCTATTTTAGCAGATTGCCGGAGCCGGCTCAACGGCTTGACGCCTGTTTTCCGGACGTGTAGTCTCCCGTGGCAGTGCCCGACGCGACCACGGACTCTGAACAACGGAGGGGAGAATGAGAAGAAGAGTGATGCTCGTGCTGACAGCCGTCGCCGTCAGTGTCCGGTTGTCTATTCCTGTGAGCCCAGCGCTGGCCGATCCGTGGAAGACCGAGCTCGAGGCCAATCTGACTCTGACCCAGACGTCCTACAGCAACAACTGGGCCGGCGGAGAGGCGGGCTCGCTGGCCTGGACGGCCAATTCGAACTTCCTCGCGCAGAAGCAGTTGAATCCGAAGATGCTGAGCAAGAACACGGTCAAGCTCGCCTTCGGCCAACTGCACAATCAGGACAAGGAGACCAAGGACTGGCACAAGCCGGTCAAGTCAACCGACCTTGTCGACCTGGAATCGGTGCTCAACATCACTCTGGGCGGGTTCGTGGACCCGTTCGTTTCCGGAAGAATCGAGAGCCAGTTCTACGACAACCGGGACGCCGACCTCGCGAGATACCTCAACCCGACCGTCTTCACGGAAGCACTCGGAATCGCCAAGAGCCTCCTCACGGAGGAGAATGACGGAGGCGCGTGGTCGCTCCGGCTGGGCGGCGGGTTCAGACAGTTTCTGGACAGAGACGCCCTGGACCAGTTCGCGACCGAGCGAGCGAACCTCACTTCGAACGACGGTGGCATCGAGTTTGTGAGCGACCTGAAGTACCCGTTGTCCAAGGACAAGCTCGAGCTGGCGAGCAAGCTCAACGTGTTTAAGGCGCTCTTCTACTCGGAATCGGACAAGTTGGAGGGCCTCCCGAACGCGGGCTACTGGAAAACTCCCGACGTCCGCTGGGACAACACCGTCACCGCCAACATTACCAAGTATGTGATGGTGAGTCTGTACGTCCAGTTCCTTTACGACAAGGAGGTCGACCTCGGAGGCCGTCTCAAGCAAACGCTCGCGATGGGGCTGACGTACAAGCTGAAATAGACCGGCCGGCCGCAGCGGGCAGTGCAGAATGGCGCGTTTCGTCGCACGCCGCATGCCCCTCCGGGTCGGAGACGCAGCGAACGCCAGGAAGTGCCGTACTTCTTTACACACGAAGGAGTTGCGGCACTTCTATTTTGTTCCGGATGGCACGGTTCGTGCACGTTTCTTTCGGGTCGAGTGCGGTGGCGAGGGACGTTATGACAATCACGCTTTCGAGGATTCTCTCAATTCTGACCTTTTGTTCGGCCGGCTTCGTGTTCCTGCCGGTGCTTCCGATTCTCGCACAGTCGACCCCTGACGGCATTCCGCCCGCCCCCGTAAGAGACCTGAGGGCTGGCGGCGCCGCAGACCCCACATACACGCGCGGGTTCTTCATCCCGACGCACTTCTCCATCACGGACAGCGTGGCCGGGGTCCTGAACCAGAGGTTCGGCGTGATTATCGTAGGCGTGGACGCGAACCAGTCGCTCATAGACCCGACCAAGACCGCGCTCACTGCCGGGCCCGCGATGATTTACTCCAACAGCGTCGCGATGCCGGACGATTGGGCCGTGATAAACTCGCACGAGGACTGGTTTCTGCACTCGACCCCGATACCCTCCCCCCAGACGAGAATTCCGCTGTCGGGCCCCTACCCCTACCTCTTCTACATGGACGTGGGCTCGCAGGGCTGGAGGGACTTCGTCGTCGGAAAGTACGTCGCGGCGCTCGCCGCGAACCCCGCGGCTGACGGCGTCTTCCTCGACGGCGTGATGCTACCGACGGAGTACGAGAGCCTGCTGGGGCCTGCTTATCCGAGCTACGACGCCGAGGCTTACCAGAGCGCGGCCCTCGAGTTCATCTACGCCGTCAAGGACGCGGCCGGGGGCAAGTCAGTCGTTGTCAATTCCGAGCTCTCGAAGGCTTTCACTCTTGCTGCGGACGGCGGCTCCTGCGAAGGATTCGTGCACTTCGGCGGCCAGCGTAACGACGAGCAGATCGCCAAGAACCAGTGGCTCAGGCATCTGGCCGTGATCGGAGACAGGGATCTTGACGACAGGTTTCTCCTCATCGGAAGCGGTTCGGCGGATTCGACGCTGACTTCCATGGTCGAGTACTGCTACGCCTCTTTCCTCCTGGGCTACAACGAGCACGCCCGCTCCAGCTTCTACTGGCACTCTAACGCCGACGGCGGGTATTCGAGGTTGAACTGGTTTCCAGTGTGGGAGATGGACGTGGGAGAGCCGGCGGGCGGTTTCTACGAGTCGGACGGAGTGTACCGCCGGGATTTCAGTGACGGCATGGTCCTCGCGAACCCGAGCGATTCGGGCTCCCCGGTCACGGTGAACCTGGGCGCGGTCTACACCGACTCGTCGGGCAGCACCGTTTCAATCCTGACCCTGCCCAACAAGAGCGGGGCCGTGCTGAAGAAGGTCTCCTGGTGACGCGAAACGGCCGGGGCGACCGGACAGGCAGACAGGACAGGTAGCCGAAGTCTCTTAGAAGGCGCGCGTCAGCATGAAGGCCGCGGCGGAGATCAACGCCGAACATGGGACTGTCAGCACCCAGGCCCACACTATCCTACCCGCAATTCCCCATCGCACCGCGCTCAGACGCCTGAGGGAACCGATCCCTGCTATGGCCCCGGTTATGGTGTGAGTCGTGCTTACCGGTACGCCCATCATGGTCGAGATGAACAGCATCAGGGCGGCTCCGCTCTCAGCGCAGAAGCCGTCCACTGGCTTCAGCTTCGCAACCTTCTGCCCCATCGTCTTCACGATGCGCCAGCCGCCGAACATAGTGCCCAGCGCTATCGCACCGTGGCAGGCCAGCACGTTCCACAACGGCACGTGGAACTCCGTGCCCAGAAGTCCTGCGCTGAAGAGGAGGCTGGAGATGATGCCCATCGTCTTCTGGGCGTCGTTCCCGCCGTGCCCGAGACTGTACAGCGCGGCCGAGAACAGCTGTCCCTTTCTGAATATGTGGTCCACCTTCATGGGTGCACTATTGTGAAAGGCGCCGTACACCAGAATCCCAAACAGCAGCCCGAAAATAAGCCCCAGGGCTGGAGACAAGAAGATGAACAGGAGCGTCTTCACTATGCCCTGCCACACGAGGGCCGCCGGCCCGATCTTGACCAGGGCCGCTCCAATCATCCCGCCTATCAGCGCGTGAGAAGAGCTCGTGGGCAGGCCGAAGTACCATGTGATTATGTTCCAGCCGCAGGCGCCGATCAGGGTGGCGAAGATGACCGCCTTGTCGACGATGGTTATGTCGATTATCCCCTTGCCGATGGTGTTGGCCACGTGCAGTCCGAAGATCATAAAGGCGACGAAATTGAAAAACGCCGCCCACGCAACGGCGTATCGGGGTCGCAGCACCCTCGTGGACACGATCGTCGCAATCGAGTTCGCGGAATCGTGGAAGCCGTTCAGGAAGTCAAACGCCAACGCGAGGATTACCAGGAGAATAATACTCAGAGTCATACTCTACGCCTGCTTGACGACTATCGACTCGACCACGTTGGCGACGTCCTCACAGATGTCGAGGATAGTCTCCGCGTTCTCGTAGATTTCCTTCCACTTGATGACGTTGATGGGGTCCTTCTCCGTCTCGAAGAGCTCCGCCAGGACTCTGTCGCGCATCGAATCACCCACGTTCTCGAGCGTGTTTATCTCGACGCAACATTTGGCTATCGCCTTGGAGTTCTTCACGTGCCTCAGACCCTGGACGGCGGCGGCCATTGCGCGCACGGACGCCTCGATCACCTTCGCGAATTCGATCAGGTTTTTGTTCGGGTCCTTGAGCTTGTACACCTTCATTCGGTTCACGATGGTGGCCACCATGTCCACGACGTCGTCCAGCTCCTTCGCCAGAGCATGGATGTCTTCGCGGTCGAACGGAGTAATGAAGGTCTTGTTCAGCTGGTCGATGATGATGTGGGTCGTCTCGTCGGCCCGATGCTCAATAGTCTGCATCTTGCCCAATGCCAGCTCGTCCACTTCCCCCTTTGTCACCAATTCCTTGAAGAACACCGCCGCCTCGACGGCCAGGGTGGCGTGCTCGTCGAAGGCGTCGAAGAAATTGAACTCTCTGGGGAAGAACCTGACAAGCAGCATGCGTTGCTCCTTCTCGGCAGCCGCGACGGCGAGAAACCGCCGGGGACATAGACTCTGTGGTTCTACAGCCAGGAAGTGATTCTGTAACGAAAGTCCGCCAGACGAGAGAAGGCACAAATATACCGCGGAGTGTTCGGCATTTCAAGGGGCGTTTCAGGAGAAATTCGGGTGCTTGCCGGGAAGGGAGAGGACGGGCTCCGGCGCCGCCGGCAGGGTTGGCGCCGGCGGTTCCGAAGCCGGAGGTGTCCGAGGCCCGGCGGTTCCGAAGCGGACTGGGCTAGAGTACTTTGATCTCTTCGACCCAGACCACCTCACAGGCGCCCTGGCCCGTGTCGTTCCGCGACAGAGAGCTCCTCCACTGCCATCCGCCCGGCGCCGTGACCTCCACGAGGTAACCGCGGCACTCGATCAGACTTCCCTTCCTCAGGCTCTTGAGTCGCTTTTTGATCTCGGGGGTCGAGGGAATCATGTGCATGTTCGCGCTGTTCCGCTCCACCTGCAGCCTGGGAACGGAGAGATCCCGAAGGGACCACATGTAGCAGCGATCAAACTGAGATATGGACATGCCGCTCAACACGCTCTCGTCCGACATGGGACCCCAGCCGAGGGCCAGGTCGACGGGGCAGAGCTTCGCGTCCCGGCCGAGCGAGTAGTTTTTTCGAGACAGCACGCGTGCCGTCAGCCGGAACTCGGCCAGCGGCTTGACGGTGAACTCACCGCAGCCGAAGCGCCGGGAGCCGTCGGCCGGCTGCTGCACCGGCGCGGACGGCGCGATCTGGCCGGGACCGTGCGTGACGGGGCGATGAGCGCACCACACGCACGCTCCTATCACGAACGGCATTGCCAATATCAGGTACCAGAAGTTTATCCTCGGGCCGTCACCCACGCCTGCGTCCTCCTGTATTAATTCTCGGACGCAGGGGCCCGTCACATTACCGTTTCTTTGGCGATGGGGTAGGCAGTCGGGTCAAGGCGCAGTGCGGCCAGGCAGGGCCGGTCCCGCGCCCCGGATGTGGTATCGGTGTGTCAGGACTGCGCCCATCAGTATGATCGTCCAGCCGAAATAGATCACTAGCATGGCGAACGGAAGGCCGGCCAGCGAGCCGTAGAGCAGCGAGTATCGAGAGAACAGCAGCGATTGTACCCTGAGCATCAAGTAGAAGAAGCCAAACAGAAGAATAGTCGAGAAAGTGGCGCCAATGGCCGCGTGCCTCACGCGCACCTTTGAGTGGGGAATCAGGTAGAAGAGCACGCCTGTCCCAAGCCAGCTCAATACCAGGCCGGAAGCCACGATCGCACGCAGCGGAAACCTCTCGTCAATCTCGTGCCCGGAAGAGGCGACCACGAAGAGATTCAGGTAAGTCCTCAGCTCGACCAGTATCCACGCAATCAGCAAGGCGAAAAGCACCAGAAACAGAAGAAACGGCACATAGTCCCGCAGTTTCACAAGCCAGTTGCGGCCTCTTTCTATTTTCCAGATCCCGTTGATGGCGTGCTCAAGGTTGCTGACGGCCAGCAGGAAGGTTATGAGGAACGACACGCCACCCAGGATGCCCAGGCGGCCCATGGGCACGGCCTGGGCGTGTCTGACTATGTCTTCGAACCCGTCCAGGGGAACACGGACCCCGAACGAGTCGCGGAGTTCGGGGAGCACCCTGGACAGGAGGGGCAAGTAGCCGAGCTGCGCCGCCACTGACGAAAGCACGATGAGGAACGGGACCACCGCGAGAAGCGTCGTGTACGTCAGCGCCGCCGCACGCGCGGGCACCTCACCAACCCAGAGGCTGCGGAAGGAATGGTACAGCGACTTGAGCAGCGTCACCACGGAGCCGACAAAGGCACCGTGTTTGACACGACGCGCAACTGTGTGCTTCGGAATGTCCTTGCCGACCATCAACGAATCGCCCGCATTTAGGCGGCGCGCCCTCTCAAGTGCGGAGTGCGAGACGGAAGACCGTGCGACGGCATTGTACAGCGATAGCGCGGCAGGTTCAAGCCGGGCAGGATACTATTGACAGCCCGCCGGCGTCGGATGTAACTGATAGTGCCGCGCGGGCGGGTTCCCGTCGTTGGGTGCCTGCGGGCAACGGCGGAGGAAACGGAGGGTTTTCGATGCGAATAGCAATAGGCTCGGATCACGCAGGGTACGCGTACAAGGAAATGATCCGGCTGGCGCTCGCAGAACAAGGCCACGTGGTGCGGGACTTCGGGACGACGTCGGAGGAGCCGGTTGACTACCCAGTGTTCGTGCGGCCGGTCGCGGAGAGCGTCGCGAGCGGCGACTGCGAACGGGGCATCGTGCTCGGTGGTTCTGGGAACGGGGAGGCGATGGTGGCGAACCGAGTGCGCGGCGTCAGATGCGCGCTGTGCTGGAACCAGGAATCCGCGCGCCTGGCCAGAGCACACAACGACTCCAACATGCTGTCACTGGGCCAGCGTCTCATCGGTGCGGACCAGGTGCTGGAAATCGTCCAGGTGTGGCTGGACACGCCGTTCGACGGCGGCAGGCATGCGCGGCGGATAGCGCAGATCGACGCGGAGCAGTGACACCGCGCGGGCGGCAGCGGTCGGCAGTGCGTTCCACGGCCCGGTCGCGGGCGACCGCGCCGGCAATAGGCCCGGCCGGCGCCGGGCGAGACCCCACAGAACCGGCACCGGCTCACGGCACGCCGCGGTGCGGTGCCGCACCAAGAGGCGACTGCGGCGAGGCGTTTCAACTATCGGCCGAGCACAACAACACGCCGAGGTCCGTGTTCCATTCCCAGAGCCTCCTGACAGCCTCCAGGTATTCGCGTTCGACGCTCTTCGCCTCCACGAATCCCGCGATTATGTCGCCCGCGTCCAGCTCCCCGGCGTCGAACGCCACCGTCAGGGCAGAATAGGTGCGCCGCGCCGAAGGGAGAACCGCGGCCTCGTAGTATTGCACTTCCTTCCTCGAAAGTTCGTGGCCCCGTGTCACCTCATCCCAGCGCACGTTCCAGGAACGAAGGTCATACTCAACCCGAGAGGACTCGACCTCAAACTCGCCGCTCGCTCTGGTGACGGAGCCCCCCGCCCCGAAAGCGGACCAGAAAGGAAACGAGAGCGCGACAGACCCACCCCAATAGCGCCGCGCGAGGTCATCTTTTTGGCGAAAGATGCCGATCTCAATGTCCGGAAGCCACGAGAGCTTCGCGGCGGTCTCTTGCGCCCGGAGCGATTGCAGAGTCCGCTCGACCTGCCGGAGGAAGGCACTTCCATCGGGCGGGCCGGACCCGACAGGAGCGAGCGCCTCGGGCATCACAGGCTCCACTACCGAAACCACGGGAAGGTCCACGATGCGACAGAGTTTCTCCGCCGAAACCTCCATCTCCAGCCTTGCCCGGTCACGTTCGAGAGAAATTCGGGCAGCTTGGGAGTACAGTCGGCCCGTCTCGATGACGGTTGCTTCTCCGGCGGAGAATCTCCTCTCGGCGACGTCCGCCAATCGGCTGGCCGCGGCTGAGAGGGACTCGGAGACGGCAAACAGGCGCTGATCGAGCCAGAAGTCCACGTATGCCGTTGTAATCTCGGCTCTCGCCTTGCTCTCTGCCAACTTGTAGGCTGCTCGGGCGCGACTCACGTCATGGCGTCCGGCCTTCGCCCTGTAGTACGTCACCAGCGGAAACTCCATGCTCTGGGTTATCCCCAGTGTCTGAAGACTGTACTCCGAAAGCTTCGAATGCTCCGGGATCTCTTCGTTCTGGAACTGAACGACCGGGTCCGGCGGGAGAACGTTCTGCGTGAAGGAGCCCCCCGCGATCTTCAGCTCCCCCGCAGCGGACAGCAGCAGCGGGTGCCCGTGGAGGCCGCGCTCCACCGCCTCCTCAAGTGTGAGCACGTCGGCCTGGGCGGGCCGGACGAAAAGACACGACACAAGCGATAGGATCACAACTGAATTGATGCATGCGCGGGAGTTCACTTAGACCTCCGTGGCACTTTTCTTGCCAAAGACCAGGTAGAGAGACGGCAGTACGATGAGCGTCAGAAGCGTGGACGACAGAATTCCCCCGATTACGACGGTGGCCAGCGGACGCTGCACCTCTGCCCCGACCTCGTGCGACACGGCCATCGGGACAAAACCGAATGCGGCCACAAGAGCGGTCATCAGTACGGGGCGGAGGCGGGTCTGAACGCTTTCTTCTATGGCCTCCTTCAGCGGGCGACCCTCCGCCCTCATGCGTTTCACGGTAGACACCAGGACAAGTCCGTTCAGGACCGCTATGCCGGACAGGGCGATAAAGCCGACGGCGGCGGAGATTGAAAACGGCATGCCCCTGATCGCCAGGGCCGCCACTCCACCCAGGACCGCCAACGGCACCCCCGTGAAGATGAGCAGGGCGTCCCGCACCGACCTGTACGTCCAGTAGAGCAGGCCCAGGATCAGGACAAGTGCAAGCGGAACGACGAGGGCGAGCCGGCGCTGAGCGCGTTCTAGATTCTCGAACTGACCTCCGTAGCGCACGAAGTATCCCGGTTCGAGCTTGATGTCAGTGCGGATTCGTTTCCTGATTTCGTCCACAAACGACCCCACGTCCCGACCCCTGACGTTGGTGAGGACGACTACTCTGCGCTTGCCCCACTCCCTCGTTATCGAGGCCACACCCTCAGACAGTCTCGGGGCCGTTACACGGTCGATGGTCACAAGCGCCCCGTTCTCCGCACGGAGCGGAATCCTGGCAAAGTCCTCCGGAGCGTTCCCGTACGGCGGAGCCAGACGGACCGCAAGGTCAAACCTCCGTTGTCCGTCGTAGACGTCTCCCACGGTGATCCCTCCGAGGCTCTCTATCGTCGTGAGCGCCTCTCGCGGCGAGATCCCGTACCGGGAGAGCTCGAATCTGTCCAGCGAGACCTCGAGTTCGGGCTGACCCGTGAGCTGCTCCACGGAGACGTCCGCGCTTCCGGGTACCGTCTGGACGAGCGCCGCAATCGCCTCGGCCCTTTCCTGCAGCACGTCAAGGTCGTCGCCGAAGACCTTGATTCCGACGTCACTCCTTATTCCCGCTATCATCTCGTTGACGCGCATTTCAATCGGTTGAGTGAAGATCCGGTTCATGCCAGGGATGTCCGACAGCTCGTTGTCAATCGCGGTCGCGAGTTCCTGCTGGTTCTGGGCCTTCTTCCATCTGTCGCGAGGCGTGAGTGTGATGAAGATGTCTGACAACTCCAGCCCCATCGGGTCAGTGGCGAGCTCGGCAGTGCCGGTACGTGTCCAGATCTCATCAATCTCATCCGGAAACGCGTCCAGCAGGATCTTCTCGATCCGCGTGCTTATGTCCACCCCTTGCTCGAGCGAAGCTCCGGCCAGCCGTACGCAGTTCACGGCTATGGTCCCCTCACTCAGCCTCGGCACGAACTCTGAACCGAGCGAGGTGAAAACGAGCAGCCCCGCGGCCACGAGCACGAATGATCCGGCGATTACCAGCCTGGCATGCCTCAGGGCGCCGGAGAGGACCGGCCGGTACACTCTCTTGAGCCAGGCAAGCGGGCGAGGCTCCCTCCGCCGGCCGTCGGCTTTGAGAAACGTGGCAATGAGAGCGGGTATGACGGTGAACGAGAGCAGGAGCGAACCAGTCAGCACGAGCGCAACCGTGAGGGCCATGGGACGGAAGAGCTTTCCCTCTATCCCCTGAAGCGCCAGAATGGGCAGATACACGATTATGATGATGAGCTCGCCAAACAGAGTCGGCTTTCGCACCTCCAGTATCGCCTCGCGAATGACCTCCATCCTGCTCTTGGTCTGGCCGGGTTCTCCGAGCCTTCTGACTGAGTTCTCGACCTGGATCACAGCGTTGTCCACGGCCAGGCCAAAGTCGATTGCCCCCAGACTCATCAGACTCCCGATGACTCCGACTCGCGACATGACGTCGAAGGCAAATAGCATGGAAAGCGGTATGGCTGATGCAACGATCAGACTGGCCCTGATGCTGCCCAGGAAGATCATGAGGATCGCAACCACCAGGACGGCTCCGAACAGCAGGTTGTGCTCGACCGTGCGAAGGACTTTGTTCACGAGCTCCGTCCGTTTGTAGACTGCTTTGGCTTCGATTCCGTCGGGCAATGAACTCTTGAGTTCGTCCAGACGCTTGCTCAGTCGCTCAGTGACGTCCTTCGGGTTTTGGCCGGTCAGCATGAACCCGAGGCCGAGCACGGCCTCGCCCCTGCCGTTGTACGTGGTGGCGCCGCGCCTGATTTCGTGACCGATGACAACGTCTCCGACGTCGCGGATTCTTATCGGAGTCCCGCTCCTCGTGTCGACCACAAGCCCTTCGATTTCGTCACGGCTGACCACGGTGCCGATTCCCCGCACGAGAGTCTGCTCTCCGGCGCGCACCATCTCGCCCCCCGGCACGTTGCCCACGCTTTCGCGCAGAGCCTGGACTATTCGCTCAAGTGACAGATTCAGATGCGCGAGCTTGTTCGGGTCCACGACAACGTGGTACTGCTTGACAAAGCCTCCCCAACTGTTGATCTCCGCCACACCCGGCACAGAGTGGAGCTGCGGCTTTATTATCCAGTCCTGTGCCGTTCTGACGTCGGAGGGATCCGCTGTCTTGCCGACCACAATGTAGTGAAAAACCTCCCCGAGCCCGGTGGACACAGGGCCCAGCTGGGGAGGTTCGATGCCCTCCGGAAGCGAAATCCCCAGGAGACGCTCGGAAGTCTGCTGCCTGGCCAGGTACAGATCGGTGCCGTCCTCGAAGATCAGGGTGACCTGACTGATGCCGTATTTCGAGAGGGACCGCACTTCGAGGAGCCCCGACAGGCCGGAAAGCACCTGTTCGGTGGGGAACGTAATCTGCTTCTCGACTTCCTCCGGGGCCCATCCCGGCGCCGAGACATTGATCTGAACGAGCACGGGCGTGGTATCCGGAAAAGCGTCGAACGGCAGATGGAGAAAAGCCCAGAACCCCAGGGCAGCCATGAGGCCGCCCAAGACCAGGACGAGATAGCGTTGATTGAGTGAGAATTCTATGATGGACTTCACGAAAGCCTCCTCTGTCTGCTATGCCTCGGGTTCCAGGCCGCAGCACCCGGTTCCGAGGTTTCCTTTCCTGAGTTCAGTCTTTAGAAGATGGCTTCCGCGAACGACTACCTGTTCGCCGCCGTTGAGACCAGAAGCTACTCTGTAGTACCCGTCGTCCGCCGTGTCGATCGTGACCTTTCTGGGGCGGAACCGCTCGGGAGATTCCTGCACGAAGACTACGTTACAGCAGCCTTCCCATTGGACCGCGTCCTTGGGAACGAGCACGGCGGACGCCATCTTGCCGGTGTGAATCATTGCCCGTCCATACTGTCCGGGGCGGAGCGATCTAGGGTCAGAAATCACTTTGGCTCTGACTGTGGCCGTCCTCGTAACGGGGTCCAGGAATCGGGACACCCAAACGACCTCTCCAATACTTCGCTCAGCGCCGCCACCACCAGAGATGAACTCAAGCCTGGCGCCCTCCTCCACCCGGAGGGCCTCGTTGGCCGAGACCGATGCCTCGACCCAGATATGATCAGGACGAGAAATCGTGGCAAGACTCACTCCGGGGTGTACAAGCTCGCCAAGGGACACCCGCGACTGCACCAGCGTCCCGCCGGCCGGGGCCCGCAGCTCGAACTGGGCGCCGATCTTGCCCTCTTCCAGTATCCTGGCCAGGTCGTCCCGAGTGAGACCGGCCGCCAGCAGGAGCCCCTCCGCCTGGGTGAGCTCGGCTTTCGCGATCTCCCACCGAGATTTGGCCTCCTCGTAGTCCCCCTGGCTAACGATGTTGTGTTCGGAGAGGCCGGCTTTTCGACGGTACGCAAGCTCCCTGGCTGTGGCCTCGGAATTTGCTCCGACGAGATCGGCTTCGAGCCTTGCCACATCCGGAGAGGTCAGTGTGGCAATCGTGTCGCCTTTCCGGATTACCTCACCCTGGCGAGCTGACCACCTCACGACAGAAGCAGGAACAGTCGTCGAAACGCTGACGGTCTGAGTCTGATCGAAGACGGCCTCAGCCGGGGCCTCTATGGATGGCGCAATCGGCACCCTGGCTGCAGTTTCGATTGTCAAGCCAGCCCTCTCCAGGGTCTTGGCGGACGCGAAGGTGATTACCGCGTCGTTCGTGGCGCAGTCCACGGCGTTGGCGCGGAAGAACACTGAGGCCTGCGCTGAGGCCTCCGGGTTCTCGCTACCGTGCTGCCGTGATGCGCCCTCCTGTGGGAATGAGACACTGGGATCGCAGACCCTGCAGTGGGACTCGGGCAATCCGTGTTCGGCACACCAATCAGCCGACTCCTTGAAACGCTCCACAAGTTCGGGGTGGCATTCAGTGCACTCCAATTCGGGAACTCGGTGTTCGGCGCACATCTCCCCCGACGCACCCCCGTCGGGCTGAGCGGCGTGGTCATGGCCGGCGTGAGAGGCGGTGTCGCTGTGTGACTCAGTCGAAGTGATAGTCTTCGGCCCGGCCTTGCGACCGTTCTTCGCCGTGGACAACCTTGACCCCAAGAGGCCCAGGACGGCCGGAATCATCAAGACGAGCAGCAATATTCCAAGATGTTTCTTTGTCATGACGCTCCTTCGGACCTGAGAAGCGCATACCAGGGCAGGCGCTTTGCCAGGCCGCATGAATGCAAGTACTGGGTGATAGAAATGTACGAAGTAGGGTCTGTGAATACGGGTTAGTAGGACTGTTCTGGAGGACGGTCCAGGCCCGAAAGGAGCCACTGGTGGGTCATGAAGTCATCGTGCGAAGCGAAGCGCTGCCGCAGGTCACCGGGGTCGGGAGCCGTCGACACCCCGCACTCCCTTGAGAACACCGAAGTGCAGGAGCAGTCTCCTGCACAGGAGACACAGTCGTCAGACTCGCCGCATTCGTCGAGACAAGTGACGGAAGGGACGGCGGCGCCAGAAAGAAGACTGACGACCAGGATGAGTGAGAGAACTACTACCATGCGCGTATTGCTCATAAGGACGGTAAAAAGCTCCTGATTTGGAATCTTCACGCCGGTGACTCACGCCGGCAACACTCTATTATACCACGAAGCCTCCGCCGTGTTCCATGAATTGCGCCAACTCGTTGCTGTTCAATGAGCTAGACGTGGCGGACTAGGCGCCATCGCCGTTCTGGGCGCGAGAGGCGTCGCGGCCTCGTCGCGGCCGACCGCGCCGGCAATAGGCCCGGCCGCGGCTGGCCGCCGGTCTCACCTCTTCCTCTTCAGGACCTCTCTGGCGGCCTTCGCTATGTCCGCGTCCTTCAAGCGGTATTTTCTCAGCAGGGCTTCCGAGTCACCCGACTCGCCGAACGTGTCGCGGACTGCGACCATCTCCTGAGGGACCGGGTCAGTCCTCACGAGCACTTCCGCCACCGCACCGCCCAACCCTCCGTACATCTGATGCTCTTCCGCGGTGACTATCGCGCCGGTCTCGGCCGCGGCCCTGACGATCGTCTCCTCGTCGAGCGGCTTGATCGTGTGCATGTTCACCACCCTGGCTTGAACGCCCTCCCTCGCCAGGGTGTCGGCCGCCTTCAAACACTCCGACACCATCAGTCCGCATCCGATCAGCGTGACGTCGTTCCCCTCCCTCAGGACGTTCGCCCTTCCGAGCTCGAACGCGTCCGACTCCTTCGTGATTATCGGAAACGGGCCTCTCCCCAGCCTCAAATACGCCGGCCCGCGGACCTCGGCTATCTTCCACGTCGCCTTCTTCGCCTCGACGGCGTCCACCGGGCAGACTACGACCATGTTGGGCAGGACCCGCATGACGGCCAGGTCTTCCAGGCACTGCGCCGTGGCGCCGTCTTCCCCGACGGTGAGCCCGGCGTGAGTTCCCACCAGCTTCACGTTCCTGTTGTTGTAGCAAATCGATATGCGCAGTATCCCGTAGGTGCGGTCGGTGAGAAACACGGCGAACGAGCATGCAAAAGGAATGAGACCGTCCAGGCTCAGGCCCACGCACGTGCCGAGCATGTCCTGCTCCGCGATTCCCAGGTTGAAGAACCTGTCCGGAAACTCCTTCTTGAAGTACTCAGCGCGCGTGGAATCTTCCAGGTCGGCCGAAACGACGACGACCTTCCTGTTCTGTTTGCCCAGCTCCACGAGCGCTTCGCCGAATCCGTCCCTTGTGGGCTTCATCTCCCACATCGCCCGTCTCCTTACGCCTGGAATCCCAGGTCTGACAGCGCCCGGCGCAGCTCGTCCCTGTTGGGTGCCTTGCCGTGCCAGCCGGCCTGCCCTTCCATGAAGGACACGCCCTTGCCTTTGACCGTGTGAGCAATCACGAAAGTGGGTTTCCCCTCAACGGTGTTAAACTCGTCCAGGGCGCCTAGAATCTCGTCGAAATTGTGCCCGTCCACCTCGATCACGTGCCAGCCGAAACTCCGCCACTTTTCGTCCAGCGGCTCCAGGCCCTTTATTGTCGCGACCGGGCCGTTTTGCTGCACACCGTTCGCGTCAAGGATGGCGCAGACGTTGTCCAGTCTGTGATGCGGAGCCATCATCGCCGCCTCCCAGACCTGGCCCTCCTGTATCTCGCCGTCGCCCAGGAGGCAGTAGACGTTGAAGTCCGCTCCCAGCAGTCTTGCGCCGAGAGCGATTCCGTTGGCCACCGAGAACCCCTGGCCAAGCGAGCCAGTTGACAGCTCGACGCCCGGCACGCCCGCGTACACGTGCCCCTGAAGGCGGCTTCCCAACTTACGGAACGTAACCAACTCCTCTCTTGGGAAATAGCCGCGGTTGGCCAGCGTCACGTAGAGCGCCGGGCTGGCGTGTCCCTTCGACATTATGAACCTGTCTCTCATCGGCCAGCCGGGCTCGGCAGGCCTGTGTCGCATCTTGCAGAAGTAGAGCGATATCAGAATCTCCACCGCCGACAGGGAGCCGCCCGGATGGCCGCTGCCTGCCTCGGTGATCATCTCGAGGATTTCTCTTCTGAACTGCCGAGCCATCTCTTTGAGAGAGTCGACATCAGGGCATCTCGCCTCCATCACACGCCTTTCCTTCTCGCTTTTTCGGCCCGCGTCAGCCTTCTCTTCAGCTCGCGGCAGGAAATCTTCTCTCCTTGCATGTACGCTTCGTGAGACGCTTCGATTATCCTCATCGCCTCCGAGTTGCTCTTCACCAGGAAGAGACTGTCCAGGTCCGACCGGGACAGCAGCTTTCGCCGCAGTGGCCAGTCGCCGACCCACTCCATGAGTTCCATCCACATTTCCCCCACCAGGATGACCGGGACCTCAATGACGTGTCTCACCTGTATCAGCTGCCACGCGTAGAAGAACTCGAGCAGGGTGCCTATGCCTCCCGGCGCCACCACTACGACGTTGGCCATGAGCATGAACGTGTCCAATCGGCTGGAGAATCGATGGAACTCCCTCTTGATATCAAGGTGTTTGTTCGGTTTCTGCTCCCTGGGCAGGATGATGTTGAGGCCGATGGAGGATGCATGCCGATTCTTCCGGCCATCGCGGTGGCCCTTGTTGGCCGCGTCCATGATTCCGTGGCCGCCCCCCGTCACGACATCGAATCCCCTGGAGCCGATCCATCTGCCGAGGCGGTACACCCGGCTGTAGATCGGATCGTTCTGTCTGATCCTGGCGGAGCCAAAGATGGCGACGGTGAACGCCTTCCTGGGACGCTCCTTCCTGGACGTCATCGTTCTCTTTCTCGTACGCCTCATTCCTCAAGCGCTCAGATGTCGAATTCTTCCATGTAGTGCGGGGCGCTGACCTCCCAGCCCCCCTTGGACCGCAGGTAGTCGCCCAGCGCGGAGATTCCGTCCTCTTCTCCGTGTATCAGGAATACCCGCCGGGGCGGAGAGGCAAAACCGTCCAGCCAGCGCCGGAGGTCGTTCATGCCGGCGTGGGCCGAGAAACCTTCGAGGCGCGCGATTTTCATCTTCACTTCGTAGGGCTGCCCGTGGATTCGGACGGGAGAGACGCCTTCCAGAATCAGTCTTCCCAGGGTGCCGGCGGCCTGATAGCCCACAAAAAGCAGCGTGCATTCGGGGCGGCCGATGTTCTGCGCCAGGTGGTGCTTGATGCGCCCGCCTGTCAGCATTCCGGCGCCGGACATGATGACGCAGGGTCCCTGAAACTCGGCGATGGCCTTGGAATCCTCCACGGACTCGACTAGCTTGAGCCCGGGGAACTCAAACGGCGACCGCCCCCCGGAGAACAGGGCGCGCGCCTCTTCGTCGAAATACTTCCTGCTGCGCTCGAACACCCTGGTGATCTCAACGCCCATCGGACTGTCGAAAAATACCTTCACCGCGGGTATTTTCTGCTCGCGCATCAGGCCGGCCAGGGAATAGAGGATCTGCTGCGCGCGCTCGATGGCGAAGACTGGGATGAGAACGTTTCCTCCCGCCCCGACGGTCTCAGTTACCATGCGGCCCAGCTCCTCGTCCACGTTCTCTACGCCGTCATGGTCGCGGCGTCCGTAAGTGGATTCCATGACCACGTAGTCGGCGGCCTTGAACGTGGAGGGATCATTGAGGATGGGCTTGCCGAACTGGCCTATGTCACCGGAGAAGACGATGCTGCGGGTGTCGCGGCCGTTCTGGACGACGACCTCCACCATCGCCGAGCCGAGGATGTGGCCCGCGTCGCGAAAACAGACGTTGACGTCCTTGCCGAACCGGACGTAGCTGTTGTACGGAACCTGCTTGAGCAGGCGAAGGCACTTCTCCACGTCTTTCACGTCGTAAAGCGCGACCTCCGGGTGTGACCCTCTCCGGCCCTCCTTCCGGTGCCGCTTCTTCTTGAAGGCGGCGTCTTCTTCCTGGACCTTGGCGGAATCCTGCAGCACGATCGGCAGCATTTCGCCGGAGGCCGGAGTGAGAAACACCCTGCCGCGGAAGCCGTCTTTCACCAGCTTCGGAAGCAGACCGCTGTGGTCGAGGTGGACGTGCGTGAGAAGAACGCAGTCGATCTTGTCGGGTGGGAACGGGAAACGCTCCCAGTTGCGGTAGGAGTAATGGCGTTCCTGGAACAGGCCGCAGTCGACCAGAATCCTGGTTCGGCCGGTGTCGAGAAGGTAGCTGGAGCCGGTGACCTGGCGCGCCGCGCCCAGAAACTTGATCTTCATGGAGCCCCCCATCGGACGT
>CAZMZP010000022.1:0-27976 GCA_964570935.1 uncultured bacterium
CTGCACTTCAAGAAGCCGGAGCGCGCCCTTGCCGGTCGCGACCACGATCCCGCCCTCACCCGAATGGTCCTCGCGCACGTCCAGCACGGTGCCGGGGACGGCGCCAGCGGCCCCCGCGGCAAGGGCGGCGGCAAGAGTGTCGGCGACGGGGCGGGTCTCACCGGCCGGCGCAGGCCGCCCGGGCCCCGGGATTTCCGGCACGACCGTCGCCTTCAGTATCTTCAGCGGCTCCGCCTTGAAAGTGGTCTGTGCGCCGGGCCACGGAGTCATTCCTCTGACGTGATTGACGAGAGAGACTGCGTCCTTGTTCCAGTCCACGACGCCGTCTTCCTTCTTGAGCCGCGGCGCGTAGCTCGAAACCGAGACGTCCTGCGGAAGTCTGGGCGCGGTCCCCAGCGCCACTTCGTTCAGAGTCCGGGAAAGAAGCTCGCTTCCAGCGGCCGCCATTCTCCCGGTCAGCTCACCCGCGTTCTCGTCAGGCAGAATTGGCACTTCTCGCCGGAATATTATCTCACCTGCGTCCACCTTCTCGTTCATCCACATCGTGGTGACGCCGGTCACTGTTTCGCCCAGGATTATCGCCCAGTTGATGGGCGCGACGCCCCTCAGCGTGGGGAGCAGAGACGCATGCAGGTTGATACACCCCACGGACGGCAGGCTCAGAAGCCGCTTGCGCAGTATGGCACCGTACGCGACTACGACTATGAGCTCGGGCTTGAGGGCAGTCAGCTCCGTGATGGCTTCGTCGAGGTTGACGTTCTCCGGCTGGAGAATTCGGAGGCCGCGCTCCAGAGCGAGCAGCTTGACGGGGGGAGGATACACCTCGCGTCCCCGTCCGCGCGGCTTGTCGGGCTGGGTGACCACCGCCGCAACGTCGTGGCCGTCTTCGAGCAGCCTGGACAGCGAGGGGACCGCGAACCGGGGCGTCCCCATGAAGACTATTCTCAATTGGGGCTCCTTTCAGGCGGGCGGCGGTGCGCCCGGCTCACTTCTCCGCCGCGGTGTGATCGGCTCACTTCTCCGCCGCGGGACGGCCGGTGCCCTGGGGAGAGGAGCCCTCGTCGCGCGCAGCGCTCTCCTCAAGCTTCTTCAGGTGCTTCTTGAGCACGTGGCGTTTGAGCGGACCGATCCGGTCCACTATCAGAATGCCGTCCAGATGGTCCAGCTCGTGCTGCACGGCTCGGGCCAGGATTCCCTCGCCCTTGACCCTTATCTCCTTGCCGTCGAGGTCGAGACCCTTGAGCTCAACCGCCTCGGCCCTGGATATCTCCTCCCACACACCCGGGACACTCAGGCAGCCCTCCTCCGACCTGACCGCACCGCTTCTTCTGACTATCTCCGGGTTGACGACGACGGCCTTCCATCGGGTGCCGTCCTCCTGCGGGATGCTGAGCACGATGAGCCGCAGCGGAACGCCCACCTGCGGGGCCGCGAGCCCGACTCCGCGGGAGCGCTCCAGGGTGACGAACATCTCGTCCGCCAGCCTTCGGACCGACTCGTCGATTTCTTTTATCTCGTCCGCACGGCGCCTCAGAACGGGGCTTCCGTACCTGACGACTCGCTCTCTACTCGCCACTACCCCTCTCCTTGATGGCAGCGACGCAGCTCTTGGACACTTCCACCTTGACCTCGTCGGCGATCTTGAGCACCGCGATGTCGTCCTTCACGCCCACGATCGTGCCGTGAATCCCGCCGGTGGTTATGACCCTGTCGCCCTTCTTCAGGGACTCCAGCATCTTGGAGTGCTCCTTCTGCCGCTTCATCTGCGGCCTCACGAGCAGGAAGTAGAAGATCCCGAAGATGAGGACGATCATGATGAGACCGCCGTACGCGCCGCCTCCAGACTGTCCCCCGACGCCGGACGTTCCCATTGCGTATGCCGCGCTTACCATCGAACCCTCCTTGGTGGTTTGTTAGAAACCGTGGCTGTCAACGCGACCCCAGGGCACATCCTCATGTCGCGTCCCGTGGGCCGGCATCGTACTTCGCGAGAAACTGAGCGCTCCATTCGGCGAACTGCCCATGCAGTATACTCCTTCTCATGTCGCCCATCATTCTCAAAAAGAACCGGAGACTGTGCAGCGTGGCCAGCCTCGGTCCCAGGAGCTCCCCCGCCTGGAAGAGGTGCCTCAGGTAGGCCCGAGAGAAGTTCCTGCACGTGTAGCAGTCACAATCTTCGTCTATGGGCCTCAAGTCCCGCGCGAACTCCACGTTCTTGACCACGAGCCTCCCGCGGGAAGTGAACACGGTGCCGTTCCGCGCGTTCCTCGTCGGCATCACACAATCGAACATGTCCACGCCCAGGGCGACCGCCTGGATGATGTCCCGCGGAAACCCCACCCCCATCAGGTAGCGAGGGCGGTCCTCCGGAAGCTCGCTTGTGCTGACCGCGGTCATGTCGAACGTGGCGCTCTTGGGCTCGCCCACCGAGAGCCCCCCGATGGCGTAGCCGTCGAACCCGATGTCGACCAGATCCTTCGCGCAGCGCTTTCTCAAGTCTTCGTACGTGCTGCCCTGCACGATGCCGAAGAGAGCCCTGGCCCCGGGAGGGTCGGAGCTCTCCCACGAGGCCTTGCACCGCCGCGCCCATTCGAGCGTGTTCTCCATGGACTGCCTGGCCAGCGGCACGTCCACCGGGTAGCCCACGCACTGGTCAAGCACCATCACCATGTCGGAATCCAGGGCGCGCTGGATCTCCACGGCCAGCTCCGGCGAGAGGAAGTGTTCGGACCCGTCCAGGTGCGAACGGAACACCACGCCTTCCTTCCTCACGACCCGCAAGTCCGCCAGGCTGAACACCTGGAATCCGCCGCTGTCGGTGAGTATGGGCTTCGGCCAGCTCATGAAGCTGTGCAGCCCGCCGAGCTCGCGCACCAGCTGGTGGCCGGGCCGCAGGTACAGATGGTAAGTGTTGGCCAGGATCACCTGCGCTCCTATCTCGTCCAGCTCGTGCGGGGAAAGCGTCTTTACGGTGCCCTGGGTGCCGACGGGCATGAAGATGGGGGTCTCTATCCTCCCCCTCTCAGTCACCACGACTGCGGCCCTGGCCGACGTGTTCGAGTCTCTCTTTTCGAGATGGAATTCCATGCTGTACCAGATTCGGGCTGTTTCCGGACGCTTCGCTCGCGGTTCCGGCACGCCGCGTGCCGAGCCGGCCATGATATACCGCGCCCCGCTAAACAATCAACATACTATCGCCGTAGCTGTAGAAGCGGTAGCCAGTTCTCTTCGCCTCCTCGTAGGCGGAGAGAAGGAACTCTCTCCCGGCGAACGCGCTCGTGAGCAGCATCACGCTTGAACCCGGGAGATGGAAATTTGTGATGAGCGCGTCCACCACCTTGAAATCGTAAGGCGGGTATATGAATTTCTCGGCCCAGCCCTCGGCGGGGGCGAGGCCCGGCGCGGTGCCGCCCACGCGTTCGTTCCTGCCGGCGCCTGCGTCTGGAGCGCCCGCCCCGCGCGGCTTTCCGGCGGCATCCCCGCCAGCGGCCAGGTCGGCCAGCGTCTCGAGCGTCCTGGCCGTCGTCGTCCCCACGGCGAACACACGGCCGCCGCGGCCGCGCGTCCTGTTCACCGCCTGACAGGTCTCCGCGGTGACTTCGAAATACTCCGGGTCGAGCGTCTGGCCCGCGATCGGGCCCGGCTGGAGAGGATTGAACGTCCCGGGGCCCACGTGCAGAAGCACCTTCGATATCTCGACTCCCCTGGCCTCCAGCTTCCGGAAGGTCTCTTTCGTGAAGTGAAGGCCGGCGGTGGGCGCGGCGCACGACCCGACCGCCCTGGCGTACACCGTCTGGTAGTCGTCTCTGTCTTCCACGTCCGCGTGCCGCTTCATGTAAGGCGGAATCGGCATCTCGCCCCAGCTCTCCATGTACTCTTCGAAGGGCTCGCTCACCCTGAACAAGAAGGTCGAGCCCGAGACTCTTTCGACAAACTCGGTCCTGCCTCCGCCGTTCAGCGCGAGCTGTGTGCCCTGTTTCATCCTCCGGCCCGGTCTCACCAGGGCCTCCCAGAGACCCGCGCCGCGCCTGCGTACGAACAGAAGCTCCACTTTGCCACCGGTCTCCGGCCGCGATGCCTGGAGCCTGCACGGCATGACTTTCGTGTCGTTGAGAACGACGCAATCGCCCTCGTCCAGGAAGGACGGGAGAGACCCGAACGCGAAATGCTGGATGCTCTGCGCGGCCCTGTCGAGCACCATCAGTCTCGAGGAATCGCGGGGGGTGACGGGCCTCGTCGCAATGAAGCTCTGGGGAAGGTCGTAGTGGAAGTCCTCGAGCTCGAGGCTCGGGGTGGGGTTGGGATTCCGGCTGTGCATCGTCAGAGTCCGGTCCCTGAGGCGCCGGCCGCGGGCGGCCGGGAAGGCCCGCCGTGCGCACCGAGGTAGCGCTCTTTCTCGCTGAAGATGCAGCCGCAGTATTTCTGGAGGTGGAGGCCCTCTGCCCTGGAGATAGTCCTGGTCTCACGCCAGCGGGGCCTCCAGTCAGAGTAAAGGAACTCCACGCCGGTCGCCTTCTGAACTGCCCTGCCCACGTCACGGATCAGGTCGTGCTTCTGGTGGGGGCTGACGAGCAAGGTGGTGGAGAAGAGCCTTATGCCCTCCTCTCTGGCCTTGTTCGCCACGGCGGTCAATCGGAGCTCGTAGCAGGCCTCGCACCTGGACTCCGGCCGCGACAGCTGCACGCGGAGGAATCTCTCGAGAGGATAGCCCGTGTAGAAGAACCCGGTAACTCCACTGCTGTTAACAAATTGCTGCATTGACATCAAGCGACTTCTGAACTCTGTGTACGGATGGATGTTGGGGTTGAAGAAGAAGGTGGCCACGTCGAGACCCTGCTCCTTAAGAGCCGGGACGGGCACCGTGGAACACGGAGCGCAGCAGGCATGAACCAGGATTTTCTCGGGCAAGTCGCCTCCGACGATGAGTAACGTGCCGTTCCGGGCTGCGCACGGGAAGCGCGGCCGCGCGGGTTGCGGCAGGCGGGTACCACTCTCGCGGCCCCGCCGGAGCAGGCTCATTACCTGCTACTTGAAGAGCTCGTTCTGCTTGTCGCCCTGCTTGGGTTCTGCGTCCGGCGCGGGGAGACCCAGGTGTTCGTACGCGAGACCCGTGGCCTGTCGTCCCCTGGACGTCCGCTGTATGAAGCCCTCCTGGATCAGGAAGGGTTCGTAAACGTCCTCCAGCGTCTCCGCCTCTTCCCCAACCGCCACGGCCAGGTTGCTCAAGCCCACCGGACCGCCTCCGAACTTGAGGCAGATCGCCTCGAGCATCCGTCTGTCCATGTCGTCCAGGCCGAGCTTGTCCACCTCGAGCATCCGGAGGGCGTTGTCGGCTACCGGCTTTGTGATCTTCCCCTTGGCCTTTATCTCCGCAAAGTCCCTCACCCTTCTCAGGAGCCGGTTGGCAATTCGGGGGGTGCCTCTGGAGCGCCGCGCGATCTCGGCAGCGCCGTCTTCGTCCAGCTCGACTTCCATTATCCTGGCGGAGCGCTTCACGATCAGGCCGAGCTCGTCGGGCGAATAGTACCCCACGCGGCAGGTCATACCGAAACGAGCTCTCAGGGGCGAGGTTATCATACCGGCCCGGGTCGTGGCGCCGGCGAGCGTGAACCGGTGCAGCTTGAGCCGCACGGAACGGGCGCTCGGTCCCCGGTCTATCATTATGTCGATCCGGAAGTCCTCCATCGCGGGATAGAGGTATTCTTCGACCACGTGGTTAAGCCGGTGGATTTCGTCAATGAAGAGTATGCCGCGCTCGGGGAGGTTTGTGAGGAGACCGGCCAGGTCAGCCGGCCTCTCGATCACGGGGCCCGTGGCGTGGGTAATCTCCACGCCCATCTCGTTCGCGATTATGTTGGCCAGAGTGGTCTTCCCCAGGCCGGGAGGCCCGTGGAACAGGACGTGGTCCAGGGCTTCTCCTCTCTGCACAGCAGCTTGCAGGAATACCTTGAGGTTCTCCTTGAGCTGGCTCTGCCCGACGAAGTCTTCCAACTTGGTCGGCCTGAGCGCCCTGTCCACCGCGACGTCTTCGTCGCCCAGGACCGGCGAACTGAGCCTGGGTTCAGTCAATTCTCCTCGCTCCTTGTTGGGATCACGCGCACTGGCGGAGACAGTCTGTCGGCGTTGTTTCGCCCGTAGATTAGCACAGCCGCAGAAGTGCTGCAAACGCAAAACGGCCGCCACAGGGCTCCTGCAGCGCGTCGCGGCGGCATTCGTGAGTCGCGCGAGACAGCGTCAGTCTCGTTCGAAAACGTAACCGTTGCGGTGGTCCGCCGGATTGTCCGTCTCGGAGTCATCCCAACCACCACCTATCAGCCCGCCCGCCTTGAAGAAACGCAGAAGATTCTGGTTGGCAGTACCGGCATTGTCAGGTTGACCGTCTTCCCAATTTGTGTACACGAACGGCTCATTGGTCACCCAACGCCACCCTCCAGCAGGTTCCACAGCGCCAGACACCTGATATCCTCCAAGCCAGGGGCCAAGTCCATTGTCGTAATAGTCGAGGTACCAGAAGGTCGAGTCGCCGCTGACCAGACTGAACACGAATGCGTTTTCATCCGCGGATGTGATGGTCGCGAGATGGCCGCCACGGGCCTCGCACGCGGCCTGTGCGTCTTGCCACGAGACTCCGGGCGCCAGGACTGCTTCGTAGCAGTGATTGTTCCACTCCACGGTTCCGTCCGGACAAGGCGAAGGGGTGCGAGTGGGAGGGTCGTCCTTACCACACCCAGCCAGTATGAGGAGAAGCAGCGCCAGCGAGCAGAGAACCCTTTGCATCGTTTCCTCCTTCCTCCGCGTGTTCCGCGGGTCAGACATGAACGGCGAAAGAGAAACTGTCGGTCTCACGAGCCGGACAAGATTGGCACGAGTCCGGGAGGACAGCAAGGGGAAAAGACCCGGACGGGGCCAGAGCGGCCGAATTTGACACCGCGGTCGGCGTGATGATATCCTGCAGTTGACGCCGCGTTCGACAAACGGTCGCACCAGAAGCGGTGGCAGAGGCGGCGGATGTAGTCATCTCACGGATGGGAAGGATCGCATGGACAGCCTTGACAGAATGGACACGATGGACCGCAGGAGATTCTTAAAACTTACTGCCGCGGCCACCACCGGCCTCGCAATCGCCGGCGTGAACCCGCTCGAAGCGTTCGCCGCCGACAAGCAAGCTGTCGCCGGACAGGCCGTCGCAAAGCAAACCGCGGCCAAACAGGCTCCACTCGCCTTCGTGGTGACGCGGGGCGGCACGCCGGACAAGAACTACGCCGCCGCGCTCAAGGCGCTCGGAGGCATGTCGAAATTTGTGACTCGCGGCGACGTGGTGGTGGTGAAGCCCAACATCGGCTGGGACCGCACTCCGGAGCAGGCAGCCAACACGGACCCGACGCTCGTCGGCGCTGTCGTGAGGAGCTGCTACGACGCGGGCGCCAAGAAGGTCAAGGTGTTTGACTATACGTGCAACGACCCGCGGCGCACGTACGTGCGGAGCGGCATCGCGGAAGCCGCGAAGGCCGCCGGCGCCGAGGTGAGCTTCGTGGACGACAGGAAATTCAAGCGCGTGGACATGAAGGGCGCCGTTATGAAGACGTGGCCGGTCTACGCCGAGGCGATGGACTGCGACCGGCTGATAAACGTTCCCGTGGCCAAGCACCACGGGAGCTCGCGGCTCACCATGTCCCTCAAGAACTGGATGGGGGTCATCGGAGACCCGCGGGGCAGGCTCCACCAGGACTTCGACCACAGTCTGGCCGACCTGGGGCGGTTCTTCAAGCCGTCCCTGACCGTGCTCGACGCCACCAGAATACTGACAGCCTACGGGCCGCAGGGCGGCGACACAAAGGACGTCCGCACTCTGAACACGCTCGTGGTCGGGATCGACCAGGTGGCCATAGACTCGTACGGCACGTCGTTCTTCGGCATGAAGGGAACTCAGCTCGGCTACCTCGTCGAGGCGACGCGGCTGGGCGTGGGGCAGGTCAACTTAAGCAAGGTGCGTCACTCGGTGATAGACGTGGCCTGACAGCCGTCTTGGCCCGCAGGCCGGCTCCCGGCGCCGTGGCTCGGGAAGGCGCAGACAGAGACCGTTAGTATGGCGAACGTCCGCAGAATCTCGCAGGTAGTCTTCATACTGATATTCTTCTTCCTGCTGGTCCAGACCCAGTACCAGGGCAGGGACGAGATAGGCTATCCGGTTCGGTTGTTTCTCGACCTGGACCCGCTGTTCGCAGGCCTCCTGCTCCTTTCCACGTTCTCCTTGAAGCCGATACTACTGTTGAGCCTCATCACCGTGGGCCTGTCGCTGGTGCTCGGCAGATTCTTCTGCGGCTGGGTGTGTCCGTTCGGGACGCTCCACAACACGGCCCGGGAGCTGGCCAGGAGGCCCAGAAAGCTGGAGCACGGGCTCTACGCCAAAGCACAGGCCTGGAAGTACGCGGTGCTGGTCGCGGTCGTCGTGAGCGCCCTCTTCTCCATGTCAGTGCTGGGGGTGATGGACCCGCTTTCGCTCACAGTGCGCTCCATTTCCTTGGGCGTCGGCCCGTCCCTCGAACTCATCGTCCGGAGCGCGTTCGACGGCATCTACGCCCACGCGCCCGGCTGGGTGTCCGCCGTGTCGGAGCCCGTGTACAAGCTGCTCAAGGACTACGTGCTGGCTTTCAACCAGCCTCGCTTTTTTCAAGGTGCCTTTCTCGGGCTCCTCTTCATGGGACTTCTCGCGCTCAACGTTGCCAAGTCACGTTTCTGGTGCAGGTACGTCTGCCCGCTCGGAGCCCTTCTTGCCTTGCTGTCCAAGCCCGCCGTCCTGAGACTTGAGATGCTCGGTCAGTGCGACAGGTGCGGAAAGTGCGCGCGCTCCTGCCCCACCGGCGCCTCGCCCGCTCTCGGAGACGGCTGGCGCAAGGCGGAGTGCATTTACTGCTGGAACTGCGTGGAGGCGTGCCCGACGCACGCGCTCTCTTTCGAGTTTGCCAGACCTCAGAGGAACGACGGAAGAGTCGACTTGAGCAGGCGGAACTTCGTGTGGTCCCTGGGCGCGGGACTGGCCGCGGTGCCGCTGATGCGGGTGTCGCCCTCTCTGTCGCGGCCGCACCCCAAGCTTATACGGCCTCCGGGCGCCCGCCCCGAGAAGGAATTCCTGGAAAGATGCGTCAAGTGCTCCGAGTGCATGAGGGTCTGCCTCACCAACGGCCTGCAGCCCACGCTGATGGAAGCCGGGCTGGAGGGCGTGTGGTCTCCCATTCTTGTTCCCAAAATCGGTTACTGCGAGTACTCGTGCACGCTCTGCGGCCAGGTCTGCCCGACCGGCGCCATAGAGAAGCTCGACCTGGCCACGAAGCGCAAGACCGTTATCGGGCTCGCCTTCATAGACAAGGACCGCTGCCTGCCCCACGCCATGAACGTGAACTGCGCGGTCTGCGAGGAGCAGTGCCCGACGCCCAAGAAGGCGATAGTGTTCAAGGACACCGAGGCCGTCGACGGGAACGGCAACAAGTTCACGCTCAAGCTGCCGTACGTGGTGACGGAGCTCTGCATCGGCTGCGGAATCTGCGAGAACAAATGCCCTGTGGTCGACGAGCCGGCGATCTACGTCACGAGCATCAACGAGTCGCGCTCGCCTTCCCGCTCACTCCTCCTGGCCCCCAAGAGCACGCCCTAGGATTCTGAGATGGAATCGCTGAAAGCCCTGTCCAGACTGTCCAAGTACCTCCGAAGACACAGAAGGGCTCTGGTCGTCGGATCCTTCTGCATCCTGGCGCTTCAACTCATCGGCCTTGCCATCCCATGGCTTATGAAGCTGGCCGTGGACGCCATCCCCAGGGCGACGCGTGTCCAGGAGCTATTCAAGTACGGCGCCATGATAGTGGCCGCCTCGGCCGTACAGGGCGTGTTCAGGTTCGCCATGAGAAGGCTCATGATCGGAGCGTCGCGTGAGATGGAGTACGAGCTCCGGAACGACCTCTTCGCTCATCTTCTCAAGCTGTCTCCGTCCTACTTCAGCAGGACCAAGACCGGCGACATAATGGCCAGGGCGACCAACGACACAAGCGCGGTGAGGGAGTTCCTGGGGCCGGGAATCATGTATTCCATCAACACGGTCATAACGCTGGTTGCGGCGACCGCGCTCATGCTGTACATAGACCCGCTGCTCACGGCGTTCGCCCTGCTTCCCATCCCGGCGCTGGCGCTCGTGGTGAACCGGTTCGGCCGCGTCGTGAGGGAGAAGTTCGAGCAGGTCCAGCAGCAGTTTTCGCGTCTGACGGCGCGGGCCCACGAGAGCATTTCCGGGATACGCGTGGTGAAGGCCTACGCCGGGGAGGAGCACGACAGCCGCCGTTTCGCCGCCCTCAACGAAGAGTACGTGGCCAAGAACCTGAGTCTGGTCCGCGTCTGGGGAGTGTTTCATCCTCTCATCGCGCTGGTCGGCGGCGTCGGCGCCATCATAGTGCTGTGGCTGGGCGGGCTCCAGGTGATAAACGGCAGGATTTCGCTCGGAGACTTCGTGGCCTTCAGTGGATACCTCGCGATGCTCACCTGGCCGGCCATTGCCCTGGGATGGGTCGTGAACCTCGTGCAGAGGGGCGCCGCGTCCATGACTCGAATAGCACAGATCATGGACCAGCAGCCCGACATCGCCGACTCTGACACGATTCCCGTGCAGCGAATACGCGGGGAGATAGAGTTCAGAGACGTCTGCTTTTCGTACTACGAGGGCGGGCCGCTCGTGCTCAAGGACGTGAGCTTCCGCCTGCCGGCGGGAAAGAAGCTGGCCATAGTCGGCAGGACTGGCTGCGGCAAGAGCACGCTCATCAACCTCGTGCCGAGGCTGTTTCAGCCCACGTCGGGCGGGATACTCATCGACGGCGTGGACATTCGGAAGATCCCGCTGGCCGTCCTCCGGAAGCACACAGGCTACGTGCCGCAGGAGTCGTTCCTTTTCTCCGACACCATACGGGCGAACATAGCGTACGGCCTTTCCTCGGCGCGGGACGAGGAGATCGCGGAAGTGGCGGAGATGGCCAAGATCGCCGAGGAGGTGGAGGAATTCACGTCCAGGTTCGACACAGTGGTCGGCGAGAGGGGCATCACCCTGTCTGGCGGCCAGAAGCAGAGGACGGCGATTTCCAGGGCGGTGATAGTGAAACCGGCGATACTGCTTCTGGACGACGTCTTCTCCAACGTCGACACCGAGACCGAACGACACATACTGGCCCGCCTCAAGGCGAAACTCGGCGACAGGACCTGGATGATGGTGTCTCACCGGGTATCCACGATATACGAGGCGGACGAGATAATCGTGCTGGAGAACGGGACCGTGACGGAGAGAGGCACGCACGAAGAGCTGCTCAAGACCGGCAGGCTGTACAAGGAGCTTCACAGGAGGCAGGTCCTCGCGGAAGAGCTCGAGGTGGGATAGACCGTCGATGTGGGATAGAGCGGGAAGGCAACGGGCATGACGTCCAGACTTCACGAAGAAGAAGAGGTGTTCTCCAAGGCCTACGACTCCAGGCTGGTGAGGAGGCTGCTGGGCTACCTCGCCCCCTACAGGCACGTGGTCGTGCTGTCCGTCCTGGTCCTGCTGGTCGGCTCGGTCGCCGAGCTGGCGGGCCCCTACCTGGTAAAGGTGGCCATAGACGGGTACATCGCGAAGGGAGACCCGTCCGGCCTGCCCATGCTGGCCTCGCTCTACGTCCTGTCTCTGGCCGGCGCCTTCGTCCTGCGCTACTGGCAGGTGTATCTAACCAACAGGACAGGCCAGCAGGTGATGGCCGACCTTCGCATGCAGATCTTCACGCACCTCCAGAGGCTTCCGGTTCCGTTCTTCGACAGGAACCCCGTCGGGAGACTGCTCACCAGGGTCACCAACGACGTGGAAGTGCTGAACGAGATGGTGACGAGCGGAGTCGTGACCATCTTCGGCGACGTGTTCACGCTGATAGGCATCGCGGTCGTGCTGGCCCATCTCAACCTCACTCTGGCGCTGGTCGTCTTCGCGGTCGTGCCGTTCATGCTGGCGGCGGCCATGGTGTTCAGGAGAAAGGCCAGGATCGCCTACAGCATGACCCGCGCGCGAATAGCCCGCCTGAACGCCTATCTCCAGGAGACTCTGGGGGGCATCAGGATCGTGCAGGCCTTCGTTCGCGAGAAGAGAAGCTGTGCCCAGTTCGACCGGCTGAACGCCTCGCACCTGGAGGCCTACCTCAAGTCGGTGCTGTACCACGCGGTGTTCTTCCCGGTGATGGAGCTCATCGGCGCGGTCGCAATCGCCCTCATCATCTGGCACGGCGGCTCGAGCGTCATCAAGGGGACCCTCACCGTAGGAGGCCTGGTGGCCTTCATACAGTACACGCAGAGGTTCTTCCGGCCCGTCACGGACTTGAGCGAGAAGTACAACACCATGCAGGCCGCGATGTCGTCGGCCGAGCGCATATTCGACCTGCTGGACACGCCGCCTGAGCCGGAGGATTCCGAAAAGGCCGTGCGGGTGGCCGCGGCGCGCGGGGACGTGGAGTTCGACGACGTGACCTTCGCGTACGACCGCGGCGAAGAGGTGCTGCGGAACGTCTCCTTCAGCGTGGGCCGGGGTGAGACCGTGGCCGTGGTCGGCGCCACCGGCGCCGGAAAGACGACTCTGATGAGCCTCCTGGCCCGGCTGTACGAGCTCAAGAGGGGCTCGATAAGGATAGACGGAGTAGACATAAGAGACCTGGCGCGGCAGGACCTTCGGAGAAACGTGGCGGTCGTTCCGCAGGACGTCTTTCTGTTCTCGGGCACGGTGGAGGAGAACCTGACTCTTGGAAGGCCCGGGATAGACTCCGCAACGATTGAAGAAGCGGCCAGGCGGGTCGGAGCCGACGACTTCATAAGGAGGCTCCCCCACGGCTACCGGGAAGAAGTCGGAGAAAGAGGCGTGTCGCTCTCGGTGGGGCAGAAGCAGCTCATCTCGTTCGCGAGGGCGCTCATACACGACCCCAGAATACTGATCCTGGACGAGGCCACGTCCAGCGTGGACCCGGAGACCGAGCATCTCCTGAGGGAGGCCGTGCACTCGCTCCTGTCGGGCAGGACTTCGATAGTCATCGCTCACCGGCTCTCGACCATAAGAAGCGCCGACAGGATCGTCGTGCTCCACAAGGGAAGGGTGAAGGAAGAGGGCACACATCAGGAGCTGTTGAAGGCTGGAGGCGTCTACTCGAAGCTCTGGGAGCTGCAGTACATGATGCAGGACAACGGCGATTAGCTGCCCGCGCGATGTTCGGCCAGGCGCCAGCCCGAGCGCCTTCGTCACGCGTGGGCGCCGGAGGGAGGCCCGTCAGCTGCCCGCGACAGACAGGGCGTGGCGTATCAGCTCTTCCAGTGGAAGCTCGGCGCCCGCCTCGGACACAACGTGCCTGACCGCTTTCTGCGCCGACGCCTTGGTCACGCCCAGGGAGACGAGGGCGAGCACTGCGTCGTTGAAGTGCGGGGGTTCCGCCGACGCTGCCGCCACCGGCTCGCGGGACGTCAGAAGCACGCCCACCTTATCCTTCAGCTCCACGACTATTCTCTCGGCGAGCTTCTTCCCCACTCCCGAGATCGTGGTCAGCATCCCCGTGTTGCTCGACGCTATGGCCTGGGCGACGAAGTCCACCTTGCTGCCCGACAGCACTCCCAGGGCGAGCCTGGGTCCGATGCCCGACACCAGGACGAGCAGCTCGAAGAGCTGTTTCTCCTCGGCGGTGGCGAACCCGTAGAGGTCGAGCGCGTCTTCCTTCACGTGAAGCCGGGTGAGCAGTCGAGCCGAGCTTCCCACTTCGCCCAGCTTCTCGTACGTGGACAGCGGGATGTTCACACCGTAGCCGACGCCCTCCACGTCCAGTATGACCCGGGTGGGAGCCTTTTCTACGATCGTCCCCTTGAGCGCGAAAATCATCGTGTCACCAGATTGAGGCTTCCCCTGGCGGTCTTGTTGACGTGGCACAGGGCTATGGCCAGAGCGTCCGAGGCGTCCGGGGACAGTCTCCCGGACGGGGACAGCAGCTTCTCGATCATGAACTGGACCTGCTTCTTGGAGGCGGCTCCGGACCCCACTACGGATAGCTTCACCTCGAGCGGCGTGTACTCGAAGACCCGCACGCCCGCCTTGGCGGCGGCCAGCAGGACCACGCCCCTGGCATGCCCCATCACGAGGGCCGCTCTGACGCTCTTGCTGTGGAAGATCGTCTCCACGGCAATCCTGTCCGGCTTGTAGGCGTCTATTACTTTGAGGAGTCTGTCGTAGATCTCTTCGAGCCTTGCTTCGAAGGGTCTCTGCTGGGAGGGGCGTATGCAGCCGAAGCCGAGGCATTCGACGCCCGCCTCCGTCCTCCGGATCGAGCCGTATCCGGTGGCTATGCTGCCCGGGTCTATTCCGACGACCACGAATTCACTGCCCGGCCCGTTACTTTCCAAGCTTGGACATGATTTCATCGGGAATGTCAAAATTAGCGTGGACCTTCTGCACGTCGTCGTGCTCTTCCAGAACCTCCATCAGCCGGAGGATCTGCTCAGCCTCCTTCTCGCCCAGCGGGATCGTGGACTGAGGCACGCGCTCCAGCTCCGCCGCCATGAGCGTTACGCCGGCGGCCTTCAGGCGTTCGCGGACGCTGTCCAGCTTCCCCGGCTCCACCGTTATCTCAAAGAACTCAGGAGAGTCGTCGTTGACGTCGTCGGCGCCGGCGTCCAGCGCGAGGCCGATCAGTTTGTCTTCGTCCACCGACTTTCTCTCCACCGTGATAAGGCCCTTCAAGTCAAACATCCACGAAACGCAACCCACCTCGCCCAGGTTGCCGCCGTTCTTCGAGAAAATGTGCCTGATCTCGGAGGTGGTCCTGTTCCTGTTGTCGGTCGTGACCTCAGCCATGATGGCCACGCCGTGGGGGCCGTAGCCTTCGTACATGACTTCTTCGTACGACACTCCCGGCAGCTCGCCGGTGCCCTTCTTGACCGCCCTGTCAATGTTGTCGGCGGGCATGTTGCAGCCCTTGGCCGCCTGAATGGCCGTCCTCAGCCGGGCGTTGGCGTTCACGTCGCCGCCGCCCTGGCGCGCGGCCACGGTGATTTCCTTGATAAGCTTCCCGAACAGCTTGCCTCTCGCCTGGTCGGTCTTTCCCTTCTTCCTCTTTATCGTGCTCCACTTAGAGTGCCCTGACATTGTCGCTCACTCCTTTTCTTTCTCCTGCTTGGACTCAGCGATTATCTTCTCCGAGAACTCGTGCGGAACCTCCTCGTAGTAAGCGAACTTGGCGGTGTGCGTCGCGCGGCCCTGAGTCATCGACCTCAGGTGCGTGGAATACTTGTACAGCTCGGACGCGGGCACCAGGGCCTTCACCGTCTGCATCTTGCCGTGCGAGCCCATGCCGAGGATCTTGCCGCGCCTGCTGCTCAGGTCGCCCATGATGTCGCCGGTGCAGGATTCCGGCATCGTGACCTCTATCTCCATTATGGGCTCCTGCAGCACGGGCCTCGCGTCGAGTATGGCCTTCTTGAAGGCCATCGAGCCGGCGATCTTGAAGGCCATGTCTGAAGAGTCCACGGTGTGGAAGGAACCGTCGAACAGGGACACCCGGAAGTCTACGACCGGGTAGCCGGCCAGGACGCCTTCCTTGCTGGCCTCCTCAACTCCCTTCTTCACCGCGGGTATGAACTTGTTCGGGATTGAGCCGCCCACGATGTCGTCCACGAAGTCGAACCCCTCTCCCTTCTTGAGTGGCTCCACCTTTATCCATACATCGCCGTACTGCCCTCTTCCTCCCGTCTGCTTCTTGTACTTGCCCTGAACCTCCGCCCTGCCCTTTATCGTCTCCCTGAACGGGATCTTGGGTTTCGCTATCTCCACCTCGACTCCGAACCTGTCTCGCAGCTTGCCCACCAGGACCTCGAGGTGCAGCTCGCCCATCCCGTTCAGAAGCGTTTGCCTCAGCTCTCCGTCCACGACCACAGAGAAAGTGGGGTCTTCCTCCTTCAGCCTGGAGAGTCCCGTGGCGATCTTGTCTTCGTCTCCCTTGGTCTTGGGCCTCACTGCCTCCGAGAGCACCGGTTGAGGGAACTTGATGCCTCCCAGCTCGACCGGGTTGCCGTGCGAGCACAGGGTGTCGGCCGTGGACGTGCCCTTCAGCTTGACCGCCGCGCCGAACTCGCCGGGCTTCAGCTCCGGAACGTCCACCCTGTCCCTGCCCTGGAGCCTGAAGATTTGGCCAATCTTCTCGCTGCGGTTCTTGGTGGCGTTCAGGACTTCGGAGCCGGCCTCCATCTTGCCGGAAAAGACTCTCATTATGGAGAGCTCGCCCACGTGCGGCTCTGACACAGTCTTGAACACGAGCGCGCACATCGGCTCCTCGACCAGGGGCTTTCTCTCCAGGGGCTTGTCCGTGCCCGGGACCGTGCCCTTGACGGCGCCCCTGTCCGCCGGGGACGCCAGGACCATCGCCATCAGGTCTATCAGCTGGCTCACCCCCGTGCCCTTGTGTCCAGACACCACGGCGACCGGGATCACCGCCCCCTTCAATGTGCTCTTTCTGAGTCCCTCGATTATCTCTTTTACCTCGAGCTCACCCTTTTCGAGGTACTTCTCCAGGAGTGCGTCGTCCCCTTCGGCGGCGCCGTCCATGAGCTTCTCCCGGGTCTCCTCGACCCGCGGGAGCATGTCGGCCGGTATCTCGCCCGTCTCGGTGAACTTGCCGTGCTCGTCATACAGGTAGGCCTTCTTGGATATGACGTCCACCACGCCCTTGAAGGTGTCGCCCGCTCCGATGGGGACTATCACCGGCAGCACTCTGCGGGAGAAGGATTCCGAGGCCTGCTTGACGCAGGACCAGAAATCCGCGTGCTCCTTTTCCATGGCCGTGATGCACGCGCAGGCCGGGAGCGATTTATCCATCACCATGTCGTGGACGTGCATCGTCCCCACTTCCACGCCGCCGGCGGCTCTCAGCACGATGAGCACGCTGTCGGCCACGGACAACCCGGCCTTGACCTCTCCGACGAAGTCGGCGTACCCCGGAGTGTCTATCAGATTGAAAAAGTGGTCCTTCCACTCGAGATGTCCGAGCGCGAGCGAAATGCTGATCTTTCTATGAATCTCCTCGGGCGCGTAGTCGAGAACGGAGGTGCCGTCGTCCACCTTTCCCAACCTCTTGGTGGCTTTTCCGTAAAACAGCATCGCCTCGCAGAGAGACGTCTTGCCTGAACCCCCGTGACCCACAAACACAACGTTCCTTAGCTTGGCCACATCGTATTCCTTCAACTCGCACCTCCGAAAACCGTCTGAGCAACCAGAAAATAAGAAAATAGAGCGAAGAGTCGCCAGTGCGGGAAAGGGCGCATCCGCGCCCAGCCCGGAGATGCTAGCACAGCGCCAGTCCGGGTGTCAAGCAGGCCAACGGCGGTGTGTAACGGCCCCCGTGGCTGTTGTAATGCTGCCACCACTGCTATATGATTCCCGCGAAATCGCCCTCATACCGGGCCTGTGACGAGGCCCGCGGCGCAAGGTGACCGAAATGCCAGTGAGAATCCCGAAAGAAGAAAAGCGCACCCTCGAGCAGCTCCGCGCGCACTACGAGATAGAGCGTGAGCTCGCGGCCAGGCTCCGCCGGGCTCCCAGGGAGGAAAGGCGGCGCCTCTACGGGCCGCTGTACGACGAGCTGTTCAGGCGCGTGCCGCTTCATCCGCAGTTGACCGAGAAAGACGACCCCGGCGTTCGAGCGGCTGACGTGGCGCGCCAGATGAAGTTCCTGCGCCGGTTTCTGAGGCCTGATTCCGTGTTTTTGGAGGTGGGAGCCGGAGACTGCGGGCTGTCGCTCGAGGTCGCAGGGCACGCGAAGAGAGTCTTCGCAGTGGACGTCTCCGCGGAAATCACCGGAGGGCGGGGGCGGCCGCCCAACTTCGAGCTGATCCTGTCCGACGGCACGAGCGTGCCGGTGCCCGCGGGAAGCGTCACTCTGGCCTACAGCAGAAGACTGATGGAGCATCTCCACCCCGAGGACGCCCTGGAGCAGCTGCGGAACATACACGCCGCGCTCGCACGGGGCGCCAGGTACGTGTGCATAACGCCTAACGGGCTCTCGGGGCCTTACGACATATCGGGATACTTCGAGGACGTCGCCACGGGTTTTCATCTCAAGGAGTACACCCTGACCGAGCTCGCGGAGGTATTCAGAAGCGTGGGTTTCACCCGGCTGGCCGCCTACGCCGGAGGAAAGGGGCGGTACGTGAGAGTTCCCCTTCCGCTGGTCCTTCTGACCGAAAGAGCGCTGCGGTCGCTGCCGGCGTCGTGGCGCCGGGCCCTGGCGCGCACCCTCCCCGTGAGAGCGTTACTCGGAATGACCGTTGTTGGTGTAAAATAGGACAGGGGCTCGAGGACGGGTGGCCGCAAACCGGTTTGGCCTCACGACGACGCTGAGCGCCCGGAGGGCCGGTCACCCGAGGCACCGTCCGGAGCGAGGACATTGAACAACATGCGTACTCTCCTGGTTGCGGCCGCGGCGACTGCGACGCTGGCCTGCGTCGGGTTCTTGACGTTGTCTTCCTCCTGCTCTGACAAGGACAAGGTCACCAGGCCCGGCGCTGACAACGACACAATCCCTCCGCAAGTTTCGGTCGTCAGCCCGAACGGCGGCGAGGTTCTGTACGTGGGGTTCGGGAGCACCATAAGGTGGGTCGCCACCGACAATCTCGGTGTTGACTCAGTGAGTCTCCACTACTCCACGGACGGAGGAAACACATACCCGTTCCGGATAGCATGCTGCGAAGCGAACGACAGCACGTATGCCTGGACGATACCAGCCGCATCTTGCGCAGACTGCAGGGTGAGAGTCGTGGCGTACGATCCCGCCCTCAACCATAGCAGTGACGCAAGCGACAACGCTTTCAGCATAGCCGTCCTCGACACAATCCCGTCTGACACCACCGTCACGTACGGTTTCCGGCTCATCAACGCCTATCCGCACGACACGGGCGCCTTCACTCAGGGACTCGTGTTCAAGAGCGGCACCCTGCACGAGAGCACCGGGCACACCGGCACCTCAACGATTCGCAGAGTGGACCTCGAGACCGGACAGGTTCTTCAGAGCCGCAGGCTCCTCGGCCCCTATTTCGGCGAGGGCATCGCGGTCTGGCAGGACAGGCTCTATCAGCTGACCTGGACGTCTCACGTCGGGTTCGTGTACGACGTCGCGAGCTTCGATTCACTGGGACCCTTCTACTACGGTCACGAGGGCTGGGGCATCACCCACGACGGGTCGCGCTTCATAGTCAGCGATGGCACGCCGAGACTGCGGTTCTGGGACCCGTTCACGCTGGCTCCCATAGACTCGGTGGATGTATACCAGGTTGTGGGAGGCACGAGACTCTCGGTGAAGAATCTGAACGAGCTCGAGTACATAAACGGGAAAGTCTACGCGAATGCGTGGATGTCGGACTTGATAGCGATAATCAACCCCCAGACGGGCAAGCTCGAGGCGTGGATAAAGCTCACTGACCTCGTCGCGCGGGAACGCGCCATCTATGGCGGTATAGACGTTCTTAACGGGATCGCGTACGACGATGTTACCGGCAGGCTTTTCGTGACGGGCAAGTACTGGCCTGAACTGCTGGAGATTGAGGTCGTGCAGGACTAGTCGGTTGGCCGGGAGCGTTGTTCGGGCGCCGCTACGAGGTCTTCCCGGCGCTACGTTCCGCCGGTGACAGTCATGACGACCGCAGACCGTCCGAACCCGGTTATGGAGTAGCCGGTGTTGATTCCCAGGGGTGCAAGCACCCGGTAGGCGCTCTGGCCCATCGCCGCCGCGACGCCCGAAACGGGCTCGGTGTTTGCCGCCGTGAACGGGTTTCTCAGAAGCTGTTGGGATGGAAGCAGGGGCACTATGTTCGCGTTGATGGAGCCGGCGTCGTCGGGAGAGTAGATCCCGTTGTTACCCACTGCATAGTCCTCCACTGCCAGCTGCAGGCAGTGGCAGTTCTCCTTGACCTTCGATTCCTTTGCCCTGGTCACCATCAGTATGTAGTTCGGAATGGCGATGGACGCGAGCACACCTATGACCACGAGCACTATGCAGAGCTCTATGAGTGTGAAGCCTCGCCGGCTCGCGCCGCGGACGAACGTGGTGCGGCCGAGCGGTTCCTTCCTGGATGCTTTGTTCGAGATTCGATTAATCGCCGGCATGTACTACCTCTGATGTTTCGTCCTTATCCAGCAGGCCCACGCACAGACAGCCCGAAACTGAGGGTGTGGGAAGCCCCCTATCCCCGCTTACATAAATCGGCACCAATCGGCGGACTCATTAGCGCCAAGTTTCAGGACGTATTGCGAAGATCCCGTGGAGACGCGTCCGGCGCTCAGGGCCACGCAACCCTTGTAGCTTCGGTCAGTTACGGATGAGGCGGCGTTCCGGCGCCGGTCGTGGCCTCGCCCATTTTCCTTGACAAACGGCATCACATGCTGGATTCTATTTGAGTCATCACCTTCTTGACCCGGGCCATTGATCGTCGGGCCGGGTCAAACGCGGGGCATTCGGCGGCCTGGACAAACTGGAGGGATTTCACGTGAAGATCGACAAGCAGATCAAGAATGACGTCGTGATTCTGCGCCTGAGCGGCGACCTGACCGGCGGGCCCGACACGGCGCTGTTTCACGATGCGATAAAGCAGATAATCGCTGACGGTCACAAGAAGGTCCTTGCCGACCTGGGTAAGGTCATGATTGTGAACAGCACCGGTCTCGGCATACTGATCGCCGCCCTGACGAGCATGAAGAACGCAGGCGGCATCCTCAAGCTGCTGAACGTCTCGAAGCGCGTGGAAAGCCTCCTGATGGTGACAAAGCTCATCCTCATATTCGACGTGTTCGAGAACGAAAACGAGGCCATGGCGAGCTTCTCTTGATGCCCCCCGCTCCGGCGCTAAGGGGTATTCGCCCACAAGACAGTCCCCGTGTCCGCCCGGTCAGCCCGGGTGCGCGGGGACGGTTGCCTTCCTGCCGATTTGTGACCATCTAACTCGTCGCCCACACACTTTCATCACTTTCTGCCGCAAGCAATTGCGGTTCCATCATCACAAAAGAGCTAAAGCCCCCCAGCGACTCTGCCGAACGTTGATGGCGTGACGTCGAAATGAATAACTGGGCGTCGTACTGAAGGGTCATGCAACACTATTTTTAGCGAAGCGTTCACAGCATGCACTCGAACAAGGCAAAAGGCGTATCACGTCGCCACGACTTCAGACCGGACGGCGCATCACGCACAGCTAATCGATGGCCGCCGTCCCGGTACACGCATACATCACAAAACAATCGTCAGAATCCCCATGGAAGGAGGTGAGAAACGATGAAGAGAATCCACAGACCCGTTGCTCTACTCGGACTCTTTGCGCTGCTGACCGTTGTGTTCGCAGGGGCTGCGTTCGCCGCCAACCCGAGCAACATCTCGGTGACGGTGATGATCCAGAACCTGAGCGTCAGCGCCACTGGTCCAATCGACTTCGGTGTCGTGACAGCCGGTAGTGCGACAGTATCCACCGGTTCTTCGACGGTCACCAACGACGGCAACGTTGCAGAGACCTACTCCGTCAACCTCACAAACCCCGCGAGCTGGACCGCGGTTCAGGCCCTCCCCGGTAACGAGGAGTACTGCCTGAGCGCGATGCTCAACTCGGCCCAGCCGGCCAGCGGCGGATTCACGTACGCAGATCACGCTCTCAACACAGTGTCCACACAATGCTCTGCCACAAAGTTCGCTGGAGACCAGAACGGAGTGTCGGTCCCTGTCAGTGCCGCGAGGAACCTCTGGTTCAAGTTCGAGGCGCCCAGCGCGACCGCCGTCACCGCCCAGCAGACTATCGTCGTGACAGTCACGGCGTCGGCTGCCTAGTCACATGACCTCTAACCTGCCGGGGGCCGTGATGGGAAACCAGCGCGGCCCTCGTGCAGCATTAAGAAGGATGGTGTTGATGACACGGCGTTCGGCAATCGTGGCCGCGACAGCGGTAGCCCTGCTTCTCCCCCCGAGTCTTTTCGCCGGTGGCCTGAGCACAAACTTGGGAGAGGTGCTGATTCAGAACCTCGGAACCGGTGATTCCTACTGTCTGAAGAAGCTCGCAAACGTCACCCTGTCGGTAGTCAACAGGGGGGAGGACACGGTGTTCGTCAAGGCGACCCCGGAGGTGCCCGACACCGCGGAGCTCAGGCAAAACGCCGAGCCCATACCCAGCGCCGCGTGGATAAGGATTGAGACAGATTCGATGGTCCTTGCTCCGGGGCAGATGGGGGTATCGGACGTCTGCATAGACGTGCCGCCCGACACGACGCTCGCGGGCAGGAAATTCCAGGTGATGCTCTGGTCCAGAACCATACCCAGGCCGGGCGATTTCATCGCCTGCGGCCTGAAGAGCAGAGTGCTGTTTACGATCGCCGCGGAAGCGGATTCGTCCGTGGCGCGGCGGCCGGAGCGGAAAAGATGAGGCAACACTTGGGCGAGGCGGAGGCGAGAACGCAACTCGTCAGAAGGAAGTCGTTCCTAATTCTATCAATCGTGGTGGGTCTCCTCTGCTTTCTGGGCGATGACCCGATGCGCGTGGCAGACAGAAGGCTGCTGGAGCTGGTGCCCGAGACCGAGGCCGAGGCCCGGCAGGTGAGACCCCTTGAGCGCAGGTCCTCCGACATACGCTTGACCGTCACGGTGGCCGCGAGCGGCCTCACCGTGAGGCTTTTCGACGAAGCGGGCTCGCTCGTTCAGCAGACACCGCCGCTCTTCCCGCCTGCGACGGCCGGCCTCCGAGCCCCCAACGGTTCGCTCATCCAACTGTACATACCCGATGGCGCGTTCCCGAACGCGACCGTCGTGGACATATACATGGAAGGCCGCCAACAGGTCCGGCCAGAGATACGGGAGGCCGACAGGAGGGCCGCGGAGAAGAGCTCAATCCCCTTCGGAGACCTCGGACCCCTGGAGTTCGTCTCCAGCAGAACGCCGCGGAGCCCGGTGAGCGTCACGCTGTCTTATCCCGAAGGCCTGAACCCGGCCCTTCTCAACAGTCTCAAGGCGTACTTCCTCGATGGGGAGATCACCAACTGGGTTCCGTTGAGAAGCTCCAGGCTCGACCCCGAAACCAGGACCGTGACTTTCAGCGCGGCCCGCTTCGACGTCTTCCGTCTGATGACCGCGTCGGCGCACGACCTCAAGTCGGTTGTCGTGTACCCGAACCCGTTCCGTCCGCGCGTCGCCAGGGACAACGTCCTGAAGTTCATCGGCCTCACCGACGACGTGGACGTGAAGATATACACGATCAGCGGCGACCTGGTGTGGGGCAGGCACTTCAGGTACTCGGGCGGCGGCGTTTCGTGGGACGGACGGAACTCGCAGGGCAAGGAGGTCGCAAGCGGACTGTACGTGTACCAGGTGACGAACGGCGACGGTGAAAAGTTCACTGGCAGAATATCCGTTGTGTGGTGAGACTATGTTCCTTCAGCGACTCACGAAATCCGAGGCGGCCCTGAGGTGCGCGCTGCTCGTCGCGGCCCTCGCGCTGACCCCAGTCTACCCGGCAGAAGGCTCGGGAGTGACCGGGGCCAACTTCCTCACCCTGGGGTGCGGGGCGCGGGTTGAGGCGATGGGCGGCGCCGGCACCGCGGGCGCGGCCGGGATAGACGCCACTTACTGGAACGCGGCCGCCCTGGGGAGGTCGGCCGGAGGAAACGTCTCGTTCTCACACGCGGCCTGGTTCGCCGACATAGACTACGAATACGTCGGCTACGTTCAAGAGCTCGAAGAGGGCCTGTCGCTCGCCATCTCGTCCTCGATACTTCACACGGACGACATTCCCAGGACGTTCGAGGACACGTACGGACTGTACACCGAGACTGACGGTACCTTCTCCTACACCGCGATGACCGTTTCGGCTTCGCTGGGAAGGCAGATCGCCCTCGGCTTCTACGCCGGCGCGACCGCCAAGTTCGTATACGAGGACAACGCGAACGAGGGTGCCTCGTGTCTCGCCTTCGACATAGGCGGGCTCTACCAGGGACTCGGCACGGGCTTCTCGTTTGGAATAGCGGCCCGCAACATCGGGCCAGGACTGAGTGACGGCGACGTCGTTCACCCGCTGCCGTCGCAAGTGGCCATCGGCGGGACCATGGCCCTGGCCGACTCAAACCTCATCGTTTCGGCGGACGTGACGTCGAGTCCCGATACCGGCGTCCGCTTCTCCTGGGGCCTCGAGCAGAACCTGAGGAACGTCCTGTTTCTCAGGAGCGGTTACACGATTTCCACCGACAAGGAGGCGCACCGCGGGTTCGCGCTGGGAGCGGGCGCGTTCGTGCGCGGATTCTCGGTCGACTACTCCGTGTCCGACTACCAGAAACTCGGACTTGTGCACAGGTTCACTGTTGGTGTAGGAAGGAATTGAAACGCGGCCGGCGGCGGCCGGGCCCGCCCGCGCGGGAGCGGGCGGGAGCACCCGGTAGGGGCGAAGTCGACGCCGATCCGACTGACCGGCGTTTTGTGATATCCACCTGGTTGAGACGAGAGGGCACGTCAGCGGCTCGCGGGGTCGTACCGCGGAGCCGGAGGAAGGGGCTGTGCTGAAAGGAACGCCACTCTGGAGAATTCCCCGGCGCTCCATCGTACCGGCCGCGGCAGCCTGTCTGCTGCTGGCCGTAACGGCCTCCGTCTCTGCCGCGCCCGTGAACGTCGCCACTTCCTCTTCCGAGCAGGCCACCTCCATGAGTTATCAGAGGAAGCTGTTCCGGGACAGCGGCGGCTACTTCTGGCTGTTCTACTTTGACGGGGGCAACACGCGCTACGAGCGTTCCAACGACACCACCGGCGCCAGCTGGACGAGGCCGCCGGTGCTGTTCGCGAGCGGGCAGGTTCAGCCCCACGTGTGGTTAGACGCCGACACCGTGTACGTCGCCTTCACCAGCAACAGAGACGTGCTGGTGCGCCGGGGAACGATCGCGGCCGGCAGCATCAGCTGGTCACCCGACTACGTGGCGATGGACGGAAGCGGAGCCATGGTGTACGCCTTCGCCACTGTGTGCAAGGACGCAGACGGCTACCTGTGGGTGGCGGCCCGGTTCCAATCCGGCGGCATCTACTCCGGGTGCGCCGCGCGCTCGACGGTTCCGTACAACGTCACGGCGTGGCAGCCGCCGCAGTGCATCACTCCGACTTCAGCGACCGGCGCGCTTTACATCCTCATTTTACCGCTCGCGGGAGGGAACGTGTACGCCGTCTGGCACAGGGACGGCGCCATACAGGGGAAGAAATACTCCAGCGGTACGGGTTGGGACGCGGCCGCGACTTCCATCGCCGCGGGTTTCGTGGGAGACACGCAGATGCTCTTCTCGGCAGTCAGCGACGGTCAGGGGCGCGTGCATCTGCTCTACATATCCTCTGCCGGCGACGTGCGGTACGCGAGATACGACGGAGGCGCGTGGGGCGCGCCGCAGAGAATCGGGGACGTAGTCTCGGGTTCCCCCACCATCAGCTTGAACCCGAGCGACCAGCGCCTCTACGCGATTTGGGCGGACGACAGGGTGTGCGAGTGCTGGAGCGCGGTCATGCCGTCTTCGAGCGCAGACTGGCTTGAGGAATACGGGACCCCCGGGAAATCGCGCAAGGCCTTCATCACCTCGTGCTACAACGCTTCGGGTAGAATCCACTGGGCGTACACGCAGGGCGGAGCAGCCCCGTATCAGGTAGTCACCGACGGGTTCGCCGTGGGGAACCTGAGCGTGCTCGTCTCGAACGCGTCGTTCGCCTTCGGCACGAGGCCGCTCAACACCTGGCTGCCCGGGCAGAGCACGCAGATCACCAACGACGGGCCGGCCCAGGAGAGCGTCTACGGCAGCGTGTCCCAGTTCGTGTCGGGGAGCTTCGCGTGGGGGATTTCGCCGGCCTCGAACGGACCGGATGTGTGCAGGGCTCAGTGGTCCACGGTCAGCGCAGCCGGCCCGTGGAACGACGTGGCGGCCTACGGCACGGAATTCCTCATCACGGCGGGTCTCGCGCCGGGCGCCGGCGTCACGTTCTACTTCCGAATCCAGACTCCCACGTCCACAAGCTCGTATCTGCAGTACGCGTGCAGCCTCACCGTGAGGGCGGCGAACTGACACGCTGATTTCAGTTGTCCTGTCTGAGACTTCACCCAGTCTGGTGGTCCTTCGAAAGACGCGCCTGCACCGATTCCCAGATATCCGTCAGATTCAACCGCGTGGCCCACTCCGAGATGTAGCCGCGGTCAACCTCGTCTCCACTAATCCTTAGAATGCCCGTGATGTCGCGAAGGTGTTTCTCTGAATGTCCTTCCCTGTAGGACTCCATCTTCCTGATGATTACGTCTTCAGGAGCGGCAAAATTGGCCTGGTAGGACTGCGCGGGAAAGATGCGACGAATCCTTCCAAAGCGACTCCGGTCAAACGGCGTATCCTGCTTGACTATGATATCTACCTTGAGACCGGAAGCCGGATGGATTATGTTGAACTGTCCATGCTCACTAACCGCCTGCCGTATCATTTCCTCGCTGATGTAGAACTCTTCACGGGGGAAGGCTGCCATCAATCCGCCGATGTGACCCTCGTCGATCTCAGCAACTATATCGATGTCATTCGTGAGTCGAGGCTCTCCGTACGCCATGCTGGCAACTGATCCGGTCACCAGATAGCCCACGTGTAAGCTCTCTAGTGTCTCAACGACTCTTTGAAGAACTTCATGCAGATCCATAAGAGAGTCTCTTTGCGACCTCCCTCTGGACTCGGCCGCTGTCCCAGTCCGGGTGGCTGGTGCTCAGGTGGGACGTCAATATCCGGTTCGCAGACCTCCAGAGCGAGAATCCTATGGCGATGCGCTCCGCAGGAGTCTTGCGGCGCAGCACCTCGGCCATGGCGTCCTCAACGACTTCAATTTGTCCTGGATCGAGTTTCATCTGAACTCCAGGGTCACCGAAAACCGATTTCGCCTTCCAGCTCGCACAACCGCGCATTCCCGCAAGCGATTCTATTGACCTCAATTCGCATGGTCAACTCCTAACACGACCGAGAAAGGGCGCGCCCGGCCGGCGAGCAGAAGTGAGCGCAGAGCGAGCGCGACGGAACAACGCAATCAGGAGGCCCGGCACAAAAACAAAAACCCGGCAGCGTCCTACTCTCCCACCTCGTCTCCAAGGCAGTACCATCGGCGCTGGAGGGCTTAACTGCCGTGTTCGGAATGGGAACGGGTGTTGCCCCTCCGCTATCGCCACCGGGAAATTGAAGATGTTTAGCCGCGTTCCAGCGAACCCGACGCACCTAGCGCTTTTTCTTAGGACACAACAGATCCTTTAGTGAGCAATCGCAGCCCCAGAACGCGGCATCATCGTCGCCTGACGACTCCTCGGTTCCCCGCGCCACCCGGTCCGAACCTATTAGCTCGCTTACTTGGCTTGGCAGCCGTCAGAGGAACCAAAGAGCATCAGACAAACTTATTTAACTGCAAGGGAATGCGGTCACGGTCACGCAGTCGCTCATTGCGCACTGCTGACCACGGGCCGTAGGTCACGACCCGAACCTGATTGCACTCACCAACCGCTCGATCAAGCCGCACGGCCGATTAGTACCGGTCGGCTGAATGGCTTGCACCACTTACACCTCCGGCCTATCAACCTTGTAATCTCCAAGGGGCCTTTAGGTTGGTTTTACCCAACGGGATATCTAATCTTGAGGCGAGCTTCGCGCCTATATGCTTTCAGCGCTTATCCCAACCGAACATAGCTACCCGGCGGTGCCGTTGGCACGACAGCCGGTACACTAGAGGTTCGTCCGTCCCGGTCCTCTCGTACTAGGGACAGCCCCTCTCAAATATCCTCCGCCCGCGATGGATAGGGACCGAACTGTCTCACGACGTTCTAAACCCAGCTCACGTACCGCTTTAATCGGCGAACAGCCGAACCCTTGGGACCTACTTCAGCCCCAGGATGCGATGAGCCGACATCGAGG
>CAZMZP010000023.1:0-9206 GCA_964570935.1 uncultured bacterium
AGAGTCGGCCTCAGTCACGTCCTGTACACCGATCAGAAAGTCGGCGTGCCCGGCTGGTTGAGCGGCAGGGGCCAGGTGCTTGTGCGCTATGGCACGCCCCAGGCCAAGGAATACGGGATTGTCAAGGGGATGACCGACAACGTCGCGCTGCCCGGGCTGACCTGGTACTACTCGGACGACATGGGGGATTTCAGCGTCACCTTCGTGGACTACACGCTCAGCGGAAACTACACCTACGTGGCGTTCAGCATGTTCCCGTCCGACATAGACGAACGGCTGTACTACAAGCCGACTTCTTACAGTCACGACTACAACGCCCAAGACTACCAGAACTTCTTCGCCACCGCGGGGTTTCTCAGGGGTGAGGGGGTTAGTGAGGAGTTCTACATCGGTGTCCCGCTGGAGCGGGTGGCGGGAGGTGACTGGAGACAGGTGCCCGTTGAGTTCGCGGTGTTTGACACGCTGTGGAACGAAGTCCTGCGCGTGAGCACGACCCTCGAATCCGCCAGGACCTTCGCCGCGGCCGGCACGAGCGCGATCATTGTGAAGCAGATGGACTTCAGGCTTCAGCCGGACAACTACATCGTGGCCGTGGCGGTCAGGGACACCGCCTCTGGCACCATCGGCCTCACGAAGGAACGGGTGACTGTGCCCGACCTCGGCAAGAGCAGGCCCGGCGTGAGCGAGGTCCAGCTGGCGCACTTGCTTCCGGCGGAACGGAGGCCTCCGGGCATCAGCAAGAGCGAAGGAATACTGGCCAATCCGTCCGGGGTGTACGTGGCTCCCGAGCCTCTGAGGGTGTACTACGAGGTCTACAACTTAACGAGGGGCGCGGACGGGCAGTGCCGCTTCGTGACCAAGTACTCCATAGTGCCGCATAAGAAGAAGGGCAGCCTTTTCTGGGAGTTCGTTGGCTCGCTGTTCACGCCCGGTCAGCACTACATAGTGAGCAGCGTCGAGAGGCAAGTGGAAAGACAGTCCAGCTCCGAGGAGCTGAGCATAGACATATCCAGTCTCAAAGACGGCAGCTACCGCCTCGTCCTGGATGTCGTGGACTCGGTCACCAGGCAGAGCGTCACGACCGAGCGCGTTTTCGAGAAGCTGCCGGCGCCGGGCACGGAGTAGACGCACGGAAGGAGCGAGCGCATGAAACAGGTCGTATTGCTTTTGATGATTGCCTGTCTGTCCGGCACGGTCCCGGCCCACGCGGAGGAGAAGATGGACGCTGAAGCACGGAGTCCCCAGAGGGTCATGATGGGTCCGTCTCCCGGGCAGTACAGGTGGCTGTCGGAGGACAAGCGCACGGAGATTCCGTTCGAGCTCGTGAAGAACCACGTGCTCATCACCGTGAAGGTGCAGGGACATCCTCTCGGCCTCGTCCTGGACACGGGGATGCCAGCTCACGGCGTCGTGCTGTTCGGCAGCTCGAAGAGCGATTCAATCCCTCTCGAATACGCCGGCGAGGCGCGGGTCGGGGGTGTGGGAGGCGGGCTGACGCAGGCGCGGATGGCCACCGGCGTGGCCTTTGAGCTGGGCGCGCTAGAGCTCACGCAGCAGACCGCGATCGTCATGCCTCCTGACCGTGAGCGTGGGCTGGCGTTCGAGGAGAGGGACGGGGCAATAGGGTACTCGCTGTTCAGCCGTTTCGTCGTCGGGATAGACTTCGACAGGATGGTAATATCGATCGAGGAGCCTGCCGACAGTGTCCGCCCAGTCGGTCCTCGGCCAGACAATGCCGCGGAGCTGCCCATTACATTCGCCGACAACATGCCCCGGGCGAAGTGCGCGGTCGAGCTCCTGGACGGGTCTGTCGTGCCGCTTGAGCTTGTGGTAGACCTCGGAGCGTCGCACGCCGTGTCACTGAACGCCGGCGCGCACGCGGAAGTCTCGATTCCCGACGGCGCAATCGAGGCCACGCTGGGCCGAGGAGTAGGCGGCAAGTTGACAGGATACGTCGGGCGCATCAAGAGTCTCACCCTGGCTGGCCTGCGGCTCGAGAACGTCGTGGCTTCGTTCAGGGCCAGGGCTCCCGAGGGCGCCCCCGGACTGGAGGCCCTGGAACGTGACGGGAACCTGGGCGCGGACGCACTCCGGAGGTTCAACGTCACTTTCGACTACGGCAACAAGATGATCCTGCTCGAACCCAACAGCCACTCCGGCGAGCCGTTCGAATTCGACATGGCGGGTCTCGAGTACTCGCGGACTCCGGAGGGTTCCGTTGCGGTGGACCGTGTCATACCGAATTCTCCAGCGGGAGAATCCGGCCTCTCAGTCGGAGACGTCGTCACAAAGGTGAACGATCGCGACGTCGCCGGCATGGACCTGGACGGCCTGAGACAGATGTTGAAACAGCCGGGTACTAAGATGAAGCTCTCGTTTCTCAGAGGCGGCAAGGAGAAACAGGTGACGCTGACGCTCCGCAGGCTGCTGTAGCCCGCACGACTAAGAGATGTTCGAGACGAGGAAGAAGAAAAGACAGCGGTTGATGAACACACCGCTCTCCGAGAAGTCGCTCGCGATAGTGGCGCGGCATGCTCCTCTTTACGGAATCCTACCGCCCGAAGACCGTGCCCAGCTCCAGGGACTCATTCAGGTGTTCCTGGCCGAGAAGCGATTCGAGGGGCTGGCCGGACTGGAGATCACTGACACGATCCGGCTCACCATCGCGGCGCACGCCTGCATACTGCTGTTGAGACGCGAGACCGGCGTCTACCCGTCGCTCGTGTCCGTTCTTGTGTATCCGGCCACTTACGTTGCGCCCGTGCAGAGGCAGGCCCCCGGCGGGGTGGTGTCGGAAGGAATGGAACCGCTGGCCGGCCAGACCTGGAACAAGGGCTCACTCGTGCTTTCGTGGACCGACGTCCTGCGGAGCGCGGCCGACATGGGCGACGGGTGGAACGTTGTGTTCCACGAGTTCGCTCACCAGCTTGACGACGAAGCGGGGGTGGCCGACGGCGCGCCGCTCTTGCCCGACCCGTCCATGTACGACGCCTGGGCGCGGGTCTGCGGAAGGGAATACAGGAAGCTCATCAGGGACATCGAGGAGGACCGGCCCACGCTCATAGACAGCTACGGGGCGACGAGCCCTGCCGAGTTCTTCGCGGTCGTCACCGAGCTCTTCTTCGAAATGCCTGTCGAGCTCAAAGAAAGCCACTCAGAGCTGTACGGGCTATTCGAGAGGTACTACCAGCAGGACCCGGCCGCGCTCGTCGCGGCCGCGGAGCAGGCGGAATCCTAGCCCTGGTGCGGGTTCCCGACCCAGACTAGAACCTGAACATGACTCCTATTTCGGGAGCCCAGTCGGTGGCCTTGGAAGTCAGGCCGAACGCGGAGTTCAACTTGACGAACGCCCTGCGGCTCAGGTGCCACTGCATCTCCGTGATGAGTTCCACCTCGTCCTGGGTCCCTTCCACGCCGAGGTACGCCCGCCACGAAGGCGAGAGGCGTTTCAGATACTCAACGGCCATTTCACCCAGCTCGGCCTTCTTCTCGGTCCTCGAGTATTCTCCGGCGACCCGGCCAGTCAGCGTGCCCCAGCCGAAGCCTTTGACCGCTTTGATGGGTGCGGCCATGCTTCTGTTTGTGGCCTGCGCGTGGGCCGAGGAGCCGCGCCGAATGGCGCGGTTGCTGGACAACGGCTTTCTTGAGTTTCCGACCGACGCCGGAGACGTCTACGGCAGCGGGCTCACGCTTGGTTCCGGCGCGCTCGGCATCTTCCTGCTCGGGCGGGCCACCGGGAATCAGTCTCTTGAAGCGGCAGGAAGCGACCTCAGTCGTTCGCTCGCCGCCTCCGCGGCGGCGGTCTGGTGTTTGAAGCTCGCCTCCGGGCGGACACGCCCAAACGGATGGCGGTACAGCTTCCCGTCTGGCCACACTGCCGCTGCCTTCAGCGTTGTCCCGGCCATAAGAAAACACTTCGGTCTGAAGGCCGCCGCTCCTGCCTGCGCGCTGGCTGTGTCTGCCGGCCTGGGGAGGATGGAGGACCGCAAGCACTATCTCTCAGACGTCATTTTTGGAGCGGCCCTCGGCCTGGCAATGGGGGAGGCGGTGGTTGGGTCGAGCTCCACGTGGCCACGTGGTTCGCCGCGGCGCCGAAACCCACTCGTTTCGGCAATGCTCCCCGCACACCTTCGCTCTCGCGCAGAGCCGGCGTACAGGCTCTCGAGTCACGCCACGCGCTCCCGTTCGCCAGTCGTTCTGTAACTTCCCCCGTCTTCCCACGTCTAACCGAGCGATAACAGCGCGAAACGCGCAACCTGGTCGATGTTTTCGCGCTGTGCCAGTGTTCCACGGCGCCGGAGCGTCGTGTAGCGCCATCGAATCAGACCATCTTGTGGAAAGGAGGTGACACAATGCGCAAGTACCATTCAGTTCTCATCGCAACGGCCCTCATTCTGGCTCTCTGCGGAGTCGCCTACGCCGGCACACTGAACACGAAGCTGGCGGGTGAGATCACGGCGATTGACTACGCCGCGAAGACTCTGGAGGTCGCCGGGATCACCGTGTACACGACGGACCTCACGACAGTCCTCATCGCCGGGGAGCCGGCCACGTTTGACGATTTGCAGGTCGGCCAGACGGTCCAGGTAGTCGGTAAGTACGTGGACGAGCAGTTCGTGGCCAAGCGGATCTGCGTCCAGGCCCCGGTGGGCGACGCGAATCGCTATCGCGGCGAGGGCCCGCGTCCGGGACAGTTCTAACCAAGGGCAAGTCCAATCCGGAGGGGTGAGCCCGGTTCCGAGCTCGCCCCTTCGTGCTCTCCCATCTGTTGCATGGGCACCACCTCTGTCCTATACTGCGGCCGCACAGCAGGCAAGTCGGCGACAGCCGAAACGCGGCTCCCGGGCTTGTTCTTGTGTAACGTTGTCGGGGTCCGGGCCGTCTAATCGGATGAGCCCGGCAGATTGCCCGCCGGGCGGCATGAGCGGTTTTTCATGAAGGCGTGAGGATGGCGGATCAGAACGACGAAACCATAGTTCGTGCGGTGCGGAACGGCCGGACGGATGCGTTCGCGGACCTCGTGGACCACCATAAGGAAAGCGTGTACGGAACACTGATGAGACTCACGGCGGACCCGCAGCTGGCGGAAGAGCTCGCACACGAAACGTTCGTGCGGGCGTACCGGAGCCTGGCCGGCTTTCGGGGTGAATCACGCTTTGGAACGTGGCTCATCCGGGTCGCAATAAACCTCGCCAGGGATCACGTCCGCGAGCTGAAGCGGAACAGGACCGTGTCGCTGGAAGCGGCGCTGGAGCGCGACCCCGATTCCATGGCGTTCGCGGAGCGAAGGCCGCACGGTGACCCGCTCTCCGAGGCCGATTCCGGTGACCTGCTTGAGCGGTTTGAAGACGTACTGCATGAGCTGCCGCCGAGCTACCGCGAAGCGTTCGTGCTTCACCACGTTCAGGACATGTCCTACGAGGACATTGCCGTGCTAACGGGGGACTCCGTCGGCTCGCTCAAGGTCAGGGCCCACCGTGCACGTAAATTGCTCAGGGAGAAGTTGTTTCCTGAGGCGGACCACACGCACCCGAGAGACGTAATGGGGTGAGCACCATGAACACGATTGAAACACTATTTTCACGCTACTTCGACGGCGAGCTCGACGAGCGCGAGGCGCGCGATTTTCTCGAGAGGGTGGAATCGGACCCGAGGCTCGAGAGTGAGCTGCGCGCCTACGAGCGGCTGCTGGCCATGGGTAGGGAGCTGCCGGCTCCGAGAGTTCCGGTCGGGTTTACCGGGCGGGTGATGGCGGACTTGCGGGCCGAGAAACGGCCGAGATTCGTGTGGGCGAAGCCGTGGGGTCTGGGTGTTCCGTGGACGGGTGTCGCCGTGGCCGCGGCGGCGGTGGTCCTGGCATACATTGGCGGCTGGCAGGTCGGTCAGAACCGGAACGAGCCGACCGGGCAGGTTGCGCAGACCGGGGCTCCCGTGACCTCACTCAACATCGACGGCGGCCCGGCTGACGGCGCCTCCGGTGCCAACGTCGAGTACGTTCGTCTGACCCACGTGCCGACGGACCCCTCCGTCGGGCGGGTGGCCATAGCCGGCAGTTTTAACGACTGGAACCCCGGCTCAACGCCGTTGCTCCGGAAGAACGGCGTCTGGGTCACAATCTTGGTCCTGCCTCCCGGAAGCTACGAATACATGTTCGTCGAGGACGACACACGATGGGTGACTGACCCTCTTGCCGACAGGACGCGAGACGACGGATTCGGGGGTGAGAATGCGGTTCTCGACGTGGGGCTGTGACCTGTCTTCCGCCTTCTGCGTTGTCCTGACAGGCGCCGCAATCGCGACGATTCTTGTGGTCGCCGTCTCGCCGGCCGCGGCGGGCTGGCAGATCGTACCCGAGATACGCGTGTCAGGCGGTGACGAATCGGACGCAGTCGTCAACCCCGATTCCGCCGGGACCGCCGTCCCGGGCGGGACGTTCGTGGAAGTTACTCCTGCCTTGTCGGCCCGGGGATGGGTCGGAACGCGGACCCTTCTCGACCTCGGCGCCTTCGCCACGGTCCAGCGATTCCTGAACGATGAGTCTCGCCTGGTGTACGCGCAGACCATCTACGCCAGCGCCTTTCAAGGTTTGGGCGACGGCTTCCGCGGCCGGCTGTCAGCGACACTCGGGTACCTGGACGATACGGAGATCGAGACCGCCCGCCGCCTTGGAGCGGGAGGGGAATTAGGCGCGGCCCTGGTCCGGGCGCAGTGGAGCGCAGAGATTTGGACCGGGGGCGGCAGCCGGACGTATCCGAACCTGACAGTCCGCGAGCGCCTCGACCGGACCGCAACGTACGACGAGCAGGCGTGGAGCGCCGGCACGACCTTGAGGTTCTCCGCCGGCAATCGCTTCGGCTTCAGAGCGGACGGGGTCCGCCAGACCACGGATTCTCCCGACCCGCTTTTCGACTCAAGCTCGTGGGTCGTGACCGCCAACATGAACGCCCGATTGGCGGCGCCGCTCGTCCTCACGGCTCACGGCACGTATCAGCGGCGCACGTTCAATGGCAGGGCGGAGGGCCTGGACACGGACGAGTACTGGCAGGCGGGCCTGGGTCTCCGATATTCCCTGGGGCGCGGCTGGGCTCTGTCGGCCCGATGCGGATACTCGGATTACACGTGGCCTGACGGGACAGACGAGAGCTCGTACAGGCTGCTCGCCGGAATCGAGCGCGCCTGGGGCAGGCCGGATGTCGCGCCTCTTCCGAGCGTGGACATTGACGCTCTGACCCGGACCGCAGGCGGGTCGATACAGAAGCCTGACGCAAACGGCAGAGCGTGTTTTCGGGTGACGGCCGTTGGCGCCGGACGGGTGAGCGTCGCCGGGAGTTTCAACGCCTGGGACCCGGATGCCGCGCCTCTTAGACCCGCCGGAGAAGGATGGTGGGAGGGCTGCGTTGAGCTGGAACCCGGGACGTACCAGTACGCGTACGTAATAGACGGTGAGTGGACGACTCCTCCGGAGGCGAAAGCCGTTGTCGAGGACGGGTTTGGCGGACGAAACGGAATTCTGGAGGTTTTGCCGGCAGACATGTAACCTCGCGCCGCACGGGTCGTCTAATAGAGTGAGCGGACGAGAGCCTTTGACCCGCGGCACTGTGAACATGCAAGGAGGAGCGTCATGAAGAAGACAGCATCATCGATGAGAGCACTGACGTCAGTAATGACGGTAATGCTCGGCCTGTTGTTCGTCGTTCTGGCGGCGGGACCAGTTCTTGCCGCTGACGACGGCGACCAGGCGCAGGTGCGCGCTCGCAAGGAGGCGCAGGTCACGACTCAGGACCCGCAGGGTGACGTGCTCAGACACCGCATTCGCCAGCGCATCCAGGATGAAACAGGGCTCCAGGAGCAGGAGAGAGAACGCCTGCGCAGTCACCTGGGAGAGTGCGACCGCCTCGGCTTGAACGACGCGGCTGTGAAGGCGATGTTCAGCGAGAAGGTCCAACTCAAGTCGCAGATTCAGACGCAGGAGCGCGTGCTCGCGATGGCGCGCGAGGGCCTGCCCGTTGAGCCGGCGGTCCAGAAACTGCAGGAGGCGCTGGCCAAGGGTGCGCCGCAGCAGGTGCGCGAGCGGGTGTGCGAGCAGGTTGAAGCGCAGGTGCGCACGGCGCATCAGTACATGAAACAGGCCCGCGAGGCCGGAGTCAAGCCTGGAGACGCTAGTGCCGAGCGCAAGCGCGTGCGCGAAATGGCCTCGTACATGTGGCGTGGACTGAAAGAAGGCGACATGGACCAGCTCCGGAAGCGGGCGCAGCAGCGTCTGCGCGACGGTTCGTGCACGACTGAAGACCTGACAGCAGCCGCGGAGACCGCGACCAGACTTGGCGAGATCGGAGTCAAGCATGAGAGGGCAGTGAAGCTGGCCGGTGAGGCGCTGCAGAACGGATACACCGTGCGCGAGATGAAGCAGCTTGCGTGGGCAGTGATGGCTGCGCGCACGCACGGCGGATCTTCTGACAAAGTAATCGACACCCTGGAGCGCGGCATTCGGAACCAGCACCAGTTCTCCCAGATGATGAAGGAGATGCAGCAGCAGGGATGGATGGGGCCGGCCGACCAGCCGGGCGGCCACAGTCCCATGGACAACTCGGGCGGCAGCGGGTATGGCGGCCGCCAGCAGGACAGCGGCGCCGGTGGAATGGGTGACCCTGACGGAAGCGGCGGAGGCAGCGGAAGCAGCGGAAGCGGCAGTGGTCGGACTGGCAGCGGTCAGATAGGCGACGGCCAAGGCGGTCAGGGAGAGGGCGGAACAGGGAAGTAGGAAAGCCTGACAGCGCTGGTGCGCGACCGGTGCGGCATCGCCGGCAAACTCAGCGCGAAGACTGAATCGACAGTAAGACGAAGGGTCGGCCTGAGCCGGCCCTTTCAGTTGCTCCAGGCGGCGACGTGGTTCGCCGGAGTGCCGCCGGCGGCCGTGAAGTACCCGGCGGCAATTAGCTGTCCTCTGAACGGAAGGAGGGCGCGGACAGGTTGGTTCATTCCGCCCGCCAGGTCAGACCATGCAGTGCCGTCCCAGGCAGCTACGTAGCCAACGTTGATGCCTCCTGCCGTCCTGAAGTCACCGCCGGCTATCAGCCTTCCGCGGTAGGAGGCGAGCGCGAAGGTGAAACCCCTCGGTCCCTCTCCCAGGTTAGACCACCTGGTGCCGTCCCAGGCGGCAACGCCGCGGGCAGCGACCCCGCCGGCGGTCGAGAACGTGCCGCCGG
>CAZMZP010000024.1:0-9598 GCA_964570935.1 uncultured bacterium
TCCTTCACGTCGGCCTCACGATAAGCGCAGGGGCAGATTATGTCCCTGTCGTCTTCGCGGTCGCCGGACGCGAGCCTGCACGGGCAGGACATGTAGCCGTAACGGGCCTTGTTCTTGAGAAGTCCCTTCAGGATCTCAGTGGTCATCGTCATGTCGACGTTGAAGTAGTAACCCCTGGGTTCCTGGAGCCGCTTCAGCGCCTCGTAGAGTTTCTGGACTTCGTCCTCGGGCATTTCCACCTCGCTACTCGACGCCCAGGGCATCCCTGAGCTCTTCTTCGCGGAAGCCGACAACCACCTTGTCTTCAATCAGGATGGTCGGGAAAGAGCACCTGGGATTGACCTTCCTGACCTCGTCCATCACGTTCGCCCTCTCTTCACCTTCGAGCAGGTCAACGTCCGTGAAGTCGTACTTGACGTTGAGCGAGTCCAGAAACTTCTTTGTGGCCTTGCAGTAACCGCACGTGCTCAGCGTGTACATCTTCACTTTCTTCTGTCCAGCCATTTTAGACTTCCTTTCCCGTCTTCGCCGATTGACCCGGCGCGCTGTCGGTCGCGACCCACGTGAGCAGGCGCGCATGCGGCCGCGCGCAATTGTGGCAAAGCAGTCAGGCTAACGCAACGTGTGATTATACCACAAGAGCCGTCAGAGCTGACTGTGAAACCGCGCCGGGACCAGCGATAATTCCCTTGACGTTCCATGGCCATTTGGCTATAATAGCAACTATTGTTGGATTTCCTGTGTGGGTCAATGTGGTCTAACGTGCTTGCGCCGGGGGAGTGAAAACAATGGCCGAGAAAAGCTGCAGCTGTTCAACGACGACATACGTCGTGCTGGCATGTTCGGGAGGTTCGAACGTGGGGCAGCTCACGAACGAGGCCGCCAGGCGGCTGGACAGTCAGAAGCTCGCGAAGTTCTTTTGCCTCGCGGGGGTAGGTGGACGGGTGAGCGGAATGGTCGCCTCCGTAAAGGGGGCTGACGGGGTGCTGGTGATTGACGGATGTGCTGTTGGCTGCGCGAAACACTGCATGACCCAGGTTGGTATAGAGGACTATCAGTATCTCGTGGTCACAGACCTGGAGATAAAGAAGAGCTCGGAGCTGGAGCTGACTGAGCCGGATGTCAATCGCGTGCTGGCGGAATGCCGGCTTAGACTGGGCGGCCCCAGGGTAGATAAGTGAACAGGCGAGCATACGAAATGAGGGCGAAGGTCATCAAGGCACTCGCGCACCCGAGCCGGCTGATGATGGTTGACGCTCTGGCGCGGGGCGAGAAATGCGTGTGTGAGCTTCGAGCGCTTGTCGGGTCGGACATGTCGACTGTCTCCCGGCACCTCGGCCTGATGAAAGATGCAGGCATTGTCGCGTATAGCAAGCGAGGTCAGCAGGTTTTTTACAGTCTGCGGGTCCTGTGCGTTGTCGACTTCTTCGGTTGTGTGGAGAGAGTGCTGAAGTCCACCGTGACGGAGCAAGCGAAGCTGGTTGGGTCGGGAGGCCGTCACAGTAGCCATGTTAGGTCGAGACGCCGGTCCGTGAGGTTGGGACCGGTGGGCAAGCCCGGCTCGTAGCTCGAAGGAAATGGCAGAGCCGCTTTTGCAGTGGCCCTTTAGCAACACGGGAGATGGGACATCATGATGCAGAGAATGCTCCGTATCGTGGCAGTCGTCGGGGTAGCGGTGCTTCCGATTGCGCTTCACGCCGCAACTGGCCCGGCCAGCGGGGGCCTAAACGGGCTTTCATCACCTGTTCGACCTGTTCCTCAAAACGTCTTCAAGCATGTGCCCTTTTATCTGCTTGCCGAGGACGGCGACACGGTCGCACCGAATGCGCCCAGCCCGAAACCTTACAGCCCCAGACAAACGTGCGGTTCGTGCCACGATTACGACGCCGTAAGCAGGAGCTATCATTGTCAGCTCGGGGCCGATGAGATCTCAGACGGCTTCGGGGCTGCGGTCGGGAAGCCCTGGGTCTCCTCGGCGGGCCAGTTTGGAAGCCAACAGCACATGTCCTATCTCTGGATAGCAAAGAAACAGAACAAAACCCAGGCCGAGGTCGGGTTCACTCCCTACCAGTATTCCCAAGCATGCGGCGCGTGTCACGTGGGCGGAGGCCCGATGGAACGGGACAGGGACGGCCAGAGATATGATGTCAGGCAGGCGGAGCACCCTCAATTGGCGCAGAGTGTTGACGGAGATTACTACGGTGGCGCCTGGGACAAGTCCGGCGTCGTAGAGGCGGATTGTCTGATGTGTCACCTCGTAGGATACGATGCGAAAGCCAGGTCGTCTGAGCTTTCCGAGGCCAATTTCCGGTGGGCGGCGACCGCAGGGGCACGCCTGGGTGTGGTTGAAGGTTCGGTCAAGGACGAACAGGCTCCTGCAGTCAGGTACAACCTCTCGCTTTTCAGGGCAGACGGGTCGGTGGCGCTCGCCATGACGAAATCTGAGGACGCGAACTGCCTTCTGTGTCACGGCGAAGCCGAAGTGAAGAAGCGCGGGCACGTATGGTACGACCCCCGCCAGGCGGACGTGCACACTGGAGCAGGTATGTCATGTATTACCTGCCACACCTCTGGCCCGGATCACCAGATCAGAAAGGGAAGATCATTCAACGTCCTGCTGCAAGACGAGCTCGACGACGCGAGCCTGTCCTGCGAAGGGTGCCATATTGACTCTGCTGCGCGGACGAAGTCAGGCCACAAATCCATACCCGAATCGCACCTTGCCACAATCGCCTGCGTAACGTGTCATGTTACCGAGCATAACGTGGCCGCGGTCGGCCTTGTCGAGACCACCACCGGGAAGACGGTGGGTTTCCCCACGGCCAAGGGGACCAACAAATACGGCGAGACGGGTGTCTGGACCCCCGCCCACTTCAGGTCAGGTGACGGCAAGATATACTCCGCCAACGCGCTGCTCCCGGCCTGGTGGGGAAGCCGTGTGGGCGATGTGATATATCCTCTGCACCTCAGTGAAACCGCCAGGGCCTACGAGCGAGTGAAGAACGCCATCGCAGACGACAACGGTGACGGGAAGCCCGAGGCAAACACAGAAACGGAAATAAGACTGATGCTTGAATCGCTCATCTCCACGTTGGCGGGCGGCCGCTTCGAGTCTCCGTCCCCCGCGTACGTAAAGGGTAACAGGGTCTGGGAGCTCAAAGGAGAAGAGCTCGTGACGCGAGCTCATCCGCAGGCGTCACCCCTCTACTGGACGTTCAGCCACAACGTGTCCCCGGCCGGCAAGGCCTGGGGCGCCCGAGGCTGCGGTGACTGTCATACTCGCGACTCGAGGTTCCTCAATGCCCCGGTCGTGGTGGATCCTTTCGACACGGAAGGGCGAGAGGTCACGATGTCCATGTGGGAATACTGCGGGCTCAGTGCTGAGGTGACCGAAGAAAGACAATAGGTGAAAAAGAGGGGTTCTCGCCGACAGCTTCAGCGAGGCAAGACGTCTGCGGTGTAGGTCGATCAGTCAAAGGACGGCATCGATGGTGGAATGGAAAGGTGAATGGAAGAAACTTGCAGCGGTTGTAGTCGTATTTCTGGCCTTCTTCTGGCTGCCGGTGGACCGGCCCCGTATGGTCGGCGGCGTCATGGAGGCCTTGCACCTGGCCAAGTGGTACGCCCGCGAGCACGTGCTCTTGTGCCTGGTGCCCGCATTCTTCATCGCCGGGGCAATCGGCGTTTTCATAAGCCAGGCCTCTGTGATGAAGTATTTAGGCGCACGGGCAAACAAGACGCTGGCCTACGGCGTTGCCAGCGTGTCCGGGTCCATCCTCGCGGTCTGCTCCTGCACCGTGCTTCCTCTTTTCGCCGGTATTTGGCGGATGGGTGCGGGACTGGGCCCGGCCTGTGCCTTCCTATACTCCGGACCTGCGATCAATGTGCTCGCCATCATCCTGACTGCCCGCATTCTGGGGCCGGAACTGGGCATCGCCCGCGCCGTGGGCGCAGTGAGCTTCTCCGTTGTCGTTGGCCTTCTGATGCACCTCTTCTTCCGGAAGGAGGAGATAGAGAGAAACGCCGCGCAGGCAACGGAGCCCGAACACAAAGTCTCCCGGCCGCTGTGGCAGAACGCGCTCTTCTTTGCGGTGATGGTCGGGATTCTCGTGTTCGCCAACTGGGGAGCGCCGAACGACTGGAACTTCCGTACGGCGGACGGGCGGGAGTTTGAGGCAGCCGTCGTGAAGTCTCCGGAGAACGTTTCCGCTCCCGGAGCTGCTTACACTGTCAAGGTGTTGAGCGGTCGCGAAGAGGGCAGCGAGGTCCAGGTTCCCTCGGCCAGCGTGGTGGCAAAGTATCCGGTCGAGAGCGCATGGGCGACGATATGGAAAAACAAGTGGCTTGTGACGGCACTCTTCGGAGTCGGTCTGGCGGCAATCGTGATCCTCTGGTTTGGAGTGTCGTGGTGGAAGATGGCCCTGGCCGCGATCCCGACGGCGGTGCTCGCGCTGCTTGTACCGACCGGAGGCTTCTGGGTGCTGATTCCATTCTCTGCAGCCATCGTAGGATTCTCAGTGGTGACGAGCTCCCAGGAAGGGGAGGCGTCGGACTGGTTCGCCGCCACCTGGGGATTTGCCAAACAGATTCTGCCGCTCCTCTTCTTCGGAGTGCTGGTAGCCGGCTTCCTCCTGGGGAGGCCCGGCCACGAAGCAGTCATTCCGAGCAGATACGTTGAGATGCTTGTGGGTGCCAGACCCGATACGTTTCTATCCATAACGGGTTGGGGCGGTGGACTGGAGAGTTTCGTGAGGACGGTCTGGCCCGTGTGGACTAACCTGTTTGCAAGCATTTTCGGCGCATTCATGTATTTCGCGACTCTGACCGAGGTGCCCATCCTTCAGGGCCTGATAGGTTCGGGCATGGGCAAAGGTCCGGCGTTGTCTCTGCTTCTCGCAGGCCCGGCGCTGTCTTTGCCGAGCATGCTCGTCCTCCGCAGCATCATGGGTACCAGAAAGACAGTAGTCTTCTGTTCCATCGTGGTTGTCATGGCGACGATCACCGGCATGCTGTTCGGCGCAATATGGGGATGACAGAAGGTGGGGCGCGGTTGGGAGTTGATCCGGCCGCCTGGGGCCCAACAAGAAGAAAGGGTGCGGCCTTTCCCGGCATTGGCAGCTGGTTCACCCCTCTGTCCTAGTCAGTCTCCGATACTCCCAGCCACGAACGTATGTTTGACTTGACGTCGTCGGGGTCCAAGTTGCCGCCGACCAGCAGTGTCAGCTTTCCGCCCTCGTCAAAGAGTGCCCAGTATGGCATGTCAACGGGACCCACGACGTCGCTCAGCGACGGCACCTGCATGACGTCGACCATGGTCACCGTACAGTTAGAGCTGTCCCCGCGGAGCGACTCGTAGAGTCGTGTCATGTCTTCACACCGCCTCAACTCGCATTCGCAACCCACGGACGAAACCACCAGAAGCGCGCTGCGAATCGAATCTTTTGCGGCCTGAAAGAGGGGGGCAAGATCCGCGAGATTGTGGATCGCGTCCCTGGCCTCGCCGAAGACGCTGTACTTTGTTCCGTCTAGAGTGTCCGCCGGGGCCCCGACGCCATCCAGTATTGAGTACACATGCCCTATCTGTCTGGCCAACAACTGATCGACAGAAGATCTTGGGTCCGGTAGCGAGTCAGAAGTGGACAGCCGGTTTCCGAACCTCTCATGCCAGAGCTTCTTGAGCTCCTGCGGCGATTGGGCGGACAAGACGGAGTCCCTCTCACCCATGGGTTGAGTGTTTGCGTCAATCTCGGAGACCCATTCGATGTCGTCCGTTGTCAGACTGTCGACAGTCGGGTCGGATTTCCGGCCAGCGGAGATTTCCTCGGCGACGGGGGCGGACGCGACATCGGCGCTCCCCGGGCGAGCTCCCGTCAGAGCCAGGCACGCCGCACACAGTATGACGACCACCGCCTGCACACACCGGAATTCAAGTCTGTTCAGGGCCAGCCCGCTCGAAGGAGACAAACGCCCCTTCGGAGACTGACGCGTCTTTGGAGACGGACACATCTTCCATTCTCCCGCGGTCGGTGATCGTATGCCAAAACGCAGACTCAGGTTGTCCAAATCAGGTAGGCTCCCCCAGCAATAACGAGCACTCCGCAGACCTTCTTCAATATGTCGAGACCCCTGGACTTGGCGGACCACTTCAGGTAGTGCTCCACAACCTCGGTGAACGTGCCCGCAGCCACTATCACCGCACAGTGGCCCACGCCGTACGCTGCGAGGAGCAGGATGCCGTAGCCCATGTTGGTGCGAGCCACGGACAGCGTTATCCCTAGCATCGGAGCCATGTAGGCAAACGTACAGGGCCCAAGGGCAAGGCCAAACACCAGCCCCAGAATGAACGCGGCGACGGGGCCGCGCCTCCCCCCGGTCTTTGCCTGGGCACCCGAGAACGGCAGCGGTATTACGCCGAGGAAATGAAGCCCAACCACAAAGAACACCACCGCCACAAAATAGTTCGTGTAGGGGCCCAGGTCTCCCAGCATTCGGCCGAAGGCGGCAGTGGCCACACCTATCAGCGCTATTGTGGTCAGGATGCCCAGTGCGAAGAGAAGGGCCAGCAGGAAGGCTCTCCGTGTCGTTAGGGCGCCCTGCTCGCCGATGAACCCGATTATCAGAGGTATACTTGCGAGGTGACAGGGACTCAGAATGATGCTGAGCACGCCCCAGGCGATAGAAGCCAGGACGGCCATGAGCGGAGCGCCCGCGACGGCGTCAGTCAGACTCTGGAAGACCTCAGCTATCACTCAGCTCCACTCCCATCTCTTTGAATTTCGCTATGATAGCATCCTTGGACATGAAACCTTGGTGTCTCCAGACTTCCTTTCCTTCTCTGTCGAAGAAGACCTGAGTCGGTATGACTCGTATGCGGTATTCCATTGCGGCCCGGGTGTTGTACCTGAGGTCTATGACTTCCACGATCGCGACCCCACTGTACTCTTTCTTCAGCTCCTCAAGTATCGGAGCCATCATCTTGCAGGGGATGCAGGTGCCTCTGCCAACGTCAACAAGGCGAGGGAGTTTCTGTGCGCTTACTGCGGCCGCCTGCTCGTGGCCGGTCCCGCTCGCTGGCGAGGCCGGTTTGTCCGCCTTCGCCACAGGTTCCGCCTTGCCCGACGCCGAAGCAGGACTGGGGGTGCCGGCCTCTGGTGCGGCCGGCTTGCTTGTTCCCGGGGCTGATTCCAGATTCCCCGGAGCCGCTGCCGTTTCCGCAGCTGCTTCGTGGGACTGCTTCTTCTGCTCCTCGCCCCTCCTGGCACAGCCGGCCGTTGTGGAGAGCGCAACGAAGGCGATCACGAGCAGCATGACAATCCCATGCTTTCCCATCTTCATTCCGTCAGTCTCCTTTCCCTCAGGAAGCTCGGTGCCAGATTTCGTGTTTCCCTTATTCAGCGCGGCTCGTTTTGCCCCTTTTCCAAGATGAACTTCTTTATCTCGTCCACCGCCGGAACCTTGCCGGTAACCTTGACTTGGCCGTCCACTGCCAGAGCCGGGGTAATCATGACGCCGAACCCCATTATGGCCTTGAGGTCCTCGACCTTCTCCACCTCCGCCGAAATCCCCAGGTCTTTCACTGCGCGCTCGGCGTTCTCATACGTCCTCTTACACTTCGGACAGCCCGTTCCGAGTATCTGTATCTTCATTTCGACGCCTCCTTCAACCAGCGAACAATCTCCTCCCGCCGTGGAACACGGCCGGACGCAACGATCTTTCCATTTATGACCAGTGCCGGGGTCAATAAGGGTGTGAATTCAGCTATTCGCTTCGCCTCGCGAACGTGTTCCAGATCGGCTGCGATCTTGTCGTCAGTCAGGACGGCTATGACTTCGCTCATCAGCTGGTGACAGCTGGGACACCCCGCCCCGAGCACCAGTATCTCCAACTCACAGGACTCGGCGGGCACCGCTTCGCCCCGCCGGCGTTTGAACTCTCTGAGCAGAGCTCGCCTGTAGTCTTCAGTCCTTGAAGGTGTTATGTAGTTCGCATCACCGATGAGCGCGAGCAACCTGTCCGCGATCTCGTCATCACTCTCCAGGCATTCGCCGGCGACCTGTGCGAGCGCGCTGTTAAGCCCTATCAGTCCTACCTTTATGCCGCCTACCGTGAGCTGTGTGACTTCGACCATTCTTGACACCCTTCTCGGTCGTTCTGCTAATACATGTGTATTCCGGAACAGTTTCCGGCGGTCTATGTTTCAGCGCCGTTTGAACAGCGCCGCCTGGGTGGCGGCCCGGCGGCGAAGAGCCTCGGTCACGCACGGCATGGCCTTGAGCAGGCATGGCAGAGCCAGCTCGTAGAACATCTTGACTCCATCCTTGCGTCGTCTCACGACGCCTGCCTTCAAGAGCACATCCAGGTGCCTCGACGTAGTGGCCTGGGTGCCGGGGAGCATTGCCACCAGCTCGCACACGCAGTGAGGGCGTTCGGCCAGGGTCTCGACGATTGAGAGGCGCGCCGGGTGGCCGAGCGCCTTGAATATCTCGGCCTGCGCCTGTATCACCTTTGGGTCGTGCATGACTGGCCATCCTTTCATAGCGATAATACAATATGGCGCTGGAGTTGTCAAGGTACTTCTTCGAAAGTAGGGGCGGGCGGTAGGCCGGAGTGTCTAGAGTCCGGCGTGGAAGAGCTCTTCCATGCGGCGTCTGAGCTCATCGCGCGTCTGTCTGAAAGCGGCCAGCCGCTCACCCTCCCCCCCTCGCACAGCCGCCGGGTCGGGAAGCTCCCAGTTCAGACGCCGAACCTTGCCAGGGAAAAGAGGGCACTCCTGCTCGGCGCAAAGGGTTATGACTGTCCCGACCTCGTGCGCGGGGATCTCGGAAACGGTCTTCGAACGGTGCTTCGAGATATCGATCCCGACCTCGCGCATGACCAGGATTGCCTCTGGGCGCACCCCGGCCGGGTTCGAGCCGGCAGACCATACCTTCACGCCCGCCGGGGCCATCGAGCGAGCGAGACCTTCAGCCATCTGGCTGCGGGCTGAGTTGGCCACGCACAGGAAGAGAACACCTTTCATCGTCTCACTCATCTCGCGCAGTCCGCCCTCCCCGAGCCACAGCACGAAGCCCGCGAGAATCGCTCTCATCTTCCTACCGCCTGCGCACCGTAAAATCTAGTCCCTAGCCACAGTGACACGTTCACGAGTGCGATGAGGACCGGCACTTCCACCAGCGGTCCTATCACCGCGGCGAACGCGGCACCGTGATTGATTCCGAACGTGGCTATGGCCACGGCTATCGCCAGCTCGAAGTTGTTCGACGCGGCCGTGAAGCTGAGCGTCGCCGTCTGCCCGTACGTGGCCCCCACCCTCTTACTCATGAAGAACGAGATGAAGAACATCAGCACGAAGTAAATGAGCAGCGGAATGGCTATCCGCACCACGTCCAGGGGGAGCTCGACGATGTGCTCGCCCTTGAGCGAGAACATGACCACGATGGTGAAGAGAAGAGCAATGAGCGTGACGGGACTGATCTTCGGAATGAACTTCTCGTGGTACCAGCGCTTGTCCTTCAGCTTGATGAGCGTAAAGCGGGTTATTATGCCAGCCAGGAACGGGATGCCCAGGTAGATGAAAACACTCCTGGCTATCTCGCCG
>CAZMZP010000025.1:0-25565 GCA_964570935.1 uncultured bacterium
GTCCCGAGCGCCATGTTGAGGTCGTACTCCGGCATCGACAGAATCTGCATCCTGAGCGAATGCTCTTCCGGAATGTGGATCATGGTGAACTGCGGGCCGGGTTTCTTCTTGTCCGGGTCCGCCATCGTGTTGCCCCAGCCGTACGCTATGCGGTAGTTCTTGGGGTCCTGGACCGACATGTAGAGCGTGCACGTCGGGTTGAAATCGCCGTTGTCGCACATGCGGCGCTTTAGGCGTATGAACGGCATCGTGCGCATCAGATGAAGGACCTTGTGCAGCTCCTCCGGCGCGGCTTCGACGATGCCGCGGTGGACATCGGTCGGTTTGGGCACCCAGACGTCCGGGCTCCCCAGGAACACCGTCTTGGCCGCCATCCTGCTCGACACCGCCGAGCGCCAGCAGTAAGAGCCGTTCTTCGTGTGAAGACCCGTCTGGAGCGCCAGCGGCTTCAGGTCCGCGAGCGTAACGTCCCGGATGTTGGGCGTGGCCGATGCCGGCTGGTTGATGATGGATTTGAGATTCTCGACGAACCGTGCGTAGAGCTTGGGGTCGTACGGAAGAGGGGGCATCGGGATGTCCTTTGTTGGGTATTTCCTTCAGGAATCGGCAATGGTGCTGCTCATCGGCAGCGTCACTGTTTCCGGACGATGACGTCTCCGGCGGCTGATTCTGCCCGCCAAAGCGACGACGCCCGGAGTTCCGTCTATGATACCCCTCCTGGCGGCCCGGACGCAAGTGGCGCCGGCGGGTCACCGGCCGCAGTTAGGCCCCTTTACACGGGGTAGAAATCGCGCTAGTTTTGGGATTGTCGCAGTTGCGTGATGTCCGGCAAACACTGCGGCCCGAGGCCAGCCGGAGAGATGGAGGGGGGATGCATGCCTGGTGAGTCGTTCGGACCGGCGCGCCCCGCCGAGAGACTGCTTCAGGGGCCACTGGCTGATGTTCTGACGCATCTGGGGCAGATCGCGTTCGTCCTCGGCGTGGCAGGCGAGCCGGTCCGTGGCGAAAACTACTTCGTTGCAGACATTGCGGCGGGGAATCTGGGCCCCGACCAGTCTCCGCCGAAGCGGGAGTTCGACTGAGCCGAGTTCAGCTCCGCCCACAAGCGGGCTTCACGCCAGATGACCGATTGAACGCAAACAGGAGACAGGAGGGACTATCCGATGTGGGACGTGGTGAAGATCATCGCAGCGATTGTTGTTATTATCCTTCTTTTTGAGACGCTCGACATCGCGGAGCTCCTGAAGAAACGCGTCCGGGGCGGGCTTTCGAGAAAAGAGATGGAGCAGCGCCTGGCAGAATTGGAATCTCGCATCGGCGACTTGGAGAAGAAAACGAAGACGTGATGGCGCCACCCTACGCGCGCTTACACACGCCTCGCGCGGCTGACGCGCCGCCCCCACCGGCGAGGAAGCCCGCGGAGACACCAGGAAAGCGGGCTATTGGTGGCGTCCGTGATGAGCTGGCCGCCAACCAACAAACGCCTTCAGCGGCTCGGGCTCCCTGAGGCAGGAGGAGAGACTTGAAAAAGGTCTACACGAGTACAAGTCTGATGGAATGCAGCCTCCGTAAGACGTTCCTCGAATCGAATGGCATTCGGTGCCTGATTAGGAACGAGTTACTCGCGCCGCTTGCCGGCGGAATCCCCGCACCGGAGGTGTGGCCGGAGCTGTGGGTCCTTGATGATGACCGAATCGAAGAAGCCGTTCAGCTTCTCGATGTCGATGAACAAGACGGAGGTGCTTCTACGTAGGCGGACCCATGAAAGCAGTGGTATACACAGAATACGGCCCTCCGGAAGTTCTTCTGCTCAAGGAGGTGGCAAAGCCTACCCCCAAGGACGATGAGGTTCTGATAAGAATCCGCGCGGCTTCCGTCAATGCGCTTGACTGGCGCCTCATGAGGGGCAGGCCGGTGTTTGTTCGCTTGATGATCGGTGGATTGCGCAAACCCAAGAACACCCGGCCAGGCGTCGATGTGGCCGGCCAGGCCGAGGCGGTCGGCAAGAACGCAACGCAGTTCAAACCGGGCGACGAGGTGTTCGGCGTGTGTCGCGGAGCCTTTGCCGAGTATGCGTGCGCCGTCGAAGGCAAATTGGCACTGAAGCCGGCCAACATATCGTTTGAGGAAGCGGCGGCCGTACCCGTGGCTGCAGTCACTGCCCTTCAGGGCCTTCGTGATAGGGGACGCATCCAGCGAGGGCAAAAGACTTTGGTTGATGGCGCGTCCGGCGGTGTGGGTACATTCGCAGTTCAGATTGCCAAGTCATTCGGAGCCGAAGTCACTGCGGTGTGCAGCACGGGAAATGTGGACACGGCGCGGTCGATCGGCGCAGACCAGGTCATTGACTACACTCGAGAAGACTTTACGAAGAGTGGCCAACGTTACGACTTGATTCTTGCCGCGAACGCATATCACTCCATTCTCGACTACAGGCGTGCGCTCAGTCGGAACGGAAGTTACGTCATGGCCGGAGGCGGTTGGACTCAAATCCTCCAGGCCATGCTGCTGGGACCGCTGCTCTCACTGACCGTGGGCAAGAAGATGGGTTTCGTCATGGCGAGGATAAACAAGAAGGATTTGACTCTTCTGGGCGACCTTCTTGACAGCGGAAAGATTGTACCCGTCATAGACAGGCGTTACCCGTTAAGCGACGCGGCCGAAGCCGTCCGTTATCTTGAAGAGGGGCATGCCAAGGGGAAAGTGGTAATAACCGTGGAGCACGGCAGCGAAACCGGACTGAGCGGGTGAGCCGCCTCGTTGGCCGCGCGAATGGAGACCCAAGGAGAGTGGCCGGCCATGCGATACGTCGACTTCAGGGACTCGATCTGTCGCGAGCTCAGACGCAACGCCAACGGTCTCACGTGGTCGCAGCTCAAGGAGCGACTGCGTCTGCCGTACCAGGGCCCGTGCCCGGAGTGGGTCAGTCGCATGGAGGAGGAGAACGGGCTGACTAGGACGCCGGGGCGCAGCCGAGCGCTTGTCTGGAGATTGAAGCGCAAACTCGGGGGCGACTCTGCCCGATAAGTACGGGCAGCCCGGCATGGCCGGAGGCCAAGACATTAGCAGGGAGTCGGTCCATGGACCACGGAGTCGTCGTTCTGGCAGGGGCTACCGGCAATCTCGGCGGGCGCATCGCCGGTGCGCTGCTCGAACGGTGCGCCAGAGTCAGGGCGATTGTCCGCCGCGGCAGCGCGCCCGACAAGGTCGAGGAGTTGCGGAAACGGGGCGCGGCCATCGTCGAGGCAGACTTCAACAGCGTTGATGAGTTAGCCGTGGCTTGTTCCGGCGCCTCCTGCGTCGTTTCTGCGTTGTCCGGACTGCGGGACGTAATTGTCGGGGCGCAGACGTCACTGCTAGACGCGGCAGTCAAGGCCGGGGTGCCGCGTTTCATCCCGTCCGACTACTCAGTCGATTTCACACAGTTGCCCCCTGGAACGAACCGCAATCTCGACCTGCGCCGAGAATTCCACACGCGTCTCGACAAGGCGCCGGTCTCGGTCACCTCGATCCTCAACGGCATGTTCGCGGACCTACTGACCGGTCGGGCGCCGGTCATCCTCTTCAAGCTGAAACGGGTCGTCTACTGGGGAGACGCCGATCAGCAACTGGACTTCACGACCACGGCCAACGTCGGTGAATTCACGGCAAACGTGGCTCTCGACGCCTCTACTCCGAGATTCCTCCGCATTGCCGGTGACCAACTCAGCGCCAGGGGGTTGGCGGAAGTCGCAAGTCAAGTGACCGGGGTGAAGTTCCGCCTGTTGCGTGCTGGAGGTCTCACGGGGCTCGAGACGCTGATCAATGTCACACGCACACTCTTCCCCCAGAGAGGTGTGATCTATCCGCCCTGGCAGGGCATGCAGTACATGCACAATATGTTCAGCGGGCGAGTGAGTCTGGAGTGTCTGGACAACGACCGCTATCCGGGTATGAGATGGACGAAGGTCCGGGATGTTCTCGCGGCACGCCAGTCGCAGGGAAGAGACTGAGACCGCCCCGGGAAGATTCGCACGGCAGAACTGCAGTGACAGGGGGTGACGATGGGACCCGCCCAACTTGTGGATGCGTTGAACACTTCTATCGAGATGCATGCTTTCTCGGGCGTCGTCTCTATCCGCCAGAAAGGCAGTGTGTTGTATGAACGCGCGGCCGGCTATGCCGACAGGAGCAATAAGGTCGAGAACGCGGTGGAGACCCGCTTCGGCATCGCTTCGGGGACAAAGTTCTTCACCGCTCTGGCCATTGGAAAGCTCATCGCCGCCCGGAAGCTGACATTCGACTCGAAGCTGAAGGATTGTCTCGCGCTCGATTTCCCGCACTATCCGCCAGAGATAACAATCCGGCATTTGCTCACCCACACGTCCGGGATCCCCGACTACTATGACGAAGAGAAGTTCACGGACTGTGGCCACTTCGCCTTAAGCATCCCGTGCTACGAATTGAACGGCCCGAGGGACTACTTGGCCGTCTTTCCGAACGAGCCGATGAAGTTCCCGCCCGGGCAGCGCTTCTCGTATTCGAACGGCGGCTATATTCTCTTAGGCCTAGTGATTGAAGAACTCACGGGGCTTAAGTACCGGGAGTTCGTTGAGCGGGCGGTCTTCAGGGCAATCGGTATGAACCAATCCGGGTATTTCGCGTTCGACCGACTTCCCGAGAGGACTGCGCTCGGCTACATTGAAGAAGCCGGAGGGTGGCGGACGAACATCTACACTCTTCCGATCGTTGGGGCCTCCGACGGCGGCGCCTATACAACCGCGCGCGACCTCGCGCTCCTGTGGAAAGCTTTCTGGGCGGGCGAGATACTGCCTCAAGACATGGTCGAGGTCTACACGGCCCCCTTCGTGAAGGCGGAAGCGGAAGGCGAGCACACATATCACGGTCACGGCCTCTGGCTGTCCAAGGCGCCGGGGCGGGAACGGGAGGTGTACATCACGGGTTGTGACGCAGGCGTATCGTTCAGGTCGAGTGTGGACCGAACTGACGATTTGCAGATAACGGTGATCTCCAACACCACTCACGGTGCCTGGCCGGTGTTGAAGGACGTTCATGCGGCATTGAATGAATTGGGCAAAACCGCGGCCTAACCTCCCTGCAGCAGCACGCCGGGGTTGCCATCACACGCAGTCTGCTTTCTACTCATTGTGGAACGGCGCAGGTAGACGTATCATTCGAATTGTCTTCCGCCGCGTCTCCAGGAATCGTCAATAGAAAGACTTGAGCAGGGAGAGGACACTCCATGGACATTCTACGCGCCGTTGGAAACACATCGATGGTCAGGCTTCGCAAGGTCGTTCCCCCGGGCTGCGCGGACGTCTTCGCGAAGCTGGAGTGGGAGAACCCCACCGGCAGCATGAAGGACCGAATGGCGCACGCCGTGATTTCGCGGGCGGAGGAAGACGGCCGGCTGAAACCCGGAGACACCGTTGTCGAATACACCGGCGGCAGCACGGGTGCGTCGCTTGCGTTGGTCTGCGCCGCCAAGGGCTACCGTATCCGGATCGTCACCTCCGATGCATTCAGCCGGGAGAAACTGGATCACATGGCGGCGTTGGGCGCCGAGTTGACGCTGGTACCCAGCGAGGGTGGCCTCACCACCAAGAAGCTCATTCTGGACATGATCGAGGCTGCGCGCGGGTTGAGCCAACATCCTCATGCCTACTGGATCGACCAGCTCAACAACCACGACAGCATAGCGGGGTACTACTCGTTGGGCGAGGAGATCTGGAGTCAAACGGGGGGAGAGATCGACGCCTTCGTTCACTGCGTGGGTACTGCGGCTTCTCTGCGTGGGGTCGCCACCGTCCTGAAGCGATACAAACCCGACATCAAGGTCGTCGCCGTTGAACCAGCCGAATCCTCCGTGCTGCTGGGAGGCACGCCGGGACCTCACAAGATCGAGGGAGTCGGGATCGGCTACACTCCTCCACTCTGGGAACCGGCTCTCGTTGACGACATCGTGGCGGTCAAGACAGCCGAAGCAAAGGACATGGCCAGGCGCATCGCGCGGGAGGAGGCACTCTTCGCGGGGACGTCTTCCGGGGCGAACGTCATCGCCGCGATTCGATTGGCGGAGCAGTTGGGCCCGGGCGCCAGGGTGGTCACTCTCATGGCCGACTCCGGACTCAAGTACTTGAGCACCGACGTGTACAGACGCACGTAAGTTGTCGTGATGACGTATGTGATATGATGTGCGGTGGCCCAACCGAGCCGCACTTTCGAGCTGCCGCGGGGTCGCCGCATGTGTAACCCGTAGTCCGAAGGGAGGTTCAGATGAGTAAGGCCGTCACAGTGATGGTTCTCAGCTTTCTGCTGCTTCTCAGTGGCTGCGCCGCAACTCAGAGGCTCAACGTCACGACAAGCCCGCCAGGAGCCCAGGTGACGCTGGTACGTTACGGGGTTACCGAGGCGGAAGGGGGAGTGCCGGGCGTGTCCGTTGGGGCAACCGGGGAGCGTTTCGAGGACCCGCCGATGACTCTGGGAACTTCGCCACTGGACTACGAGTTCAAGCTGGAGGAAACCGACGAGGAGATATCCATTGCCGGCGTGTTCATGAAGGTGACGCGGAAGTTCACCGAGGGGCTGATCCGTGCGGAAAAGGACGGGCGCGTGGCCGAGCGCCGGGTGAGCTTCACCGGCAAGCCGCTGGTGGTGGACCTGCTGCTGCCGGTTGAGTAGAAGGAGAAGTCCATGGCGCAGGTTAGAGTGACCGTTAAGGATGGCGTCTGCCAGGGCGGTGTGCACAAAGTGGGCGACACTTTCATGGCAGGAGACACAACGCCCGAGGGCGTTTGTGTCGACGCGTGGGCGGCCATAGCGCCCTACGCCATGACGCTCCGCTGCGGTGGCGATTTCAGCTGGGCCGAAGAGAAGGGCACGGCCGTGATCCATTGCCCCGACGCCTGCGGCATCACACTCGAGCTGAGACGAGTGGGTTGATGTCGGTCCAGAGCTGCAACGTTGTTCGGAGAAATTGAACGATGAACCATGTTCTTGCCCCGGGATGCGCGCTGTGGCTGTACAAGCCCCATCTTGTAGGTAGACTCCGCGAATCCCTTGTACCGGCCGTCGGCCCGGTAGACCTGCTGCTCACGTGCTGTCGTCATACCCCGCAGATGGCTCCGGACTCGCGCGTCATCAACATCTGTCCTGGGTGCGACAGAAGGTATCGCGAGGACTATGTCAACCCCTCGACGGTTTCCTTGTGGGAGCTGCTCTTGGAGACTGACACGTTCGCCTTCCCGGACTACGGGTCTGAAGAAATGACAATCATAGACGCATGCCCCACGAGAGACCAGGATCGCATCCACAGCTCGGTGCGGGCGTTGGCCGAGAGGATGAATATTACAATCGTCGAACCCGTAAATACGAAGAGGGAGAGCACTTGTTGCGGAGACATCTCCTTCGGGAACATGCCCGCTGAGCAGGTAATCGGCCAAATGAGGGCAAAAGCCGACGAAATGCCCGTGGACGACATTCTGGTTTACTGCGTTTCGTGCAGCGAGGCCATGTTCATCGGCGGAAAGCGGCCCCGCTATTTGGTGGACGTGTTGTTCGGCGAAGACACCGTCCCACACGCCGTCGACCCGGACCGATGGCACAAGGAACTGGACGAGTTCATCGAGAAGCACAAGGATTACGAAGTCAGACGCGCCTGACCGCTCCCGGGAACCGCCAGGTTGGAAACTTTCACGGAACCGAAGCCGCTGGAGAGAAACCCCCGTTACAGTGCCCAAAGACGGAGGACCCTGGCCGGCCTCAGCGACGACATGATCGACAGGCCCCTAGTCGGGCTCGTCAGGGACTTCAACAGACTGCCCTGCTGCTACACTCTGCAGTGCTGCTACGGGCATTTTGTGTACCCCGGACAGGAAGACCCTCATAACCTCGAGCCCCTACCGCGTACGGATGCGATTCACAAGGTGGAATACCGGATAGCCTACGTCGCTGTCTGCGTTCAGACCAGCGACTCTGGGAAACGGCTCCTGGATGCCATGAGGAAGATCCCGACTATTGACCCGGAGAACATCCAGTTATGCTGCGCCGGGTGGTTCTGGGAAAGACACGTCAACTCCTACGCGCTGCAGGTCGAGCCCGACAGGTTCAAGTCCCTTGACCAGGCCGTGCTGGAATACGAGGAAGCACTGAAAATAGAGAAGGTGCGGAACGAGCTCTTTCGTGAGCTGCGTGCGTTTCTCAAGAAGCAACGGCTCTCGACCGGATTAGACTAGCACAGATTGAGCAGCATGACCGAGGCTCGGTGTCGAGGATTGGGGCGGAGACAGGGTGAGAAGACTGACCAGAATGTTGCTGATTGCGAGCGGCACGCTTTCTGTGGGATTGGGGGTTATCGGCATGTTCCTGCCGGTGCTGCCGACCACGCCCTTCCTGCTCCTGGCCGCACTGTGCTACGCTAACAGCTCGCAACGGTTCTATCATTGGCTGACGACTAATCGCTGGTTTGGAGAGTACATCAAGGCCTATCGTGAAGGCAGGGGAATACCGCTCGCGCAGAAGGTAATCACTATCTCGTTGTTGTGGCTGACGATGGGCTTTGCGTTGCTGGCCGTCGTGTCTCAATGGTGGGCCAAGCTTCTGCTGCTGGGCATAGCGGTCGCCGTCACCATTCATCTGGCAGGAATAAAGACCCGCAGACCGGGAGGAGGTGATCATCGTCAGCCCGGAAGGCACGACTCCTCCGGGGACGAACAGCCATGAACATTCGCGAGATCGAAGAGCGTGACATTCCCGCGCTCTTCGCCGTCAGGGTCACAACACACGAAAACCGACTGACCCGCGAGGAGCTCACTGCGTTGGGAATCACCGAGGAGTCGGTCGGGGACAGGCTCAGGGGAACGTTCCGGGGATGGCTGTGCGAGGAGGACGAGCAGGTAGTGGGCTTTGCGATGGGCGACCGAGCCTCCGGAGAGATGTGGGTGATTGCAGTCCTGCCCGCCTATCTGGGCCGGGGCATCGGCTCGGCCCTGTTGAGGCGCGTGGAAGACTGGCTTCAGGCAAGCGGATGCGCTCGGCTCTGGTTGACCACTGACGTCGACACTCGACTCAAGGCGTACGCGTTCTACTGCCGACACGGCTGGCGGGAGGATCGCGTTGAGAAAGGACTGCTGTATATGGTCAAGGACTTCTCCGCTAAGGGCCGCGGCGGCACTCCGATTCGGCCAAAGACGGAACCTTCCACCGGCCGTATCCGCTTGGCGGAGATGACGTGGCCGGACGTCGCTTCTGCTCTGGAGCGCGGGTTCACTACCGTGGTCGTCGCGGTGGGTTCCAGCGAACAGCATGGCCCGCACCTGCCGACCATGACCGACACGCGAATCGGGGACGAGTTGGCCCATCGGGTTGCCGCAAAGCTGGGTAATGCCCTTCAGGCGAGCACAATCACGGTCGGCTGCTCGGAACATCACCTTGCCCTTCCTGGAACGATTTCGTTGAAAGCCGAGACTCTGCGGATGGTTATTCTGGACTATGCGGACAGTCTGGTTCGCGGAGGCTTCAAGACGGTCGTCTTCCTGCCTTTGCACGGCGGCAACTTTTCGACTGTTCGGGAGGCCGTGAAAGAAGCGCAGGCGGCCCATCCCGGAGTCGCCGTAATCGGGGTCACGGACCTGTTCAAACTGATGGACTGCCTGAGTTCGGCGTCCGCCGAATTCGGCGTGACGGCCGCCGAATCCGGCGGACACGCCGGCGAAAGCGAGACATCCATCATGCTGTTCCTGGAAAGAAGCCTGGTGATAGACGACAGGTTTGCGCAAGGTTACATCGGACCGATCCGCGAGAGGGAATTCGAAATCGTCTGCAAGCGAGGCATTCGCGCCCTGAGCGAGAACGGAGTCCTCGGCGACCCGACGAAGGCCTCCGTGGACAAGGGCGAAACATACCTTGACCGTCTAACGGAGTTTCTGCTGCAGGAAATCAGGAGTCGATCGCGATGACTTCCGCAGAGGAAGTCATCCACACGAACCCATGCGGAAGACCATCGCGTATGTGTGGGTGATGATCCCACCCTTGATTCTGTCTGCGCTCATCCACTGTGTCGATCCTGACGTCGGCGGAGTTAAAGGGTTGGCGTCTCCGTCGACGGTTCTCTCTGTGGTCGTCTGCGGGGTTCCTCTCGCGGGCGTGGCCCTGCTGTGCTTCTGGCTTGCGGTCCGGTATCGCTGGACGGCGTGGGTGTCTCTGAGTGTCCTTTTTTCTCTGGTTGTCGCGCTGGCGCTGGTGCTCCTGCAGTCGCCGCCGCCAGCGGGGCCGGCAGGGATTGCGCTTCCGCTGATTGGGGGCACGTTGCTTGTGTGGCTATTCCTGTTGGCTGCCGTCCTGCCCTCGCGTGCGTTGTGGCGTTCTCGCTGACACTGGAGGTGCGATGATTCCGACCAGGGACTCAACCGACGAGAGCACATCTGCGACGATAATCGAGCTCGAACGCGCAGCGCTTGACAGGTGGGGCAAGGGAAACCCGTCCGGCTTCCTGGAGATCTGCGCGCCGGACGTTGTGTACTTCGACCCGAGCCTGGACAGGCGCATCGACGGGCTCGAAGCTCTGGCTCGCTACTACGAACCCGTCCGGGGCAAGATCTTCTTTGACCGGTTTGAGTTGCTCAATCCACTCGTGCAGGTCATCGGCGACGCGGCCGTGTTGACGTTCAATTACGTGTCTTACGGGCAGGAGGGTAAACAGAGTCCGTGGAACTGCACGGAAGTGTACCGCCGGTCGAACGGAAAATGGCTAATCGTTCAAACTCACTGGTCGTATACTAAGTCTGTGAGGGCATAGTCTCGAGGCCCACAGACGGTCCAGTCCTGTTCACTGGCGCCAGGTTCACGACGGGTCAATCGAGGAGGGTGCACGATGACGTCACAAGCCTACATCGCATTCTCGCTGGTCTTGCTGGCTATCATAGCCGCTCTCGTCTTTCTGGTGGCCAAGAAGCGCGGACAGACAAGGCTTACGCCGCTGGCCAGTATCGCGTTTGTGTTCATCGTGGCGGGCATCTTCTTCGGAGACAACAGGATGATCGGGTATGGCCTGATGGGGGTCGGGGTGATTCTCGCTGTCGTGGACATAGTCCGAAAACTCGGAAGCAAATGACTCGATGGCTCGGGGGCTGGGGCGGCGCGGGCAAGGACGCCATGTGGTGTGAGGAACGACCGGACACAAGGAGGCACTAATGGTAGGGCTCTGGAGTTTGTGGCTGCCGATTCTGTTGTCTTCGGCCGTCGCGTTCGTAGTGAGTTCGATCATCCACATGGCGACGCCCTGGCACAAGGGTGATTACGCAAAGGCCCCTGACGAAGGCAAGCTCATGGATGCTCTCCGTCCCATGGGGTTACCGTCGGGTGACTACATGATCCCGAAGCCGTCCAGCAGGCAGGAAGCCACGTCACCCGAGTTCAGTGAGAAGATGAAGAAGGGTCCCGTGATGGTGATGACCATAATGCGGGGCGGTTCAACGTCCATGCGGCGGAACCTTGTGGCTTGGTTCGCATACCTGCTGGTAGTGAGCGTGTTCGCGGCGTACGTTGCCAGCCGGGCGCTGTCGCCGGGGGCCGGCGCCCTGCCGGTTCTGCGATTCGCCGGGGCAACGGCATTCGTGGGCTACTCGCTTGCCCTCTGGCAGGCATCGATCTGGTTCGGCAAGTCATGGGTGACCACACTTAAGGGCAACGTGGACGGGTTCATCTATGCCGTGCTGACCGGACTCATTATGGGATGGTTCTGGCCGCGGTAAACGCCTTGATGTTGCACCCTGCGGGTCGGAGCAGCGCGATGGTCAGCGACAGGGCTCTCTCCAGAGACGAAATCACGAAGGTGTGGACCATCGACCGGAGCGAGGTCATTGACGCGGTCTACTACCTCGAAAACGGGAGTCTCGTGCTCAAGCAGGAACACTACGACATGCGCGGCTGGCCGCAGGGAGAATCAGATAAGTACACGCCGGTGCTGGAGACCTGCTACGATGCCGGCGGTTGGTTTCACGGGCTGTTCGACGAGAACAGGTTGATCGGTGTGGCGGTGCTGGAAAGTCGCTTCATCGGAAACAACAAGGATCAACTGCAGTTGAAGTTCCTGCACGTCAGCCGCGGTTACCGGAGCAAGGGACTGGGTAGACAGCTCTTCGAGTCGGCGGCGCATGAAGCCCGCAAGCGTGGAGCGGCGCGAATGTACATCTCGGCTACCCCGGCCGAGCGCACGATCGACTTCTATTTGCGCCTGGGGTGCAAGGTCACCGCGGAACCAGACCCCGAGTTGTTTGCGCTTGAGCCGAAAGACATCCACCTGGAGTACGACCTGGCGTCGAGCCTTTAACGAGCTTTTTGGGCCAGCACGAAGGGGGTGGGGCTTGCCGGCGGAGGTCCAGCTATGTTTTTGAAGATTTTTACCATTCTCATAGTCGCGTGGCCCGTGTCGGAAGTCATCCTCGGACTGCTCCTGCGCGCCAAGCGTGAGTCGGCCGCCGTAAGAGACCGCGGGTCGCTCGCGCTGCTTTGGGTCACAATCGCTGCCGGGTTGACGGCTGGTCACTTTATCCGGACCGGCGGCCCCGGGTCCGTGGGGGCCCCTCCTGCCGTGTTCCTGACCGCAGCGTCGGCGCTGATCGTCTGCGGCCTGGCCCTCCGTTGGGCGGCGATTATCACCCTGGGTCGCTTCTTCACGGCGAACGTGGCCGTCCTGCCCGGCCACGCCGTCGTCCGCACTGGAGTCTACCGTTACATGCGCCATCCGGCCTACAGTGGTCTGCTTGTGGCGTTCCTGGGGGCCGGCGTGGCGTTCGACAACTGGCTCAGTCTCCTGGTCATCGTTGTCCCGATTGCCGCTGCTCTGTCGTACAGAATACGTGTTGAGGAAGCCGCGCTTGTGGAGACATTGGGAAACGAGTATGCCGACTATTGCAGGGTGACGAAACGCCTGATCCCGGGCATCTACTAGGGAGCGACCATGATCAAACAGTTGACGTTTGTGATACTCTCTGCGGCGCTCGCTCCTCCTCTTCTGAGCCCCGGCGCCAATGCCCAGCAGGTGGCGGACTCCTCATTCGCCCCCGCCATCGTGAGTCCTGCGTATGCACCGGGACGCGGTCCGGTAGTCCTGCTGGACGAGGCTCATTTCAACTTCCATACGGCCGACGGCCGCTACCTTCCGTTCGCGGAATTGCTTCGCCGCGACGGCTATGTGGTGCGAGCCTCTAAATCGCAATTCACCAAGGCCGCACTGCGGCACGGCAAGATACTCGTCGTCGCCAACGCGCTGGCCGAGCGTAATCAGACTGACTGGTCCCTCCCAACGCCTTCAGCGTTCTCGGACGCAGAGATCGCGGCAGTGCGGGACTGGGTGAAAGGGGGCGGCTCGCTCCTCCTGATCGCCGACCACATGCCCTTTGCCGGCGCCGCCGAAAAGCTGGCGAGGGCGTTCGGAATTGAGTTCAGCAATGGTTACGCCGTCGACGAAAGTGGGCCGAGACCGATGGTGTTCAGGCGGTCGGACGGATCACTCCGGCACCACCGGATTTCTGAAGGCAGGACGGATTCAGAGAGAGTGGATTCGGTCGCAACCTTCACCGGTTCGGCGTTCAAGGTGCCAGGAGATGCACGGCCCCTGCTCGTCCTGGGCCCACAAGTCGCATCGGTTCTGACTTCGGCGGCCGGGGAGGTCTCTGACGAAACCCCGCGCATTCCCGTGGGAGGGTGGTACCAGGGGGCAGTCGTGCGGTTCGGCAAGGGCCGCGTGGCCGTGTTCGGAGAGGCCGCGATGTTCTCGGCTCAGCTCGGCGGACCAGACCGGCGGCCGATGGGTATGAACGCGCCGATTGCGGCTCAGAACCCTCAGTTTCTTCTTAACGTCCTGCACTGGCTGTCGGGCAAGTTGAGAGACGTGAAGACATCATAAAGAGAAGAAGTTCTACGAGGAAGGGCCTAGGAAGTGGAAGAAGAGATCAAGAAGTCGGGGCGGCACTGACTGCGCGGGACATCAGTCATGAGGGTACGGGTAGATAAGGATCTGTGTGAGGGGTGCCAGACTTGCGTCGCCCTTTGCCCCGAAGTGTTCGAGATGGAGGACGACAAGTCCCATCCGCTCGTTGACGTCATACCCCAGGAGCTTCAGGACAAGTGCCGGGAGGCGGCTGCGGCTTGCCCGGCGAGCGCGATCATGATCGAAGAATAATCGACACATCCAGGGCTCGCCATGCTGAAGTACATCGCCATAGGCGGAGGCCTCGCGTTCGCCGCAGCGGTTCAGCCCGGGCCGCTCCAGGCCTACCTTCTGTCGCGCGTCACGGCCGTAGGCTGGCGGCGAACTCTCCCCGCCTCTCTTGCGCCTCTTCTGAGTGACGGCCCCATTGCTCTTGTCGCCCTGCTGGTCGTCGGACGGCTGTCTCCGGGGACGCAGGCTGTTCTGCGGACCGCGGGGGGCGTGCTGCTGCTCTATCTCGCCCAGAGAGCGTTCCGGCACTGGCGGCCCGGCGGCCCCGTCTCTCAGGAGAAGAGAGGCAAGGTGCCCGGGACACTCCTCGAAGCCACTCTGGTGAATGTACTGAACCCGAACCCCTACCTGGGTTGGTCTCTGGTGCTCGGTCCCGTCGTGGTCGCGGCCTGGCGGGAATCCCCGGCCAGGGGGGTGGCCGTCGTGGCGGCCTTTTATGCTACGATGGTAACGATGCTCGCGGCATCGATAATGGCGTTCGGCGGCACCCGGCTTCTCGGCCCGCGGCCAAAGCGGATTCTGCTCCTGGTGTCTGCACTGATACTCGCCGGCTTGGGCGTCTATCAGCTGGCGATTGGCTCTCAGTACTTCAACGCGGGGAGATGACTCCATGTCAGTTCCAAGTTACGCCATCGAGATTGAAGTTGTGGAGGCAGAGTGTTCCGTATGTCACACAAAAGGAGATAAGTTTCGATATCCCGACGACATGGGTCAAGTATGTCCATGGCTCATTGACAGCATGAGCGGAATGCTGCGTGTGCTGGAATACGGCGGCACGCTTCCCTGGACGTACACTGGCACTCCTTACGCGAAGCAGAATGACCCGGAAGGCGTCACGACCGAGTTCGTGCGGTGTCCTGACCCCACTTCGGCGGGCATCGTCGTGAAGATCACGAGGACGAGGCTGCCGGAATAGGGCACAGCCAGGGCCTCGCAGGAGTTCGGGGGCATCTCCAGTGGTTTCAACGTGTGGCGGCCCCCGAAGCCGGGGAATACATGCCAAAACAAAACCGTGTAACGCCGTTCAGCACGTTGATCGCGACCCCGGCCCGCGGGACCCTAATGGGGAACCGCGGATGCCTGCACGACGACGATCAGCAGATTCGGCGCCGTTTCCTGGGTAAGCGCTGGATCATCTGCGTTCTGGAGTTCAAGAAGCGGAGGCACCGCATCATGGTGCCCGGTCATTACACGGAGTTGTTCTTCTTGGACGAAGCGACGGCCCTCGCTGCCGGGCATCGGCCTTGCGCTGAATGCCAGCGCGACCGCTTCAACCTGTTTCGTGAGGCCTGGGCTAAGGCCAACCCGCGACTGTCCGGAACACACCGGCCGGCCGCTACCACCCTCGACGCAGCGCTGCACCGGGAAAGGGCCGCAGCGGGCGGGGGCGCGCGCGGTTCCCGCGACTCGGCCCGGCGCCTGCCAAACGGCACGTTCGTCACGGACGACGACGAAACGGCTTACCTCGTACTGGACGGCCGACTGCTGCGGTGGACGCCGGTCGGATACGAGCGCGCTCCGTCGCGTACGGTCCGTCGTTCCGTGCGTGTGTTGACACCCGCTTCGGTGGTCCGTACACTTGTCGCGGGTTATCCAGTCAGCATCCACCCGTCGGCGTTTCGGGTGTCTTGAGGAGCAAACATGCACACATCCGCGGCCCTGCTCGACCTTCACGAACGCGCCCACCGGAATCTGGAATCACTTCTGGTCCAGTGCGGGGCGCTCACCAGCGACGAGATAGACCGGGAACTGCCCGGGTTCGGTTACCCCACCGTTCGGCTCCAACTTCACCACGCAATCGGCGCTCAGAAATACTGGGTCGGCGTGCTTGAAGGGCGTATGGACGCCGACGACGATTCTCCCGACTACCCGTCGATCGACTCGCTGGAGGCTTACCGCCAGCGGGTCTTCGCGGCCACAGAAGACTACCTGCGTGCCGCCTCGACGGAGGAGCTCAACACGGCTCGCCCGATGATTACCTGGGGAGGCAAGGAGCGTGTGTTGATTCCGGTCCAGGTAATCCTGCGCACACAGATGCACCTCTATCATCACCAGGGGCAGGTGGTCGCGATGTGCAGACTGCTGGGCAAACCGTGCGAGGGGCTGGATTATCCCATTACGTGACGGCTACTGCGTCCGGCCGCACCGTATAACCCTCAGCATTGTGAGGCCTGCCGTCTTGTGCGACGCTCCCGTCCGGAGTAGACTCGGGATCATGAGGCTGAGCGACCTAGGCTTTGACGACTGGTTTATGGCGCACGCCGGGGAAGCGTCTCCGCGCGCGGACGGCGTTGCCCGCGTCACCGCGGTGGACAGGGACCGGTATCTCGTCAGGAACGAATCCCGCGAGATTCCGGCTGAGCTGGCCGGAAAGCTGAGATTCGACGCCCAGTCCCCGACCGACCTGCCGTGTGTCGGAGACTGGGTCACCGCACAGTACTGCAACTCCGACACGTCCGCGATCGTCCACGGAGTCTTTCCAAGAAGGACCTTCTTGCGCCGCAAGTCGGCCGGCAGGGACGTAGACTTCCAGATGATTGCCGCGAACGTCGACGTCGCTTTCATTGTCCAGTCGTGCCACGTCGATTTCAATCTTCGCAGGCTTGACCGGTACCTGGTAATGGCCAACGACGGCCGTATCGAACCGACAGTCCTTCTGACCAAGACCGACCTGATCTCGCCCGACGTCCTGGAACGGAACGTGGCGGCGGTCAGAGGGTCCGGTGTCACCTCCGGAATCCTCGCGCTCAGCAACGTGACCGGCACGGGGGTGGAGGATTTTCGGCGGCGGCTGGCCTCGGGCAGGACGTATTGCCTGATCGGGTCGTCCGGAGTCGGCAAGACCACCCTCATAAACCGCCTCATAGGGCGCGACGCCTTCGAGACAAAGACCATAAGTGGAACCGGCCGGGGCACGCACGCTACGGCGCGCCGCCAGCTCGTCGTTCTTGACGGCGGCGCGATGTTGATCGACACGCCTGGAATGAGAGAACTGGGCCTCCTGGGGGCCGGCGACGCGGTAGACCGGAGGTTTGAGGACATTCACGACCTGGCGGCAGGTTGCCGTTACGCCGACTGCACGCACACGCAGGAGCCAGGCTGCGCGGTCCTGGCCGCAATCGCAACCGGCGGGTTGAGCGAGGAGCACCATCGGAACTACCTGAAGCTCAGGAAGGAATCAGACCATTACGCGACTTCATACGCGGACAGACGCAAGAAGGAAAGGGCGTTCGGACGATTCATCAAGTCGGCCAAGAAACAGAGTAGCGGCCGGCGGCGGCCCGTGGAGTAGAGCCGGGCGCCGCGGGCGAAGCGGAGGAGTCATGAAACGCGCACTATTTGTAGCGGTGTTGATCGTGATGGCCCTGCTCGGGTGCAATCGGACCGACAGGGTGCTGGACACTGGGACCGTCGTATACATCGGACTCGAGGGCGGGTTCTTCGGGATCATAGACGATCACGACAGGCATTGGGATCCCTCCAATCTCCCAACGGAGTTCCAGGTCGACAGTCTCCGGGTGCGGTTTGAGGGAATCATCACGGACCGTGCCACTTTTCACATGTGGGGCCGGACCGTCGAGCTGACGGCCATCAAGCGACTCGACTAGCCGCGCGCCGCCACGAGGCCTACCGAAAGAACGTGCGAGTCCTCTTGCCGTGAGTCTATTCACGTCCTGAGCAGGTCCGCCCGTAGGGGAGGAGAAGAGCAATGCGTTGGCTGATGATTGGTCTCCTGCTTGCCGCCGGCTGCGCCGCGTCCCGGCGGCAGGCGCCGAACCCGCTGGACGCGGTCGTGGAGTCATGGGAACAGATGGACGCGGCGCCCCTGAACGCCAGTATCGAGGATGCTGTCAGGGTCGGCGCCTCGTGGCCGGCCAGCCCCCTGGAGATTACCGTTCAGCTCTTCGGGAGTGACGAAGACACCCGCTCTGTGGTCCTGAGCGAGGAGAAGAACCGGGCAGAGGGAGCCGACACCACGGTAGTGGTCGCCGTGCGCGACGGGTTCCTCGACGACTCGATACGCGGCTATTGGGAGCGGGTGGTATACGTGCGGACGGCGGACCGCACGTGGCGCGTTCACGACGCGCGGCGGGCGTGTCGATGCTGGCGCGGGCATCATACCGGCACATTCAGCTCGCACCCATGTCTATGAGGAGCCAACCATGATTGAGTCCGTTGTCGTGACGCTACCCCCCGTACTGTTCTTGACCGTGCTGTTCGGCGGAGGCGCGCTGTCCCGGCGCAAGAACATAGATGAGGATGGCGAGCCGCCCATCAGCCGACGGCTCTTCTATATCAGCAAGTACTCGATCGTCCTCGTGTGGGCTGCCATGGTGCTGAGTGGCTGGGGCGTCAATCTGTCATTTGTAGAAGCACCCCGATCGCTGGGGTGGGTTGCTTTGTGTCTCTGGTTCTTGGGATTCGCGCTGCTGTTCATCGGTCGGTTCGGCCTCGGACCCTTCTTTCGAATTGGTTCTCCCAAGGAGGAGACCGGTCTGATAGTGAGCGGAATATTCGGACTGAGCCGGAACCCGATGTACGTGGGCGTGTATGCGACTATTCTCGCCTCAATCTGTTACACGCTGAGCCCGATTGTGTTTCTCCTCGGAATGTTCGTGATTGTCATCCACCACAGAATTGTGGTGGCAGAGGAACAGTATCTCCTCAGAGTCTTCGGGCAGAAATACGCGGATTACTGCGGCCACGTCAGAAGGTATCTGTAGCGAAACGGAGAAGAGCGATGCACCTGTTGGGTCAGAGATTGCTCGGAGTCATAATCCTGCTCCTCCTGGCCATGCTGGTGGTGATCAAGCGGACGGCCACTGGCTCGATCATAGATAAGCCGGGCGGCGGCTTCATGGTTCAGCTTGTAAATGTGTTCAACCTCTTCTTCTTGCTGATCGTGAACCCCGTGGCCGCGGTGTCGCTGATCTCCGGCCGCCTGGACGCTATCGACCCCACCCACGTGACTGTCGTCACGCCGTGGCTGTTGGTGGTCTTGGAAGTGGTTGGATGCGTGAAGTACACGGCGGGGTTTGTAGTAATGGCCTGGGCGTTGTTGCGGCTGGGACAATACTACCAGCTGGGTGGAAGCGCCCCGCGGGCGGAGGACAAGCTGGTGAGTGGAGGGCCGTACAGGTTCGTCAGGCATCCGATGTACACCGCCGCATTGAGTATTTCCTTTGGACTCGCCTGCCTGACTCAGTCTTTGGCGTTTCTTCTGGTGTTTTGCGCCTATCTGGGGCTGATCTTCTTGCTCATCCCCATTGAAGAGGAAGGACTGCGACGGGCGTACGGCGAGGAGTACACCGCTTACAGACGAAGGACCAAGAAGGTCATCCCGTTTGTGTACTGACCCCTGGGGGATTGGATGCTGCCCGCTCTCTTCGACGGACATCCAGATCCGCGAGCCGCTGCGGTCGTGGTTGGAGGCGAACTCTCCGGAGTGACAGGAAACCGGCAAGTGTGGAGGGCTAGATGAACCGTCGGCCGTTCAGCCTTGCGCCACTCACGATGGCGTTGACCGCGTCGATCGCTGCCGCTCTGTTTCCCATCTCTCCCGCCTTCTCCCAGAAGGCGAACGAGCCCCTATCCGCGACTCTGCCGTTCACCCTGGACCACAACAGGATGATAGTGGAGGTCGAGTTCGTGCGGCCGGACGGAACGGTCCGCCCCGCCCGCGCGTGGGTGGACACGGGCAACGAAGTCCTCATACTGTCGAAGCCTCTCGCGCGCGACCTCGGGTTTGACGTGACAGGATTGACGGACAACGCGCGCTCGATGGACCTGCCGGCCCCCGCGCCGCTGCTGCGCATGGAGGGGGTACTGCTGCGCATGGAGGGAATCCGGGCGCGGGTCCAGCCTGGCGACTCTGTGTGGTACGGCCTCCCGGCAGATTTCAACCTGCCAGTCAGACTTCTTCGGAATGAGCACCTGGTCCTGGACTACCCGGCGCGGCGTCTGACCATTGCGCGCCCCGGGGTCCTCAAGCCCGTGGGGACTCCAATCCCCTGCCGCGTCAACGCGGAAACTGGTCTCTTCATGGTCGCGGCCGTCATTGACGGCGACACGGTACAGCTCGGCGTGGACAACGGCTCGGCCGGCACCTGGGTCTCGGATTCTCTCACGAGCGCGTGGACGGCGCGGCATCCTGATTGGCCGCGCGCCGTGGGAGCGGCCGGGAGCGCCAACCTCTTCGGCTTCCCGCTCGAAGCCGGGGGCGTGTTGATGTGTCTTCCAGAGATGAGGCTCGGCGCTGTGCGGGCGGAGAACGTTGGGCTCCTGGGCCTCGACCAGAGCTTTTTCGACTGGTACTCCAGGAAATCCGCGGGTCCGGTGTGGGGTTTCATCGGCTCGAACGTGCTGAGAAACTTCCGCATTGAGATAGACTTCCCGAATCAGATGACCTACTGGGTGGCGGGGCCACCGAGCGAGCTCAACGACCTCGACATCATCGGCCTGGCTGTTCGACCTGAGGCGGCCGGCAACTTCGTCGTCACCGACGTGGTGTCGAAGGGCGGCAAGCCGACGGTGGACGGCGTGCGGCCGGGTGACCGTCTGATTAGCGTGGACGGACTGGACGTCGCGAATCAGACCATGGGTGCGGTCGTGGCCGCTCTGAGAGGGCGACCCGGGTCTAAACGCACTATCGTGCTCGAGCGAGAAGGAAAGCGCCTGGCCGTCGAAGCGAAGGTTCTGCGACTGCCGTAGGTAGACTCATTCACCGGGCAGGACCGCGACCTGCGCCCAAGGAGACGAGCATGGCAGAGGCAATCAACATCGAGAAGTGTTTCGGATTGTTCGACGACACCTTCTCGCCCAAGATAATCGGAGAGCTCAACGGGCAACTGGTGATGCTGGTCAGATGCGAAGGCGACAAGGTGCCGTGGCACACGCATGATAACGAAGACGAGATGTTCTTCGTGATGGACGGAGTGCTGGAAGTTCAGCAGAGAGACCGGAACGTGACTCTACGTACCGGAGAGATGTGTATTGTGGAGCGAAGGGTGGAGCATCGCGTCGTCCCGAGGGGCCACGTGAAGCTCATGCTGTTCGAGCCGGCGGGAATCAGGCATACTGGGACGGTGGAGGCGGAGATCACGAAGAAGCGCTTCGACCGGCTTGCGTAGCCGGCCGTGCGCTTCCCGCCACCAGAGAAGGAGGAGAGATGGTGCGAACGTTGTTTCTGATTGTTGCATTAGCGCTCTTGGTCCTGGCATCGTGCGGCGGCGACGGTTCGATCCTGATGCCCAGAACGCTGGAAGGAACGTGGGACCTCGTGGGCTACTCCGACCACGGCGTCTCGGGGGTGACCACCGGGACCTGCAGTTTTCTCGACAATGGCACGTTCTCCATTGTGGGCACAGTGACCTTCCCGGGAGAGCCGACGGACACGGTTGAGATGTACGGTACGTACGAGGTTGACGCGAACATAGTGACGCTGACGACGACCGAACGCTCTGGCGACTGGTCCATGGCTTTCTCCGGGGACAAGGTCGTTCTGACGCTTCTCGGATCTGACCCCGCTACAACCATGACATTGAAGAGGCGGTCATGATAACCGGGCGCACGCGGTCGTCTGCAACCTGTTGACGTCGCGCGCCGTATCTTGACAGCGGAGGATGGCCTTGAACGAGACGGAGATTCGATTGCTGGTCGATGACCTTGTCGGCGCTTGGAATAGCCGCGACCTGGGGCCGCTCCTCGGTCTCCTGGATGAGGACGTCGTCTGGAGCGACCCGGCGATGCTCTTTGGCCCGGCAAAGGGCCGCGCCGCAGTGCGGAAGTTCAGCGAAAGCGTCTTCAAGGCCTTTCCAGACTTCTCTTACCGCGTAAGAGAGCCGATTTGCGTCGCGCAATCGGGCAATCGCTGCGCCGTCCCCTGGGAAGTCACGGCCACGCATACAGGTTATTTCAACCACCTCGGATTTGCCCCAACCAATCAGACAATAACGATGCGGGGCGTGGATATTCTGGACTTTTCGGGCGCCAAGGTCACGAGGATAGAAACCTACTTCGACGTAGTTCCGGCTGCCGCGCAGGCGCTCCGCCTGAAGCCTCTGGCGGAGTGCGGGGTCGCCCGAACGACCATCGTGTGGCTGCAGAGAAGCCGGGCGTTCTGGCTTCGACTGACCACGAAGAGGAGGGAGAAGTGAGGAAAAGTGTGGTTCTCATCGCTGTCGTCATACTGGCAGTGGCGCTGTCGGCTCAGGCTCAGGCCGCGTCGGCCGACGTGTCCAAGAAGCTGAAGGGCTTCGACGGCTATATGGAGAAGGTCCTCAAGGACTGGAACGCGCCCGGCATCGGAGTCGGCATCGTCGTCGACGACAAACTCGTGTTTGCCAAGGGGTACGGCTACCGAGACTACGAGAAGAAACTGCCGTTCACGCTCACTACGCTCTGCCCGATTGCGTCCAACACCAAGCTGTTCACGGCCGTGGCTGCGGGGCTTCTGGTGGAAGAGGGCAAACTGTCCTGGGACAAGCCGGTCCGAGACGCCGTCCCTGGCATCCGGTTCTACAACGACGCGCTCAACAACACAATCACGCTGCGAGACATGCTCTCCCACCGCACTGGCATCACGCGGCACGACGCAATCTGGTACAAGTCCGACTTCAGCCGCAAGGAGCTCTTCGAGCGGCTGGTCTACCTGGAGCCGAAGGAGCAGCCTCGCCAGATCTTTCTTTACAACAACATGATGTACGCGGCGGTCGGGCACCTCATCGAACTGCAGTCTGGAAAGACCTGGGAGGACTTCGTCCGCGACAGGATTTTCAAGCCCCTTGAGATGGGCAGCACCGTCTACACAATAGCCGAGATGACTGAACGACCCGACTTCGGCGTGCCCTTCACGGAAAGACGCGACACTACCGAACTGTACAAGATCCCACACTATGAGGAGATGGCCGGTGTTGCCCCGGCCGGGGCCATCATCTCCAACATCCAGGACATGTCACACTGGCTGATAGCCCTGATGAACGACGGGAAGTATGCCGGCGCACAGGTCTTCCCTTCCGGCCCGCTCAAGGCCACGCTGGAGCCGGCCATCGCGCTCCCTAACACGCAGGGTGAGACGCGCGGCTTCTGGGAGCTCACGAACAGTGTCTACGGCATGGGGCGATGGACCGCTTCGTATCGCGGCCACCTCTTGACGTTCCACGGAGGCGACATAGACGGCTTTCACTCGCAAGTATCGTTCATGCCACAGGAGCGCATAGGCGTGATCGTGTTCGTGATCGGAGACCACTGCGCGAGCCTCTACAACACTGTCAGCTACAGCGTTTACGAACGGCTGCTGGGCATGAGCCAGACTCCGTGGAGCGACCGGTGGCTTGACGTGAGAGTGAAGGCCAAGAAGGCGGGCAAGGAGGCCAGAGCCAAGGCCGGCGCGGACCAGGTTCCGGACACTACGCCGTCCCACCCCATCGCGGATTACGTCGGCGACTACGAACATCCGGCGTACGGCGCCCTGACAATCGGCGAAAAGGACGGTCAGTTGCAGTTCGACTTTCACAAGATTCAATTCCCAATGAGTCACTTTCACTACGACCGCTTCGACACACCCGACGACGAACGATACGGCAAGTGGTCGGTGAACTTTGTCACGAACCCGCAGGGAGACGTCGACAGGGCGGTCATGTCGTTGGACGAGGCCGAAGCGGTGTTCACGCGCAAGCCGGAGACTTTGGACCCCGGAACGCTAAAGCAGCTGGCCGGTACCTACGAGACCCCGACCGGCTCGAGCTTCAAAGTCGTCCTCAGAGAGGAGGATCGTACTCTCTACATCACGGTCCCCGGGCAGCCGGACACGGAGTTGATCCACTACAAGGGCCTTAGCTTCAGAATCAAGGAGTTCGCCGACGTAGTGTTCGAGTTCGTGGAGGATGGCGGCCGCATCACCGCCCTGAAGCAGAGAGACCCGTCGGGGGAATACGTCTTCAAGCGGAAGTAACGGGTTGGCGCACCGGGCCGCCACACACACAGGGCCGGCCCCACCCCGGCCCCAGTCGACTGGGGCTGAATAGGGAGGGGGGACACCGTGAAGCGCAAGGGTCACATCAAAGGTGCCCTGTCAAGATTCTGGGGAGAGGATCTCGACACTACCGGAGTCTGGAAAGGCGCGGTGGAGCTGCGGGCGGCCTACGAACGGCTCGGGGTCACTCCCGACAGGAAGATAATAACATCCTGTGGCCAGGGGCAGATGTCCTCACACACCTACTTCACACTGAAGTACCTGCTGGGCTACCCGGACGTCAGGAACTACGACGGCAGCTTCAACGAGTGGTCCAACATTGTGGAATTGCCCGTGGAGACGGGGCCGGAGCCGTGACGGCGTTCAGCGGTTGGCCGTCCGGTAGACCCAGGATGGCGCGGTCAGGTGTGCCTTCTCGCGGCGTACGCGAAATGCAGGAAGTATTTTCTCCACGAGGATTCGGTCGACCCGAACTCGTTGGTTCCGTGGAAATAGTCCACCAGCGCCTCCCGGAGTCGGGCGATTTCTTGCAGGCGAGAACGTCTGTGCGGACAGGCGAGAGTAAGATCGACTAGTTCGAGCGCGCGCTCAAACGCCTTTCGGCCGTACTCCGCGTTCCCCTTCTCCCGCCAGGAAAGCGCGCGTTCCACTTCACTGCCGATATTCGCCATTTGCTCGACGAGCGGCAATTCCCTCCACCGCCCTGCCGCGAGCTCTTTGTGCTGGTAGCTCAACGCTGAATCCTCTTCGCGAGCACCCGGAGTATCCGTGCGCGTGTTTCCGCGCTCTCGACGCTGCGGCTCTTGTTCCCCTGAGATGGTCTCAGATTGATCATGGAATCGAATTCGACGAACGGCTCACCCTCGAGCTCTGGATACAGATTGATGCCCCAAAGACTCTTTTGCACTGACCCGTTCTCTATGAGCAGAGCTTCCAAGTCCGAATGTAGTTCTCCGCTGACTGCAAGGAGTTCTCTGTCGACATCCACGACCGCCTTCACCATATTGCCGAACATGCCCGCGGCCATGCGATCGAACAGATCCGCGATGGTCTTGAGACCTTCTGCCCTACGGGATGTGGTTCTTGGGAAGCACTTCCCTTCTCCCGTCTCCGTAGGGAAAAGGTAGCCTGAGACCATTACCTTTGGAGAGGACTCGCCGACATTTTTAAGAATTCTTTCCGCGGCGATCGAATAGAGGATGTGCTGCAGCTGTCTCCCACCGGACACGTACCCATTCGCTTTGAATCCATAGGTTTTTCCCGTCTTGTAGTCCCACACTTCCCATCGACTGCCTGTATCGAGTTGGTCGATCCGGTCGATCCGCCCGCTTATCTTGAATATGCCACCCCCAGGAAGCCGGATCTCCACCG
>CAZMZP010000026.1:0-25606 GCA_964570935.1 uncultured bacterium
ACAGCCGGGGCGGCCGCCGCGGCGGCACTGTCCTACGCGACGGGTACGGTCGTGATGGTGGTGGAGTTTCTCCGCATAACGGGCATGAGGCCGGCAGAGGTGCTGCTGCCGCGCGGTCGAGACCTTCGGGCATACATGCAGCTGGCAGGAAACCTGGCGGGCCGCCGCCGCGGTTGAAGACCAGGTCCTGCGCGGGCCTCTGACAAGGCTTTGACCCGGTCCCTGAGGCGGCTCAGCGGACCGGCACTAACGCGCCCGCCTGCCCGCTTCTCTGTTGACCCGCATGGCGGCTCTGCCGTAATCTGCCCTCGGGTGAATGCTCCGGCTGAGGGTGCGTCATGAATCACAAGGTACTGATGCTCGCATATTTCTTCCCGCCGCTGGGCGGTGGCGGAGTGCAGAGGACTTCCAAATTTGTGAAGTACCTGCCTTCCTCTGGCTGGACGCCCGTGGTGGTCACGGTGAAGGAGGGCGCTTACTGGGTCGCGGACAGGACGCTGGCCGGGGACGTGCCGCCGGACGTCGAGGTGGTGAGGACCAGCTCTCTGTCCGTGTTCAGGGTGCTGAGGTGGATTCCGGGCGGGGGAAGGAAGGGAAGCTCGGACGGGGGCGGAGGCGGAGGCGGAGGCGGAGGCGGAGGAGAGCGGTCGGGCGAGCGTTCGGGCGGGCTTTTCAGACTCCTGAGAAGACTGTCCAGCTTCTTTCTGATTCCGGATCAATACGTGGGTTGGGTGCCGTTCGCGGCGCGCGCCGCCGGCCGACGCGCCCGGGCCGGCGACATCTCCGTCGTCTACACCACGTCCTCTCCCGACAGCGCACATCTCGCGGGCCTGCTGGTGAAGCGCTCGACGGGGAAGCCCTGGGTCGCCGACTTCAGGGACCCGTGGACGGAGAGGCTTACCTTCAGCTCGCCCACGCGTCTTCACCTGAGGCTCCAGCGCCGTCTGGAGAGACTGGTCCTCACGAACGCAGACCGGATAGTCTGCACCAGCGAGGACATCGTCAGCGATTTCAAACGCAAGTATCCCCGGATGGAATCCCGGAAATTCGTCGTCATAACAAATGGCTTTGACCCGGAGGACTTCGCTGGCCTGGCGGCCGGCGGGACTGGTGCCGTTCCCGGGCCAGCTGAGGCAGGTGGCCCTGCCGCAACCGTCGAGCGCAAGTTCACCATCACGCACACCGGCATACTGACCGGAAAGAGAAACTGCTTCGGCTTCCTGGAGGGACTGCGGCTCTTCCTGGAGAGGCGCCCGGAAGCGAGACCCAAAACGGACGTCCTGTTTGTGGGGACGCGCGACAGGGAGAATGAGGCCAGGGCCCGCGAGCTGGGCCTGGCCGGCGTCGTTCGGTTCGAGGACACGCTGCCGCATCTGGAGTGCGTGCGGCTTCAGTCCGCGTCGAACATGCTGCTCCTGATAGAAGACGACAGCTACCGCGGCTCGCTCATCTATCCGGCGAAGCTGTACGAGTACGCGGCCTCGGGCCGCCCCATGCTGGCTCTCCTGCCCGAGGGCGCCGCAGCGCGGCTCGTGCGCGCGCTCAACGCCGGGGTTGTGGCGCCGCCCGCGGACGCGGAGAAGATCGCCGGAGCGGTCGAGCAGTGTTTCCTGCATCACCAATCTGGAACGCCCCTCAGCGGCGTGACGGACCGGTCCCTTCTCGCGCCGTACGAGCGGCCCGCGCTCGCGAGAAAACTGGCCGTGGTCCTGGACGAGGTGGCCGGACACTGAGAGAGCGCCTCCGTCCCGCCTGCGCTGTACCACTGTCGGCGCCGGAACGTCGCTGACTCCGCGCCACGGCATTGCTGACTCCCGACCACGGCATGGCCGCCCCTCCTCACCCCGGCGCCGACGCCCCACCACAACATACTGAGTTCCGCGAGAGCCGTCTACACTCCCCGCTGTGTTCTCTTTTTCGGTCGGACGCGCAGTCAGCCGCGCGGTCTTTCCTTCCTTGGATGCGGTTTTCGACCGCGGGGTAGGGGAGCGCCGCGGCCGGGAACGCGCTCGGCGAAAAAAATTCAGGTCAGCGTGCTTTTTGTGTTGACAGGGAATCGGGCGCTGTCTAGTATGCCGTGCGTGGAGAAAAATGGGAGATTGTGGTAGTTCAGTAACTCCTTGTCAGCAAATGGAAAATCTGTTCAAAGGTAAATTCTTACATTCACTCGACCACAAAGGTCGCATAAGCGTACCCAAAGCCTTCAAGCAGATCATGGGAAAGGAGGCCCACGGCCTCATCATCCTCAAGGGATTCGACGGGTGCCTCTTTCTTTATACCAGGAGCGGATGGGTTTGGCAACAGCAGGAACTCCAGAAGCTCCCGCTTTTCGTGGAGAACGCGAGAAGGGTGGAGAGGATGCTCCTCGAGAACGCGTACGACACGACGATGGACAGCGTGGGCAGAGTGAAGATCCCGAACGAGCTTCTGGCCGAAGTGAACTTCGACAAAGAAATACTCGTTCTGGGCGTTTCGAGAAGAATAGAGATCTGGAACCCGAAAGACTACGAAGCATACAAGCGGCAGACCGACATGCCGATCGAACAACTGGCTGAAAAACTGTTTCCGGGCTGGGGCTCAAATGCATAGTGAGGCTGAGGGACACAACAGATCCACTTTAGAGTTACGCGTACACGAGGCCGGGGCCCGTGCCGCAGTAGCTGTGGGGGGAAGGCTCTCTGTCAGGAACGTCGAAGCTCTGACAGGCCGTCTCGCAAGGCTGAATACGTCAGGGAAGTCCGCCATCATAATCGACTTCTCAAGGCTCAAGCACGCCGACTACAGAAGCCTTCCCTCCCTCTCCTCAGCACTCCGCGGGCTGTCCCGGAGCGGTTGCGACGTGATCCTCTGCAACCTGAGCGACTACGTCCTGAACATATTCAGGGTGGTCGGGTGCGACGAGGGGCTCACGATCTACGAAAGAAAAGAAGAAGCAGTAAGGGCGCTGAGGAGCCGCGTAGCGGGCTCTTATGCCCAGCGTCCGTATCGAGTTAAGACGGTTTCCGCTGCCATGTAGGGAGATGCCTCAAAGCCACCTGGGAAGGCGGCAGCTCCACGTGCCCGTGATGGTGCGGGAGGTCTTGTCGCTTCTTATCCACGACCCCGATGGCGTCTACGTAGACTGCACTCTGGGTGGTGGAGGACACGCTGCCGCGATTCTTGGAAAACTCTCTCACCAGGGCAGGCTCATAGGACTGGACAAGGACGGGGACTCCCTCCTTGTCGCCAATGAGAAGCTGAAGGCATTTGGTGAAAGAGTTTTCCTTTTCAGGCGGGACTTCCGGGGGCTTCCAGAGGTACTCAAGGGTCTCTCGTTGGGTTCTGTCAGCGGAATACTCTTCGATCTGGGCCTCTCTTCTCTCCAGCTCGACGCGGACAGAGGATTCAGCTACCAGAAGGACTCGCCCCTCGACATGAGATTCGACGGTTCTGAAGGTGCCACCGCGGCCGAGATCCTGAACGCTCACAGCGAGGAAGAACTATCCGAGCTGTTTACGGCGCACGCGGACCTGAGTCACGCCAGGCGCCAGGCCCGCGCCATAGTCGAACACAGAAAAAGGGGGGCTCTGCGCACCACGAGGGACCTCGTGGTAGCCCTGCGCAGGGCCACTCCTTATGGCAATCCCCACAGAGCCCTCGCCAGGGTGTTCCAGGCCCTCAGAATCGCGGTGAACGACGAGCTCATCGCCATCCGCGAAGCGCTCGCGTTGGACACGCCCCTTCTTCGTCCCGGCGGGCGGCTCTGCGTCATAGCCTACCATTCCGGAGAGGACAGAATAGTCAAGCACTTCATGAGAGAAAACGTGGTGTTTGCCGACGGGCTCGAGGGGAGACTCGAGTTGCTGTCGCGCAAGGTCGTCAGGCCGCAGGCGGACGAAGTCGCCGAGAACCCCAGGTCCAGGAGCGCTCGACTCAGAGCAGCCCGGAGGTCTTAGGATGAACAAGTTCCTCAGAAGGTCGCCGTCGTCCGGTTCCGGCTGGCACACTTTCCCCGCCCGGCAGAGAGGAAACATGAGGCGGTTTGCCGTCGTGGCGGCCGTCGTTCTGCTGGCGTTCGTCCTGGCCTGGGAGAACATATACTCGGACCAGCTCCTTTCCGAGGTTCAGAAACAGCGCGACACCGTGGAAAACCTGAGATCCCAGGTGTCCGAGAGAAAGGCGCTCATTCAGCGGCAGATGACGCTGGCCATGGCCGACACCGAGGCCTCGGACCTCGGGCTCAGGACCCCGGACGTGGAGCAAGTCGTGCTCCTGGCCGAGGGAGCCGGGCTCTTCTCCGAACGGCCCATCGTAACGGCGCAGCTTTCCGCGCTGGACCAAATTCAGACAAGGATTCTGGACTTCTTCGTGACTTCTGCGCTGGCCCGCGCGAGCAGGCCGAACGAGCCATAGACGGCTGGAATACTATAGATGCGGACTTATGACCCCAGGCACAGAATCAGACATATCGCCCTCGCCTGCGCGGCCATATGGGCCGTGTTCTTCCTGAGACTGTTCTACGTTCAGATCATCTGCCATCCCCGCTACGAGAACCAGGCGCTCACTCAGCACAATCGCCGCGTTCCGCTCTCCGGCGTCCGGGGGTCCATCTACGACAGGAACGGCGTAATACTCGCCCAGGACATCAGGACCTGCTCGGTCTGCGCGTACCCGCCGCAGATAAAGAACAGGGCGGCCGCCGCGCGGCACTTGAGCGAGGCACTCGGGGTCCCGTACGCGAAGGTATACAGGCAGCTAGGGAAGAAGGCCGGATACGTCTCCATAGCGAAGAAGATCTCTCCCGAGGCCGAGGCCAAGCTCCGGGAGGCCAAGCAGCGCGACGCCGGACTCTGCCTGCGTGAGCTGGACGGAGTGGACCTGATCGACGACACGAGGCGCATCTATCCCCTGGGCCGCGCGGCATGTCACGTAGTCGGAATCATCAACCCCGACGGCCGCGGCACCGAGGGCATAGAGGCCGAGTTCGATTCCTACCTGACCAGCACCGGCGGATGGTTCATCCTGGCCCACGACGCCAAGGGTGGGGACGTGGTCACGACCAGGAGCCTCGCCAAACAGCCGAGGCCCGGCGCGGACGTGGTGCTCACGATAGACGCCAACTACCAGACCATCGCCGCGTCCTGCCTGAGGCGCGCCATGGACGAGCACCGGGCCACGGCCGGGAGCGTGGTGATGATCGAGCCCTCCAGCGGAGAAATCCTGGCCATGGTGAACGAGCCTGACTTCGACCCGGCGGCGCCGCGCACGTGGGGAAGGGGCGTTCTCAAGAACAGGGCGGTCATGGACCAGTTCGAGCCGGGCTCCACCTTCAAGCTCGTCACTCTGGGAGCCGTGCTGGAGGAGGACATCGCGGAGTCCACGACGATGTTCTACGCGGAGAACGGCGTGGGCCGCTTCGGCCAGTTCAGGGTGAACGACACCTCGAAGCACGGCTGGGTGAACCTCAAGGAGTTCTTCAGCGTCTCCAGCAACATAGTGGCCGCGAAGCTGGGTCTCATGATAGGCGAGGAAAGATTCTACGGTTACTGCCGCGCCTTCGGGTTCGGGGCAACGACCGGGATCGACCTGCCCGGCGAGGCGTCCGGCAAGCTCAGGAACACCGAGGACTGGTCGCAGCGCTCGTTGTTCACGATGGCGTACGGCCAGGAGATCTCGGTCACCGCGCTGCAGCTGGCCATGGCCTACGCCACGGTGGCAAACGACGGTGTGATGATGCGGCCCATGCTGGTCAAACGCGTGGAGGACGGCGCCGGACGCAGGCTGCGTCAGTGGTCCCCGCGCGAGAGGCGGAGAGTGCTGTCGGAAGGCACCTGCCGTACCATGAAGGAGTTCCTGGCCGACGCGGTCGAGCGCGGCACGGGGAAGAGCGCCGGAGTCGACTGGTGCAGGATAGGCGGGAAGACCGGCACCGCACAGAAATACAGCCCTTCGACGCGCTCGTACTCCACCTTCGTGAGCTCGTTCGCCGGGCTAGTTCCGGCCGAGAACACGAGGATAGTCTGCCTGGTGGTGCTGGACGAGCCGACCCGCGAACACCTGGCCGCGCTGGTGGCGGCCCCGGTGTTCAAGGAGGTCGTGGAGACAGTCAGCAAATGCTCCAGGGCGCCCCTCTCACCGCCGTTCGACGCGATACCGTTCGTGGTCAAGAACGACGCTGAGCTCAGAGTCCCGGACGTGAGGCTGCTGGAAGAGGACGAGGCCGCGAAGGACTTGAAGAAGGCCGGGTTCGACGTGCACTTTTCCGGAGTCGGAAGCAGAGTGGTTTCGCAGGAGCCGCCCGCCGGCACACTGGCGCGCGCGGGTACCGACGTGAAGCTGCGGCTGGCCGAATCCGACAAGCTGACGAGAGCCGAGGGCGCCCTGCCGGACTTGAGAGGGCTGTCGCTGCGCGACGCCCTGCGCAGGCTGTCTTCGATGGCCGTGAAAGCCACCGTGAAGGGAAGCGGCGTCGTGGCCGGGCAGTTTCCTCCGGCGGGAAGCCTGGTGAGACGCGGCGACTGTTGCGTGCTTGAATGCAGGCCGGTCGCGGACCTATAGACGCGTTGTGCGCAGCTGGAGCGCTGTGCGCGGCGGGAGTGATGAGAGCAAGGAAGCGATGAGACTGAAGGAACTGCTGCGCGACATGCCGACCAAGACCGTGAGCGGTCCCGACGACGTCGAGATCACGCAGGTCGCGTACGACTCCAGGAAGGTGAAGCCCGGAGCGATGTTCTTCTCCGTGGCCGGCCTCCGTACGGACGGCCTGGCGTACGTGAAGGACGCGGTGTCCTCCGGCGCCGCGGCCGTCGTGCTGGACAGAGACGTCGCGGTCGGCGGCGCGACCAAGGTCCTCGTGCCGGACGTCAGAACGGCCCTGGCCCGGGCCGCGTGCGCGTTCCACGGCCATCCGTCCCGTACGCTCAAGACCGTGGGGATCACCGGCACCAACGGCAAGACGACCGTTTCTTACCTGGTGAGGTCGATCTGCGCGGTGGCGGGTTTCAAGGCCGGCGTCGTGGGCACCATCGGCTACGACCTGGGAGACGTGAAATTGAAGGGGGCGCACACAACTCCGGAGGCGCCGGACTTCCAGGAGCTGCTCGCGGGCATGCTGAAACAAGGAATGACTCACGCCGCGGTCGAGGTGTCGTCCCACGCGCTGGCACAACGGCGGTCGTACGGAACGGAGTTCGACGTGGCAGTGTTCACGAACCTGAGCAGGGACCACCTTGACTACCACCACACTTTCGAGGAATACAGGGACGCCAAGCTGAAGCTCTTCACGAAGGAGGAGCGGGGCTCCGTTCGGAAATCCCCGGTGAGCGTGCTGAACGCGGACGACCACGCCTTTCCGGCCTTCAGGGACGCGTCCGTCGCCTCGGGCGACGCGGTGTGCGCCTATTCTCTGGCGGGCGCCGCAGACTTGGCCGTGCGGGACGTGGAGCTCCTGTCTGGCGGCAGCAGCTTCTCGCTCGTCTGGAAGGGCGAGGCTCTGAGAGTCAGGCTCTCCATCCCTGGAGCGTTCAACGTCATGAACGCTCTTGCCGGGTTCGGCGCCGGCGTCTCTCTGGGAATCGACGCCGGCAAGGTGGTCGCGGGCCTGGAAGCGCTCAAGGGAGTGAAGGGCAGGATCGAGCGCGTGGACATGGGCCAGGACTTCTCCGTGTTCATCGATTACGCACACACTCCGGACGCGCTGGGCAACATACTGAAGACAGTGCGGCAAATCACGAAACGGGAGCTCGTCTGCGTGTTCGGCTGCGGCGGGGACAGGGACAGGGGAAAGAGGAATGAGATGGGGGCCGTCTCGGGCGGCCTGGCGGACCTGACGATAGTGACGTCCGACAACCCCAGGAGCGAGGAGCCCCTCTCCATAATCGCGCAGATAGAGGAAGGACTGAAGCGGGCGGGTGGCCGCTACTCGGTCGTGCCCGACCGCAGGGAGGCGATAAAGAACGCGCTGGCCGGAGCCAGGCAGGGCGACAGCGTGGTGATAGCGGGAAAGGGGCACGAGGACTACCAGATAGTCGGGAAGGAAGTGCGGCACTTCGACGACAGGGAAGTGGCGGAAGAATTCCTTTGTGCCCGGCGGGAATCGCGTGCGAACTGAGCCGCGCGAACAGGCGCGAACTGAGCCGGGCGAACTGAAACAAACGGACTGAGGCGGGGACATGAGGCCGGGGTTCACAACAAAAGAGATCAAGAAGGCGACGGGGGCGATGTGCGCCGGCGAGGAGGCGGCGAGGAGACTCCCCGAATCCGTTAGCGGAGTCTCCATCGATTCCAGGACGGTGAGGCCCGGAGAGCTGTTCGTGGCCCTCAGGGGCGCGGCCCTGGACGGCCACGGCTTCGTGAGTCAGGCCCTGGCCTGCGGCGCCTCCGCCGCGCTCGTGTCGTCCGAATGGCTGGGTTCGCTCGAACCCGAAGACCGCGCCAGACCCCTGCTCGGCGTGCGGGACACTCTCGTGGCGTTCCAGGAACTGGGCAGGTACAACAGGATAAGGGTGAACCCCAGGGTCGTGGCGGTCACCGGCAGCAACGGCAAGACCACAACGAAGGAGATGATAGCCGCCGTATCCGCAACGTCGTACAAGACCACCAGGACCGAGGGCAATCTCAACAACCAGTTCGGGGTGCCCATCACTCTGCTTGAGCTCCAGCAGGGAGACGAGGTGGCCGTGGTCGAGATGGGCATGAACCGTCCGGGCGAGATAGCGCGCCTGGCCGCGCTGTGCATGCCGTCCGTGGGAGTCATCACCAACGCCTCCGCCGCGCACCTGGAGGGCATGGGCACGGTGCTGGAAGTGGCCAAGGCGAAAAGCGAGCTCGCTGAAGAGCTCGACAGGGACGACTGGCTGGTCATCCACAGGGATTCGGAGGAGCTATTCAGGCTCAACTGCGGGAGGCACGTGAGACTCATCACGTTCGGGACCTCGCCCCAGAGCGACTTGAGCCCAAGCAGCGTGCGCTACCTGGGAATGGACGGCACCGAGCTTGAAGTGAGCGGATTCCCGACGGTCAGGATCCGGCTTCTGGGAAAGCAGAACGTCCTGAACGCTCTGGCCGCTCTGGCCGCGTCCAGGGCGCTGGGCGTGCCGCCGGAAAAGGCGGCCGCGGCCCTGGCTTCGGTCAAGCCGACGGCGGGCCGCATGGAGATGAAGACGATAGGCCCGGCGTCCTTCATCGACGACACCTACAACGCGAATCCCGGGTCCATGGAGCTGGCCCTGGACACGCTCTTGGCGCTGGACGGCTTCACCAGAAAGGTGGCCATCCTGGGCGACATGCTGGAGCTGGGCGAAACAGCGGAAAAGTGGCACTTCGAGCTGGGAGGGAGCGCGGCGCGGGCGGACCTCGTCATCCTGTACGGACAGTTCGCTGACGCGGTCAGGCGTGGAGCCGAGGCCGCCGGGATGAGGCCGGGTTCGGTCTTCGTGGCCGGCTCGCACTCGGAGGCTGCCGAGCGCGTCGCATCGTCCTGGGCCGGAGGTGACCTGTACCTGGTCAAGGGCTCCAGGGGCATGAAGATGGAACGAGTGATCGAGGAACTCGAAGGCCGGGCGGGCGTCGCCCTGAATGCCCGTCCGTGCGGCTCGAAGAAGGGGACCTGAGGTGTTCTATCACCTTCTGTATCCGCTGCGCGAGTACGTCTCGTTCTTCAACCTTTTCAGGTACATCACGTTCCGTGCGGCTTACGCCGGCGTGACCGCGCTCCTGGTGTGCCTGATACTGGGGCCGCCGCTCATCAGGCGGCTCAGGGCGTTCAAGGTCAAGCAGACCATACGCGAAGACGGGCCCGCGACCCACTTCACCAAGGAAGGCACTCCGACGATGGGCGGTCTCCTGATTCTGATCGCCATAGTCGTGTCCACGCTGTTGTGGGGGAACCTGGCCAACAGAATGGTCATCATGGCTCTGCTGTCGACTCTATGGCTGGGCGCGATAGGGTTCCTGGACGACTACCTGAGGGTCGTGAAGAAACACCCGAAGGGACTGAAGGGACGCTACAAACTGCTGGCTCAGGGGGCGCTCGGACTGACGATGGGTCTCATCCTCTACCTGGCGCCGGTGGACAAGGAAAGCGTGGGCTGGACGAACGTTCCTTTCCTGAAGGACATGGCGCTGTACTTCGGGCCGTTCTACGTGGTGTTCGTGATGCTCGTCATAACCGGGAGCTCCAACGCGGTCAACCTGACCGACGGCCTGGACGGGCTGGCCATCGGAGCCGTCTCGTTCGTGGCCCTGGCGTTCGGAATCATGAGCTACGTCACCGGGCACGTGAAGATCGCGGAGTATCTGAACATCTACTACATAGACGGTTGCGGCGAGCTGTCCGTGTACTGCGGGGCCGTGATGGGCGCGGCTCTGGGCTTCCTCTGGTTCAATTGTCATCCGGCGGACGTGTTCATGGGCGACACCGGCGCCCTGGCGTTGGGCGGCGCGCTGGGGACGGTGGCCGTGCTGATAAAGCGCGAGCTGCTGCTGGTCATAGTCGGAGGCGTGTTCGTCATCGAGACGGTCTCCGTGATGCTTCAGGTGGCGTCTTTCAGACTGAGGGGACGCAGGATATTCAAGATGACGCCGATTCACCACCACTTCGAGCTGATGGGATGGCCCGAGACTCGCGTCGTGGTGCGGTTCTGGATAATGGCGGCGCTCCTCGCGCTCGTCACAATCACAACTTTAAAAATACAGTGAGCGAGGTGCGAACCGTGACTTCGGACGGAACTGAGAAGGCAGGCTCGGACAGGACGCGGGCTCGAGCGGTCGCTCCGTCGTTCGCCGGAAAGAGCGTCCTGGTCGTGGGCTTGGGAAGGAGCGGTCTCGCGGCCTCGGAGGTCCTTCGCAGGTACGACTGCGACGTGACGGCCACGGACACGAGCCCGAAGTCGGAACTGGAGCCGGAGGCCAGGGCTCTGGAGGAGCAGGGAGTCAGGCTGGTGCTGGGCGGGCACGACTCCGCGCTTCTCAAAGGAAAGCAGCTCATCGTGCTGAGCCCGGGTGTGCCGAGGACGATCCCTCTCGTACAGGAAGCCCTCAGGCACGGCATACCGGTCCTGAGCGAGATCGAAGTAGCGTGGGAGCTCTCGCGCGCGCCCATCGTGGCGGTCACCGGCACGAACGGAAAGAGCACCGTGGTCACGCTGCTGGGCAAGATAGTGGCCGCGGCCGGGTTCGAGGTCGCGGTGGCCGGCAACATCGGCATCCCGCTCTGCGCCGTGGCCGAGAGCATTCCTCCGGAAGGAGTCATCGTCGCGGAAATAAGCAGCTTCCAGCTCGAGAGCGTGGACAGGTTCCACGCGAAGGTGGCGGTCCTGCTCAACATCACTCCCGACCACCTGGACAGGTATCCGGACGTGGAGAGTTACACGGCCGCCAAGGCGAGGGTGTTCGCGAACCAGACGCCCTCCGATTTCGCGGTGTTGAACGCCGACGACCCCGCCCAGAAGGTGTTCGCCGCGACGCTGGGCGCGAAGATTCTGAGCTTCTCGTTCGCGGAGAGAAAGGTGCGGCACGGAGCGTTCGTGCGAGGGAAGAGCTTCTGGTTCAGGGACGCGAACGGGGAGACGGAGATAACCGGCGTGGACGACGTGCCGCTGAAGGGCCCGCACAACATCGCGAACGTGATGGCGTGCGTGTGCGCCTCCGCCGCGGCCGGCGTCGCGCCCGCCGCGATGAAGACGCCCATCGAGGAGTTCAAGGGTCTCGAGCACCGGCTGGAGGAGGTCGCGGAGATAGACCGCGTGATGTTCGTCAACGACTCCAAGGCCACGAACGTGGACTCGATGAAGTACGCCCTTCTTTCGTTCGAGAAGCCCGTGGTCCTCATAGCGGGCGGCAAGGACAAGGGCGGCAACTTCGCGAAGCTGGCCTCGCTCGCCTCGGAGAAGGTCAAAGCTCTGGTGCTGATAGGCCAGGCGGCGGAGAAGATCAAGAGCTCCTGGCCGTCGATCAAGGCCCACGCCGCGGGCTCGATGGAGGAGGCAGTGGCCACGGCGCTCAAGCTCGCCGGGCCGGACGAAGTAGTGCTGCTCGCGCCGGGCTGCGCGAGCTTCGATATGTTCAAGGATTTCGAACACAGGGGCCGGGTGTTCAAAGAAGCGGTGCACGCGCTGGCGCGAACGGGGGCGGGTTCGGACGGGCCCAACAAGTAAGGTCGCGGTCGCGAGACCGGCGGAGGTTCCGGTGCTGGAAGTGCTCAAAGCGGGCAAGGACAGGAAGCTGATGGGAGCGACCCTGCTCCTCATGGTAGTGGGACTCCTCATGGTCTACACGTCCAGCGCGGGCCTCGGGGCCGCCAGGTTCGCGGGCGATTTCGACCACTACTTCAAGCATCAGGCCGTGCGGGCGCTCATCGCCTTCGTGGCCATGGCGCTGGCCATGAACCTGGACTACCACCGCCTTCAGAGCAAGGCGCCGCTGGTGCTGCTCGTGGCGGTCGCCGCGCTCGTGGCGCTGATAGTGCCCGGAATAGGCAGGGAAGTGAGAGGAGCCACGCGGCAGATACCGGGCCTGCCGGTGCAGCCCAGTGAGCTTGCCAGGTTCGCCGTGGTGCTGTACGTGAGCGCGTTCCTGGCCAAGAAGGGTGAGGCCGGTTCGTTCAAACTGTGCATCCTGCCTTGCTTCGCCGTGACCCTCGGCGCGGCGGGGCTCGTGCTCATTCAGCCCAGCCTGGGCAGCGCCGTCGTCCTCATCCTGGTGAGCACGGTCGTGCTCTACGTGGGAGGGGCGCGCATAAAACATCTGGCCATGGTGCTGGGTACGGGCGCGATGGCCGGAATCGTATGCATTCTCAGTAACCCCTATCAGCTGACCAGAATAAAGGGCTTTCTTGGCCAGGGGAATCAGTACCAGGTGGATCAGAGTCTCCTGGCTCTGGGCACAGGCGGGGTCATAGGAAAAGGTATCGGGAGAAGCATGCAGAAATACCTTTTCCTCCCTGACCCTCACACGGACTTCGTGTTCGCCATCTACGGCGAAGAGACCGGGTTCGTAGGTTGCCTGCTGCTGGTAACGCTGTTCGTGTTCCTGATGGTCCGGGGGCTCAAGGTCGCGGCAAACGCGCCCGACAGGTTCGGGTTCCTGCTCGCGACCGGGCTGACGGCCAGCATAGGGTTGTTCTTCGCTTTCAACGTGGGCGTCGTCACGGGCATCATGCCGACGACGGGACTTCCCCTGCCCTTCATCAGCTATGGCGGGTCGGCGCTCCTCATGAACGCCATCGCCATCGGAGTGCTGCTCAACATATCCGGGCACAGGGCCAGGGAAGGAGTCTCTTCCGGCAGGAGCCTGTGGAAGAGAAACGTGATCCGCATTACGGAGATTCGCTGATGCGCATACTTATGGCAGGAGGCGGGACAGGCGGGCATCTTTACCCCGCGATCGCAGTGGCTCAGGAACTGGCCGGCAGGCCGAAGGGACCAGACATCCTGTTCGTAGTCGGCCGCAAGGGCATGGAACGGGAGATCGTGGCACAGTACGGGTTCAAGCTCGTGCGGATCTCGGCCAAAGGGATGCCCAGGAAAGCCGGAATCCGGCTCGTGGGCTTCGCGGCCGCGACCTTCGTGTCCTTGTTCGAAGTGTTGGCCATCTTGTTGAGGTGGAGGCCGGACGTGATTCTGGGAACCGGAGGCTACGTGAGCGGCCCGGTGCTCACGTTGGGATGGTTGCTCGGAATCCCGTGCGTCGTCCAGGAGCAGAACAGCGTGCCGGGGCTGACTAATCGGTTCCTGTCACGCTTCGCGAACGAGGTCCATCTCACGTTCGCCGAATCCAGGAAGTACTTCAAGAGAAAGGACAATCTCAAACTGACCGGCAACCCGGTGAGGAGGGAACTCCTGAAATGTGACAGGGACTCGGCCGTGCAGAAGCTCGGGCTTAACTCGGAGCGGATGACGGTGCTCGTGATGGGCGGCTCGACCGGCGCCCACAGCCTCAACCTGGCGGCCATCGGGGCTCTCAATAAGCTGTTCCATCGCAAAGACTTGCAGTTCATTCTGCAGACCGGAAAACAGGACTTCGAGTGGGTCCGCCAGTCGGTCGAACCGTTCGGAGACAGGATCGTGGTCATGCCGTACGTCGTGTCCGTGGGCGAGGTCTACTGCTGCGCCGACCTCATGGTCTGCCGGGCGGGAGCGATGACGATTTCGGAGGTGGCCGCGTGCGGCATACCGGCGATTTTTGTGCCGTACCCCTACGCCATATATGACCATCAAGTCCAGAATGCACGAAATCTTGTGGACAGGGGGGCGGCGGAGATGATACTTGACAGAGAGTTGAATGCGGATATTCTTGCCGCGACCATAGGCAGGCTCACGAGCGACGAGAGCCGGCTCAAGCGTATGTCGATAAGCGCCCGCAGCTTCGCCAGGCTGGACACGGCGGAGAGAATAGCGAAGTCCCTGGTTGACATCGGCCAATCAGGACACAGGAGCGTCCGGAATGTACACAACTATTAGGCGCATTCATCTGATAGGGATCGGCGGGACCGGCATGAGCGGCATCGCGGAGGTGCTCCTCAACCAGGGCTACGACGTGTCGGGCTCGGACATAAAGCACACCGAGGTGACGGAGACTCTGGAGAGGCTGGGAGGCAGGGTGTTCTACGCCCACGACGCGGCGAACCTCGAGGGCGCGCACGTGGTGGTCGTCTCCTCGGCCATAAGGAGCGACAACCCGGAGCTGGCCGCCGCGAAGGCGAGAAACATACCCGTCATCTCGCGGGCGGAGATGCTGGCGGAGCTGATGCGCCAGAAATACGGCGTGGCCATAGCCGGCGCGCACGGCAAGACAACCACCACCTCCATGATCGCCTCCGTTCTCACTCACGGCTATCTCGCTCCGACCATAGTGATCGGCGGTCGGCTCAGGTCCACGAACAGGAACGCGAAGCTGGGCACGGGCCAGTTCTTCGTCGCGGAAGCCGACGAGAGCGACGGGTCCTTCCTGAGGCTGTCTCCGACCATCGCCGTCATCACGACTATCGACGAGGAGCACCTGGATTACTACAAGAACCTGGACAACATAAAGGACGCGTTCGTGGAGTTCGCCAACAAGGTCCCGTTCTACGGCGCCACGGTGGTCTGCGCCGACGACGAGAACGTGCGTTCCATCATGCCGCGCATCACCAGGAGGGTGCTGACGTACGGGCTCAACGGCGGCTCGGACGTCTCCGCGACCGACATCACTCAGAGCGGGCTCGCCATGCGATACAGGGCGCTGGTGAAGGGGGAGATCCTGGGCGAGATCACCCTCAGAATGCCGGGAAGGCACAACGTATACAACTCCCTGGCCGCGCTGACCGTCGGACTGGAGCTCAGAGTCGAGTTCGAGGCCATCAAGAGGGCGCTTCAGGAGTTCGAGGGAGTGAGGCGCAGGTTCGAGATAAAGGGCGAATCCTGCGGAGTGACGGTGCTGGACGACTACGGGCATCACCCGACCGAGATCAGGGCCGTCCTCGACACAGCGAGGACGATCTGGAAGGGCAGGATACTGGCGGTGTTTCAGCCGCACAGGTACACCAGAACCTCTCTGCTGGCCGCGCAGTTCGGCAGGGCGTTCGATTCCTGCGATCACGTTTACCTGACGGACATCTACCCCGCCGGAGAGGAGCCCATCAAGGGAGTCAGCTCGGAGACCATCGCGGCGGAGATCCGGAAGAGACAGAAGGCCGAGGTGACGCTCAGGCCCGACTTGAAGGCGATAGAAGAGACGATAATCACGGAGCTGGCCTCGGGCGACGTCGTCGTCACACTCGGCGCCGGCGACATCTGGAGATTCGGCGAGAGTCTGCTGGCGAGGCTTCGCGCGGGCAAACAAAGTGTGGGATGCAAGTAGCTTTGTGAGCCGTCTGGAGAAGCTGGGCGGCGTGAGTTTCAGAAGGGACGCCCGGCTCTCCGCTCTCACGTCATTCGGGGTCGGCGGCCCCGCGGACGTCCTGGTGGTGGCCGGCCACGCCGGCGGCTTGACGGGCCTGCTGGAGCTGGCGAGAGACGCGGACGCCAGTGTGTTTGTGATGGGTGCCGGCACCAACGTCCTTTTCGGCGACGCCGGCTACAGGGGGGTCGTCCTCAAGCTGGGTGGCGGCTTCGGTGGCGTCGCGGAAGACCCGGCGGAAAAGGGCCGGGTTACGGCGGGCGCTGCCGCCCAGTGGTCGGACTTGACGGCCTTCTGCGTGGCGCATTCTTTGTCCGGCCTCCAGCAGACGGCCGGGATCCCCGGTACGGTCGGGGGAGCGCTGGCCGGGAACGCGGGCGCCTTCGGAGCGGCCGTCGGCGACCGGGTCGCCGAAGTGACCGGGTACGACCGGGAGGGCCGGCAGAGAAAGCTTCGCTCGCGCGACGTCCGGTTTGATTACCGCCGGGCGGATTTCGGATGCGAGCTGGTCCTGACGGGGACCACGCTTGCGCTTGCGCTGGCGCAGGGCGAGCGCGAGGCGCTCGGACGCGAAGTGGCGGACGTTCTCGCCAGAAGAAGAGAGAAGCAGCCGCTGGAATTCCCCAGCGCGGGTTCAGTGTTCAAGAACCCCCAGGGAGGGAAGGCGGGCAGGTTGATTGACGAGGCGGGTCTCAAGGGCAGGAGAGTGGGCGGAGCCCAGGTCTCCGAGAAGCACGCCAATTTCATAGTGAACACGGGAGGCGCAAAGGCCGGCGACGTTGTGGCCTTGATCGAGCTCGTGCGGGAGGAAGTCTGGAGAAGGTTCAGCGTCAGGCTGGAGCTCGAGGTGAAAGTAGTGACGTGACGGCGCGGCCGCCCGGCGGCGGCCAGACGGAGGCGGCGTGGTGAGGCGCAGGACAAGGAAGAAGTTCTACTGCGGAAAGGGACATCGCAGGAAGAAAGTGTCTTTTGACCTCGTGCTCAGGGTCGTCTTCCTCGTCCTCGTCGTGGTCCTGGCGGTGGTCAAGCTCCCCGAGGCGCGCGCCAGGGTGCTCGGCTCGAGCCTTTTTAGGTTGAACGCGGTCTCGCTCAAGGGCAACAGATACCTGCTGGACTCGCAGGTGCTGCGCATCGCCGGAGTGGAGAAGGGTACGTGCGGCCTTCGTTACGACACCGAGAAGATAGAGTCCAGGCTGGAGAAGCACCCGAGGATAAAGTCGGCGGCCGTGAAGAAGCTCCTCTGGAAGAAGCTGTACATCAAGGTGGAAGAGAGGACTCCGTTCGCCCTCGTGGACGCTCAGAAGCTCCTGGAGATGGACGAGAGCGGGGCGGTGTTTGAGCCGGTGGATCCGGCCGTGCTGCCCGACCTGCCGGTCATAACGGGTCTCCGCGGAAAGCGCATCAGGCCCGGCGACACGCTCAAGGGAGAACAGGTCGGCCAGGCCATCGCGCTCCTCCAGAGGCTGCGCGACCCCGAAGTGAACCTGTACGCCCAGATATCGGAGTTGAACCTGCGCAAAGACGGCTCGATCGTGCTGGTGGCGGTGGAGTCGGGAGTCCCGGTGATCCTCGGAAGCGAGGACGTGAGCAAGCGAAAACTCCAGGCGCTGAGGGTGGCCATGGCTGACATGCAGCAGAGGGGGCTCCTGCCCGCCTCGGTGGACTTGAGATTTAAGGGTCAGGTCGTGGCCACTGTACAGGCTCAGCCTGCCCTCCAGGAGTCGAACAGGGAAGGGACCGACACGGGCGCCTACGCACTCTTCTAGAGTGGAAAGGCTGGTGCAAGAATGGCATCTGGAAGAATACTGGCGGGGCTCGACATAGGCACGACGAAGATCTGCGTCATCGTGGCGGAAGTGGACGACACAAACCAGGTCAACGTTGTGGGCGTGGGCACAGTGCCCTCGGAGGGTCTGAGGCGGGGCATCGTCATCAACCTGGAAAAGACGGTGCATTCCATATCCAGGGCCGTCGAGAAGGCAGAGCGCATGGCCGGGGTCGAGATAAAGTCCGTCTACGCGGGCATCGCCGGTGACCACATACGAAGCATAAACAGCAGGGGAGTCATAGCCGTCTCCAGGAAAGACAACGAGATCGGCCCGGCGGACGTGGCCAGAGTGGTGGACGCGGCCAAGGCGGTGGCCATACCGGCCGACAGAGAAATAATCCACATCATCCCGCAGGAATTCATCGTGGACGACCAGGACGGGATAAAGGACCCAATCGGCATGAGCGGCATAAGGCTGGAGGCCGAGATCCACATAATCACCGGCGCCGTCACGTCCGCGAAGAACATATGCAAGAGCATCGAGAGGTCGGGGCTCAGGGTGGAGGACCTCGTGCTGGAGCCGCTGGCGTCCAGCCACGCGGTCCTGGGGTCTGACGAGAGAGACCTGGGAGTCGTGCTCATAGACATCGGAGGAGGCACGACCGACGTGGCGGTGTTCTACGAAGGCAGCATCCGGCACACGGCGATAATCGGCTTCGGCGGCACCAGCATCACCAACGATATTGCCATCGGACTGAGAACTCCTATTGACAAAGCAGAGGAGCTCAAGATAAAACACGGATGTGCGCTGAGCTCCATGGTCTCCGAGGACGAGAAGATCTCGGTGCCCGGGGTGGGAGGGAGACCCACGAGAGAGCTGTCGCGGTACGTGCTCAGCTCGATGATAGAACCCCGGCTCGAGGAGATATGTCAGCTGGCTCTCAAGGAGGTGAGAAAGAACCATTCCGCGAACCTGCTCAGCGCCGGCGTCGTGGTCACGGGCGGAACCGCTCTGATGCACGGCATGACCGAGCTCGCCGAACAGGTTTTTGAGATGCCGGTCAGGATCGGCGTCCCGACCGGGGTATCGGGTCTCGTGGATTCCGTCAGCGACCCGAGGTTCTCGACCGGCGTGGGACTCATCCTGCACGCCTTTCACAGTGAAGAAATGGACGCGGACTACTCCAAAGGCGTCCTTTCAAAGATATCAACGGGCCTGAGGAGGCTCGTGGACAGCTTTTTCTAGTTGTTGTGGGTTTTCCAGTGTGATATGGAGGTGTTGTGATGCTTCTTCAATTCGAACCCGATGACACCAACTCCGCGCGTCTCCGCGTGATCGGCCTTGGCGGCGCCGGTGGAAATGCAGTCAACCGGATGGTTTCCTCCGGCCTCGCGGGAGTGGAGTTCATCGCCGGCAACACTGACGGCCAGGCGCTGGGCCAGTCCATGGCCACGCACAAGATACAGATCGGCTCCCAGCTGACGAAGGGGCTGGGGTCCGGCGGCAACCCCGACGTGGGGAGGAAGGCCGCGGAGGAGTCCGCCGACGAGTTGTCTGAAGCGATGCGCGGCAGCGACATGGTGTTCATAACCTGCGGCATGGGTGGGGGCACCGGCACCGGCGCGGCGCCGTTCGTGGCCTCGCTGGCCAGGGAGCTCAACTGCCTCACCGTGGCCGTGGTGACGAAGCCTTTCGTGTTCGAGGGCAAGCGCCGGACGGAAGTGGCGGAAGACGGCCTGGACGAGCTCCGGGAGAACGTGGACACTCTTATAGTCATCCCGAACGACAGGCTGCTGTCCGTCGTGGAGAGGACAACCCCCATACTGGAGGCCTTCAAGACGGCCGACGACGTGCTGCTCCAGGCGACGAAAGGTATATCTGACCTGATAACCGTTCCGGGCATCATCAACCTGGACTTCGCGGACGTCAAGACTGTGATGTCAGCGCGCGGCAACGCGCTCATGGGAACCGGAGTGGCCTCCGGCGAGAACAGGGCGCTCGAGGCGGCCCAGCTGGCCGTTTCCAGCCCGCTCCTGGAGGACGTGTCGATAGCCGGCGCCCGCGCCCTGCTGGTCAACATCACCGGCGGGCCGACCCTCACGCTGCACGAGGCGAGCGACGCCGCGAGCGTGATACTCGAGGCGGCGGGCGGTGACGCCAACGTCATCTTCGGGGCCGTGATAGACCCCAGGCTGGACTCGGACGTGAGGGTGACGGTCATAGCCACCGGGTTCGGTAAGAAGCAGCCGGCCAGGAGCGAAACTGTCGAGAAGGACAAAAACAAGGACAAGGATAAAGACGCGGGCAAGCGGTTGATAGAGATCGTCGATTACGACGAAGAGGGCTTGCGAAGACCAGCCTTCCTGCGGAAGGAAGAATCCACGGTCGTCTCGCACACGCGGAAGTGGGGCAGGGCGTTCTCTAAAGACAGCCTGGATGTTCCTGCTTTCCTCAGAAAGCAGATGGAGTAGGCCACTTAATAGCCTCTCGGTATCGCCGGGAAGCACCGTGAGGGTGGTGTCTCTATGACGCTTTTTGGAAGACTGCTTCAGCGCCAGGGAAACGAGCACTACAACAAGGGAATCGCTTTCTTCAACAACGGACAGTACGAGGAGGCCGTATCGGAATTTGAGACCGCGATAGCGACCATCTCCAACAAGAAAGACCCTTACTACAACCTGGGGCTTTTCTACGCCGCGGAAGCCAGGGCGCACCTCGGCCTGGCTCATTTCAAAAAGGGAGAGCTCGTCAAGGCCGAGGCGGAATTCCGCACGGCCCTGTCCGAGAGCCCCAACTACCCCGACCTGCACTACTACCTCGGAGTCATACTCGAGAAATCCGGCCGTCACGAAGAGGCGGTGAAGGAGCTTGAGCAGTCCCTGGCCGTGAACCCCAACTACTCGGAGGCCCGCTGCTACATGGCGGTCTGTCTCCACGCGCTTGGGGACGAGAAGGGTGCGGAGGAACAGCTCCAGGAGGTCAGGCGCACCGGCTACGAGCTTCCTGTGTCGTTGAGTCTTCAGAAGAACAATCACATCCCCGAGGAAGCCATAGAGGAGCTGAAAGACATCCCCAGGAAGAAATCCGACTGCATGGCTCACATGGACAACGCGGTCACCTGCTACAACCGGGGACTGCGAAAGCAGGCAGTGGCGGAGCTGGATAAGGCCATCGCGCTGCAGCCGCGGTACGCGGACCTCCACTGCAAGCTGGGCATAATACTGGCCGAGATGGGGGACACCTCCCGGGCGGCGGCCGAGTTCAAGCAGGCGATCGCGATTAACCCGAGGTACATCGACGCCCACATGCATCTCGGCATGGCGTACCTGGCTGAGAGGCGTTACGCGGACGCCGTGAAGCTGCTGGTCCACGCGTCGGAGCTGGCGCCGAACTACTCCGACACTCACTTTTTGGCCGGTCTTGCCATGTACAAGAGCGGTTTTGCCGACATGGCGGTCGAGAAGTTCAGGAAAGCCCTGGACGCGAACCCGTCTTTCTGGAGGGCCCGCTATCACCTGGCCCTCTGCCATCATTGCATGGGCGACACCGCGGCCGCGGTCAGGGAGCTCAAGGGCGCCCTGGAGCAGTCGCCGGACGCGGGTATCGCCCGCGCCGAACTGGGCCGGGTGTACCTGGCGATGGGCGACCACAACAAGGCGGCCAACGAGTTCGAGATCGCGGTCGGATACCATCCCGACTACCCCGACCTCAGGCTGAGCCTGGGCATCTCGTACATGAAGGCGGGCCGGCTGGAGAAGGCCCGCAACGAATTCGTGGCGGCCATCGAGCTGCACCCCGACTACGGCACGGCCCATTACGCCCTGGGCAGGGTCTTCCTTTGCGAGGGTAAGCACGACGAGGCCGTGTTGCATCTCACGACGGCCCTTGCCCTCTGTCCGGACCACGCCGACCTGCATTACTGCCTCGCGCGCGCCTACGCCAAGAAGTCGCAGCACGCCGAGGCGGAGAAGGCGTTCGCCGCCGCCATCTCCATCAACAGGAATTTCGTGTCAGCGAGACTGGAGTTGGCGCTCATTCTCCAGAGACAGTCCCGGTTCGACGAGGCCAGAGAGCATTTCCTTCACGTGCTCGGGCTGGAGCCGGACAACCCTCTGGCCCGGTCGTACCTGGACGACCAGATCCCGCAGCCCGTCGTTCCTTCAGATGTCACCACCTCCGTATGAGCGAGCCGAACTGAATCTGCTCGACTACGCCCCCGGCCGGGCGCGCAAAAGGTCCCGGCTGAGCGTGTGTGTCGTGTATCCGAACTCCTACTCCGTCGGCATGGACAATCTTGGCTTCCAGGGGGTCTACCGCATGCTCGCTTCCACCCCCGGAGTTCACTGCGAGAGGGCGTTCTTCGAGCGCGGTCTCGAAGGGGTCAGTCTGGAGAGCCGGCTCCCGCTCAGGCAGTTTGACGTCCTTGCGTTCTCGGTTTCGTACGAGAACGACCTCGTGAACGTGCTCAGGACTCTGAAATCCTCCGGTATCGCGCCTTACGCGGCCGACCGGCCGGGCGCGTCGCCATTCCTGATCGCCGGCGGGGTGGGAGTGTTCGCAAACCCCGAACCCGCCAGCCTGTTCATGGACGCCATCTTTCTGGGCGAGGCGGACGAGGCGCTGGGCGAGATACTGGACGCCTACCTGGGAAGCCGGGAGGGCGGCAGGCAGGCTGTCGAAGAGGCGCTGTCGGCCGTGGAGGGTGTCTACGTGCCGTCGCTCCACTCGCCGTTCATCGGCGCCGGAACGGGCGCCGGAGGCGCGCCCCCTCCGCGGAGGCGGCACGTGAGGGACCTGTCCCGCCTGTTCTGCTCGTCAGTCATACTCAGCACGCGTTCCCACCTGGGCGGGATGTTCCTGGCGGAGGTAGCCAGGGGATGCACCAGAAGGTGCAGTTTCTGTGCGGTCAGCTCGGCTTACTCGCCGCTCAGGTTCGTTCCGGCCGCTTCGCTCTTGGACAGGGTGGACGCGGCGGGCGCCGCGGCGAGGGCCGTGGGGTTCCTGGGCGCCTGCGTCGCCGACCACCCCGGCCTCACCTGCCTGGCCGGCACGCTCGCGGACAGGAAGCAGAGGGTGTCCGTGTCGTCCCTCAGGGCGGACGCGGGCAGGTCCGAGCTTGTGTCGGTCATAGCCCGCAGCGGCACGAGGACTCTCACGATCGCGCCCGAGGCGGCCGGCGCGAGGTTGAGAAGGGTGATGGGCAAGGAGCTCGACCTGAATCTCCTTATGGAGACCGCGAGCCACGCGTCCGAGAGTGGGTTTACCACACTCAAACTCTATTTCATGCTGGGCCTGCCCGGTGAACGTCCGGAAGACGTCGACGCCATCGCGTCCATGACCGAGGCGGTGTCCAGGAGGTTCGAGCTGCGCGGAAAGTCGAGGTCGGTGACCCTGAGCGTTTCGCCCTTCGTGCCCAAGGCATCCACGCCGTTCCAGTGGTTCGGAGCCGAGGCCGAGGAGACCATGCGCCTCAAGCTCGACAGACTGTCCCGGGAGGTGAGAAAGCTCAAGGCAGTCCGGTTCACACCGCCCGGCGTGAGGAACTGGATGCTGGAAGCGGCGGTGTCGCGCGGAAGCTGGAAGACGGGCCTCGCCCTGCACAGTCTTGTGTTCGAGGAGACGAGCACCAGGAAGGCATGGAAGAAGGCCGGCCTTTCGTTCGAGCGCGAGGTGAGCGACCCCGCGGAGGCGAGCGCTCCGCTTCCGTGGGAACACGTTTACGGGACCGAGGCGGGGGCGCACCTGAAGTCCGCATACACGAAGGCCTGCGACGACATGTAGACGCCGCAGGCCGCGTCGCGCTTCATCGGCAAGAGTGAACCGCAGTCTAGGACTCGGCGGTCTCCTTCGGAGCGGGGGTCTTGGCAGTCGAACGGATGGCCTTCTGGACGACGTCAGACCTCAGGCACCTGGTGCACACGTTGATCTTCTGAGGCACACCGTCCATGACCACCCTGACCTTCTGTAGGTTTGGCTGCCAGCGCCTCTTGGAGACGTTGTGGGCATGGCTTATCATCGACCCGAACTGGATTCCCTTTCCGCAGATATCGCATCTCTTAGACATAACTGATATACTCCTTAAGGTTTGTCCAGACGCTGGAATAGAATCTATCAAACAGCAAGGGACCTTGCAAGAGCAAAAGTAACTCCACGTTTCCCGTCATGCTGAAACCTTCCTCTCCAGTCCAGTATCTAAAGGGTGTGGGCCCGGCCAAGGCCGAGGTGTTTCAGAGGCTCGGCGTCACGACCCTGATGGATCTGCTCAGACACTACCCCAGGGACTACATCGACAGGACCACGATCAGCAAGATCTCGTCCATCGGCCAGGGCCAGAACTGCACCGTGATGGGCACCGTGCTCGGGTTCCAGCTGAGGCCGACCAGGGACGGCCGGAAGGATTTCATCCTGGTGCTTACCGACGACACTGGAAGCGTTGAGTGCATTTGGTTCAACCAGCCGTTTCTGCAGAGGGTGTTCAAGACGGGGCAGGAGATCGTCGTCAGCGGAGAGGTGGGGTTCTACAGGGGAAAGCAGATCAAGAACCCGGTGTACGAGATCCTGTCCAGAGAAGACCAGGAACTCATCCACACCGGACGGATCGTGCCGTCGTACCGCCTGACCGCCGACATCGGCCAGAAGATCCTCAGAAGGACCGTGAAGCGCACACTGGAAAGCTGCGTGCCCCTCCTGCGCGAGAGTCTGCCCGAGCACGTCATCAAACGCAGGAAGCTCGCCGACCTGCGGGAGGCCCTGCGGCAGATTCACTTCCCTGACAGCTGGGAAGCGCAGGCACGGGCCAGGGAGCGGCTGGCCTTCGAGGAGTTCTTCTATCTCCAGTTGATCCTGGCCAGGCGGAAACAGAGAGCGCAGGAGCCGTCCAGGGCGCTGGCCTTCTCGACGGACGGGCCGCGTTTCACGCGGTTCCTGGAGTCCCTGCCGTTCCAGCTTACCCAGGCGCAGAAGCGGGTGCTGGAGGAGGCGAGGCTCGACCTCAGTTCCAGACGTGTGATGAACAGGCTCCTGGAAGGCGACGTGGGCTGCGGAAAGACCGTGGTGGCGCTGGCGGCGTGCCTGATAGTGGCGGACAACGGGTGCCAGGCCGCGTTCATGGCGCCAACCGAGATACTCGTCGAGCAGCACTACGCCACCGCGTCCGGGCTGCTGAAAGGGTTCGACGTGAAGATGGCGGCGCTGTTCGGCAAGACAAAGCCCAAGGCCAGGGAGCAGATACTCAGGCAGGTCCGCGAGGGCGAGGTCCAGATCGTGTTCGGGACTCACGCGCTGATCCAGGAGAACGTTGAGTTCGCGCGGCTGGGACTGGTCGTCGTCGACGAGCAGCACCGCTTCGGCGTGCTGCAGAGGGGGGCGCTGGCCGGCAAGGGTATCTTCCCCCACGCGCTCGTCATGAGCGCCACGCCCATACCGCGGACTCTGGCCATGACTGTGTTCGGCGACCTTGACGTCTCGGTGATAGACGAGATGCCTCCGGGCAGGCGGAAGGTTCTGACGAAGATCGTGGAGGACGGCGAGCGGGCGAAGGTCTACGAGTTCCTCGCGAAGAAGGTGCGGGAGGGAAGACAGGCCTTCGTGGTCTACCCCCTGGTCGAGGAGTCGGAGAAGTCGGAGCAGTTGATGGCTGCCACCGAGATGGCGCAGCATCTGTCGCGGAACCCGCTGCTCAGGGGAGTCAGGGTGGGTCTCCTCCACGGCAGGATGAAGTCCGACGAAAAAGAACAGACGATGCGGCGCTTCAAGGAAGGGGAAATCGACCTCCTGGTCAGCACCACGGTGATCGAGGTCGGAGTGGACGTCGCCAACGCCACGATCATGGTGATCGAGAGCGCGCGACGCTTCGGGCTGTCGCAGCTGCATCAATTACGCGGGCGTGTAGGACGGGGATCCCACGAGTCTCACTGCATGCTCATGGCCGACCGGGACGATGACGAGGCCCTGGACCGGCTGGCCCTCTTTGCGCGGACGAC
>CAZMZP010000027.1:0-32071 GCA_964570935.1 uncultured bacterium
AGCTACTGCCGCGTGACAAGGGAGGGCCACATGACTCGATGGCTGATGTTCTCGTTGAGTCTTTTTCTGCTGGCCGTGCCTGCGCAGAGTCCGGCCGGCAACGCCCACCCGAAGCTCTACCTCGAGGTCTACCATTTTGAGGAAGAGCCGGTCCCGCTGCCTCAGGAGATCTGCTGGCACCCGTGGCCTCTGACGTCTCCGCTGGACCTCCCGTGCTACGCCCCGAGGGTCCCGTACCACACGTACTACCTGCCTCTGCATGTCGGAGACCTGGACCTGCCGACGTGCCCGTACACCCCGAGCGGAACTCTCTGTGAGGGCTACGGGGGATACAAATCTGTAGGGTTCGGCGTGTCTCAATCAGCGCCGACCGGCCATCCGCTCGTGTTCATGAGCTGGAATGCCTGCCCCGGGTTTCTGAGGGGCCCGTCTGGCGCCGGCGAGCCGGCAGCATGTTTGGCTTCTTCAACCGCAATATGCCACTCGGAGCATGATCACGAGGGTTACCTGGTGTACCTGAACACCGGCAGCGAACCTGATGCAGTGTATTTCAACATTGTGAACAGCGCGGACCTGGGTCACTACAAAGTCGTCGCTTGCGTAAGTCATTACGACGAGGGCACCACAATCGGCGGCGGGGCTCAAGTCGGGGGTTCGCAGAGTGTCGTCTGCGGCCTGATGCCGGTCCAGGAGCTGACCTGGGGGAAAATGAAGACACTGTACAGGTGATTCGCCTGCTGCAGGCAGGTGTGCAGACCGCCACGCGGAAAGCGGGCAAGGACTGCGTCAGGCAGTCGGCGCAGGGCACTCCACTACTTCGTCTCGTGCAATTTTCTCAGATGCCGTTTGAGGGAGCGCAGCGCTTTACCTCTGTGACTGAGCTTGTTCTTGAGCGGAGGGCTCAGCTGAGCGAGTGTGGATTTCTTCCCGTTCGGCACGAACACCGGGTCGTAACCGAACCCGTTCTCGCCCTTCGGCTCGAAGCACAGGTGACCCCAGCAGTAACCGCGGAAGAGGCGTTCCTTGCCGCCGGGGAGAGCGAGGGCCACGACGCACTTGAACCGCGCGGCCCGTTCCGGCCCGGGAATCGTCTGGAGCACTTCCAGGAGCTTCCTTACGTTGTCGGAGTACGTGGCGTTCTCGCCCGCGTACCTCGAGGAAAACACGCCCGGCTTTCCGTCGAGTATGTCCACTTCCAGGCCCGTGTCGTCTCCGACGCTGGGCAGGCCCGTGAAGTCGCGGGCCGTCCGCGCCTTGATGAGTGCGTTCTCCTCCAGCGAGAAGGAGCCTTCCTTGGGAGTCGGCGCGCCTGGAAAGCTGCTCAGCGGGACCAGCTCCAGCCAGCTCGCGGACATGACCTCCGCGACTTCTCTCAGCTTGTCCCGATTGCCCGACGAGATCACCAGCCTGAATCTGTTGTCGTTCATTTTTGCCTCGCGGTGGGGCGCCGGCTCAACGGATAACGCTTCTTCCTTCACGGCCCGCTGCCTCCTCTCGCCTAGTAGTCCGGTCCAGACGGCGGCGGCTACTTCTTCTCTTCCGCGGCGGACACCGCCTGGTTCTGGTACTTGATGAGCCTTGCTATGCCTTTCCGGGCAAGCGCGAGCATTTGCAGCATTTCGTCCTCGCTGAACGGCCGCAGCTCCGCGGTGCCCTGGATCTCTACGAACTTGCCCGAAGCGGTCATGGCCACGTTCATGTCCGTGTAGGCCCGATGGTCCTCGTCGTAGCAGAGGTCGAGCACGACCGTTCCGTCCACTATGCCCACGCTGACAGCCGCCACGGGCTCCACCAGCGGGACCCTGGCCAGCGTGCCCTTACGCACCAACTTGGAAAGCGCCTGGTGCAGCGCGACGTAGGCGCCGGTGATGGAGGCCGTCCGCGTGCCCCCGTCGGCCTCGAGGACATCACAGTCCAGGATGATGTTCTTTTCGCCCAGCGCTTTCAGGTCCGTGACCGTCCTGAGGGACCTTCCTATGAGCCGCTGTATTTCAAAGGTCCTGCCGCTCACTCTTCCCCTGTGCGATTCTCTCGGAGTCCTGTCGTGAGTGCTCCGGGGAAGCATCCCGTATTCGGCGGTTACCCAGCCGGTCCCGCGCCCCTTCAGGAACGGCGGCACGTTGTTCTCGATGGTGGCGGCGCAGATGACCCGCGTGTTGCCCATCTCGACAAGGGCCGAGCCGTCCGCGTGCTTCAGGTAGGGAGCCTTGATCTTCACCTTGCGCAGCTCTTCGGGCTTTCGTCCGTCAACTCTCTTCATTTCACGTCTTCCTCTCGTACCACGGGATGTCGGACTGGTTCACCAGAGTGAGGCCGTCTATCGGCCGGCCAAGGAAGCGCTCTCCGACTTCTCTGAACTTACGCGGGATGTCACTGACATAGAACTCCCTGGTCGTCTTCGATTTGCCCGGAGCCTCTATGCAGCGCTGCTTGAGGATGGACGCCACTTCTTTCACGGCTTCTTCGCCGGAATCCACCAGCACGACCCGCCTCCCGACCACCTTCTGTATCACCCCTCGGAGCACCGGGTAGTGAGTGCAGCCCATGACCAGGACGTCCACGTCTTTCTGCTTGACCCTCCCCAGATACTCCTCCGCGATGACCGCTGCCGCGGGATGCGACATCCAGCCCTCCTCGGCGACGGGGACGAACAACGGGCAGGCAGTCGCGTAGACTTTGAAGGAGCCGCCCGCGAGGTCGATCGCCTTCTCGTAGGCGCGACTCTCCACCGTCCCCAAAGTTCCTATGACTCCTATTCTCTTATTCCTGCTGAGACTTACGGCCGCCCTCGCCCCCGGCTCTATCACTCCGACGAACGGCACGTCGAACCGGTTTCTCAGGTCGTCCAGTGCGACGGCCGAGGCCGTGTTGCATGCCACCACGATGAGCTTCACGCCGTGGTTAAGGAGGAACCTCGTGTCCTCGAAGGCAAACCGCTTTACCGTGTCGTCCGACTTGGAACCGTAGGGCACGCGTGCCGTATCGCCGAAATACACGATGCTCTCGTTCTTCAGCCTGGACATGAGGTGCTTGACGACGGTCAGACCTCCGATCCCGGAATCAAACACACCTATCGGTGCTCTCATCTGGCTTCACTCCCATTCGCCGGCGGGACAGTCCCGCACGTCACTCCCATTCGCCGACGGGCAGCGGCTCCATTAGCTCGTAGTGGCCGCCCAGAGACTCAACCGTCTTGCCTTCGACCAGAATCTGAACGCGCGAGATGTCCTGGAAGTTCTCGGAAACGGTCCGCACCACGGACGCGATGAGGAGGTACTCCTGAGTCGAGCCGCCTCCGAAACCAGACCTCAGCTCGCTCGAGAAATCCACGTAGGCGTCGTTCCCGGAGACGTACGCGCTCCTGACCTGCGTGCCCGCCGGCAAGACGGCAACACCCTTGTCAGAGGGGCCCGACGCAAGCTCTCTCATCACGCTCGCGAGGAGAGCGGAAGGGTCTGACGGGACCGGGATTTCCCTGCTTGTCTCAACGAGCTCGCTGCCGTCGGCAGAGCCGAAGTAAAGGGCGATGGCCCTCGTGCCGGTCTCGGTCTCCATCGGCTGCTCGGGCGCGGGGCTCACCGGCTCGGGCAGCTCCGCCCTGCGCCTGGACGTGATTACCGCTATCGCCAGGAGGACAAAGACAACCAGCGCCAGGACGAGCAGGATTCTGTAGAAGGACTTGTTGTTCGCAGTGCCCACCTTGCCTCCAATCCGTGCGCGTGCGGCGCGAGACCGAACCATCGTCGGCGCCGCCCGGCTCTCGCGGGCCACCCGCGGCGCGGGAGTGGATCGCTTCTACCGCCGCGAGTCGTTAACGAATTCGATTATGCCCCTGGCAATCGCTCCGCCGATTCTACGCTGACTCGAGGCCTCACGCAACAGGGCCGCGTCACCCGGGTTCGTAAGGAAGCCGCAGTTCACCAGAACGCAGGGCATGTCGATACCGCGGAACAGGACGAGCGGAGCTCTCCTGAATCCCGCGTCCTTGAGACCTTCGACGCTGCCGAGGCCGCGCGAGATGTACCTGGCCAGTGAAGCGCTCTCGCCGGCGTGACCCGCGGCGACTTCGCTCCACGGGACGAGGTCAACCTGCCCGGACGCGGCTCCCGAGGCGCGTCCGGAGCGCGAGCTCCTCTGCGCGGCGAGACCACTCGCGCCCTCCGACTCAAGCACCTCGACCGAATAGCCCCTGGCCTGGCTTCCGGAGTAGCCGTCGCAGTGAAGGCTGACAAAGATGTCGCCGCCCACGGTATTCGCTCTGACCGCCCTCTCATCAGCGCTCATCTGAGCGTCATCGCTCCTGGTGAGGACGACCTCCAGCCCGCCGGCCGATGAGAGAGCGTCCTTCAAGGCTCTGGCGAGCTCGAGGTTGACGTGCTTCTCGACCGAGCCGTCCGCCCTCAGGCCCTCGTCCGCGCCTCCATGGCCCGCGTCTACAACCACGACCTTGTACACCCGTCGTGACGCGACTCTGGGCATCTCCGCGTCGAACGACACGAACCCGGGAGAACGGAGGATTTCTTCCGAGGACGTGAAGCCCAGCACGATCCGCGGCGGGTTCGCCTTCCGCTCCAGACTGTATCCGGACACGCCCGGCGCCAGGGCGAGGCGGAGCTCTACTCCACCCGACGCCCGGCCCACGTTGATCTCCTTCACCGTTGCGTTCTCGGGCAGGACCGGTTTCGTGAGGACACTCGCCCTGTCCAGCAGCACCGTGAACCAGTCCTTCGACACGCGGACCGGAGAATACTCAATCCGTTCCGGACTCTCGACCGTGACGTACGTGACCTGGTCGGAAACCTGGACCGACACGCTTGCCGGCACCGTCCCTTCTCTCAGAACGGACAGGTACTGAGTGTCCGGGTCCCAGGATATTCTCTTGCCCATGGCCGACGGCACGGTCTCCGTGAAGAGCTCGACCGGGATGAACATCACACCCCTGGAGAACAGCACGGGAGAAGGCAGAACGTACGTCTTCTCGCCGACGGCGACGACCGGGCTGTGGACCGTCAGGCGTATCCTCGTGCCCTCGACGTTAAGCACTGCCTTTCGTGTCTCCTCCTTCCAGAACTTGGTCGCGCCCAGAAGCAGAGCGGCGTCGTTCATCGACAGGTAGTACCTGTCGCCTATCTTCTTCGCCTTCCTGGCTTCCGAGGCGGCGGCCGGAGGAGTCACGCACGCGCACAGAATCGAACAGGCAAGCGCCGTCAAGATGGTCGAGGCAACAATCTTCTTCATTCCGTCCGTCCTCTGCCCCTGACCGCGCGCTGGATTTCCCGGTCCTGCTCCCGCCTGGCTATGGACGCTCTCTTGTCGTACTGCTTCTTGCCCTTCACCAGAGCGAGCTCCACCTTCGCGTGCCTGCCCTTGAAGTACACGCTCAAAGGAACTACAGTGAGTCCCTTCTCGTTCACCTTTCCCGTCAGTCTCTTTATCTCGCTCCGGTTCAGCAGAAGCTTCCTGGTTCTCAGAGGGTCGTGTCCGAAATGAGTGGCCTGTTCGTACGGACTGATGTGCATGTGGTGCAGGAAGACCTCTCCCCGTTCTATGGAGGCGTAGCTGTCGCGGATGTTGGCCGCCCCGGCCCTCAGCGATTTCACCTCGCTGCCCACCAGGGCTATGCCGGCCTCAACCGTCTCGAGTATGAAATAGAGATACCTGGCCTTTCTGTTCGTGCAGACCTGTCTGACCGCGGTCTCAGGGCTCATGTCGAGTGATGCTTCTCAGCCGCACGGGGCAAGGTGAAGTCCGGATGGGCCGCCTAAAGGGATTGACGCCAGAAGATTGATAGCAGAAGGTGGTGCGGTTTTCAATCGGAATCGGGCCGGTGGCGCACCGGTCCCCGGCCCGCTTTTTTGCCTTGATAAAGCGCGTCTGCGGCCGCATGCTGGAAGCGTGGGTGGACGCGGCCAGAGCGTCCGAAGCGCGAGGAAGGAAGGCCGTAAATGGCAAGAGTGATGACTGCTCTCCTGTCTGCTGCCCTGCTGGTCGGGGCGTCTCGGTGCGAGGCGGCTCTGTTTGCCTTCTGGGGTACAGCGGCCAAGGACGGCTACGTACAGAGAGCCGCGATCCTGAACGTTTCCTGCCCCGGACACGAAGACCTGGCGATAAGCACGGGGGTGATGGGAGCCTGCCAGACGAGTCTCAAGCCGGTCTCGTACGGCGGGTACTTCTGGGACAGGATCTTCCTGTCTTTCGACACCTCCGGTCTGGAGGGCCAGGCCGTTGACAGTGCCGTGGTCAAGCTGGTCGTGTTCTACAAGCAGGCGGTCAACTGGGAGACCAACCTGTTGACCGACTTCACAGCCGACTGCATCTCCTCACCGCTCGCGGTTCGCGACACTTCGTGCTACGTCCGGCCGGACACCCTGATCCCGTACGCCGCTGTTCCCGGAGTGGGCGACACGCTTACGATCGCCCTGCGGCCAACCTGGGTGAACTGCGGCGGGGCCACGGACCTGGTGATGAAGCCCGAGAGAGAAGCGGACATCTGCGAGGTAACAGGAAACAACGTCGTCAAGCTGAGAACGACCGAGTCGAAAGGCACAAAGCTCGACCCGCGTCTTTACGTCTGGACGAGGGACGCCTCCCCTCCGCCGTGCACCCTGCCTGGGAAACCCCAACCCGCTCGCCCCGATTCGAGCAAGCGTGCGCCACTATGAGGTTGCACTGTCCGCCGCTTGTGCTATCATCTTGTACCTAGAGTTCAGGGTGAGTTGCACGTGAGCCGCCCGATCGAGTGCGGAAGTGGCGGAACTGGCAGACGCGCTGGGTTCAGGGTCCAGTGAGGGTAACCTCTTGGGGGTTCAAATCCCCCCTTCCGCACCACCACCTTCTCCCCGAATGATGTTCCCAGGAAAACTAGCGGCCCGACGCCGGCGTCTGCGTGGCCGGCGGGCTCTGCCCCGCCGGCGGGCTCTGCCCGGCCTTGGTCGTCAGAGACGGGTCCTTCTTCCTCAATTCCTTCTTCACGGTTTCGAGCTGTCTCTTGCTGAGGTTGTAGCGACGCCTCATTGTCTTCTCGGAGTACCGGCTCTGCCAGTCCCTGCCCAGCTTTCTGCGAGAGCTTCGTTCCTGTTTGCTGATGGACTCCGTGCCGCCGGTAGAGTTTCCGGGCGTGCTTCCACCTCCACCGGTGTCCCGGGGCTTTTCGCACGAGACGGCGAGAAGGCAAAGGGCGAAGATGAAGAAGAGCTTACGCACGAGCAAGTCCCCCCGACGGACTGACGCGCGCAGGATATCACGGGCGCGGCGGGCGTTCAATGGTAAACGCGTGACACGCCCGCCGGCAACCCCAGAGCCACCCAATCTTGTGGTAACAGCCAAGCACGCTTTTCGACCGCGGCGCTCTCGCAGCGCCACAGACAGGACCGATGCACAGCACGCGACAAAATTCGGCGCCCGGACGGGTCTCACCTGGAGCCGCACGGCGCCCGCCCGGAACGTCCGCTTCACTCAAACAACGTCTTTATGCGGCCCCAGGTGTCGTTCTGCACCGGCGTGGCGCAGCCGTTAGCCGTCTTGGGGCTGGGCGGACAACCCGTGCCCAGGGGCGGCGTCGTGCCGGTGTACGGGTTCAGCTTGTCGAAGATGTACCAGTCCTCCACGCCGTCGGGCTTTCGGCCCACCGAACGGTCGGTGCCGGCTGCGTTCTTGCCGTACGCGTACGACCCCACCAGGAAGCTGTCCACACCCACGAACCGCCAGAGCTGCACCGTGTCGCCGGTGTTGCTCAGACTGAGTCCGTAGGCCGGGTACGCGTGGATCTTCTCCCAGGCGTAGGAGGCGTCCCCGAAGACAACGAGATATCCCCTGGCCGGGAGCACTCCGCTGAAACCGTAGCGCCAGGTTGTTTCCGCGTCGGCCAGACGGTAACCGTCCAGCACGAGAGGCCCTTCGGTGTTGTTGTAGACCTCCACCCACTCGTCGTCGCGGTAGGTGTAGGCCCCGTCTCCGTTCCAGTCGACCGACGGAGAGGCCATTATCTCGTTGATGACCAGCTGGGCGGAGCAGAACCTGGCGGAAAGAAGCAGAAAAACAACAAGAACCAAAGCAAACTGAACTGTGAAGGCAAAGCGTCTCATCTTCCTCCTCCTCCCTTCATCCCATCACAAAACTGCTGCCTTCTGAGGAGTCACTGCGAGAGAGCATGCGGCCGGAAAGCGGCTGTTGCGAGCTTCTACTGTGCCGGTGTGCGACCGTGCTTACACTACCCCATCATCACCTCCCCCCAATGAAATGCATGGCCGCCCCTGTCGCGGGGCACACGCGCCGAGGCAGCGGAGGCAGGCGCTCCTGCCCCCGCCGCCTTGCGGGTACTCACGTACTAGCGTCTACCCTTCTTGTCGTGGGATTCGACGTATTCCTTCATTCTCTTCAGGCCTTCCTTGATGTTCTCCACCGAATTGGCGTACGAGAACCTGAGATAGCCCTTGCCGTACTTCCCGAAGGCCGATCCGGACAGCACCGCGACGCCCTTCTCGTCCAGCAGCTTCTTCGCAAGTTCATCGGAGTCTATTCCGGTCCCGGTGACGTTGGGAAACACGTAGAACGCGCCCTTCGGCTTCAGGCACCTGACCCCTCTTATCGCGCACAGCCCCTCCACGATGACGTCCCTGCGGCGTTTGAACTCCGCGACCATCTTCTTCGGTTCGTCCTGCGGGTCTGTGAGAGCCTTCATGCCCGCCCTCTGAATGAAAGAGTTCGTGCACGAAGTGCAGTTCGTCTGCAGCCTGGCGACGTGCTTGGCCAGGGTTTCGTTCATGACGCCGAAGCCCAGCCGCCAGCCGGTCATCGCGTAGGTCTTCGAGTAGCCGTCGAGGATTATCGTCTTCTCCTGCATCCCCGGGAACGCAGCGATGCTGAAGTGCTTGCCTTCGTAGATTATCTTGGAGTAGACCTCGTCGGAGAGGATGAAGAGGTTTTTCTTGTAAGTAATCTCGGCGATACGCTTGAGCTGCTCGTAAGGAAGCACGCCGCCGGTGGGGTTCTGGGGCGAGTTCAGAATGATCAGCCTGGTCCTGGACGTTATCTTCTTCTCCAGCTCGTCCACGTCCAGGTTGAAGTCGTTATCTTCTCTCAGCTTTATCGGGACCGCCTTGGCGCCCAGAAACTTGATGACCGATTCGTAGATGGGGAACCCCGGGTTCGGGTATATGGCCTCGTCTCCCTCCTCGAGAATGGCAAGCCCGGCGAAGAACAGCGTGGGCTTGGCGCCCGGCACGACCACCACGTGTTCCGGCCTTACTGTCATGCCCCTGTCCTTCGACATGTACTCGGCGATGGTGGCCCTCACTTCCGGAAGCCCCGGAGACGGATTGTAGTGGGTGTATCCCTGATTCAGCGCCTCTATGGCCGCGTTCTTGATGTTCGCCGGAGTGTCGAAATCCGGCTCCCCGATCTCCATATGCACGACTTTCATTCCTTTGGCTTCCAGCTGCTTCGCTCTCGCGAGGACCTCGAAAGCGGTTTCGGTGCCCAACCTCTTCATGCGCTTCGCGTACATGTCTGACCTCCGTCGCAAAAAGTCAAAAGGCGAAATCCAGCTGAAGTCCGAACTCGGAGCTCGCGCCCTCTTCTCCATCCGCGTCAGCAGGCTGGTTCTGCGCGAACTTGGCGGAGGCGCCGAGCTTCTTGCCGCGGACTCCGAGCAATACGTACCATCTCATGCCTTCGCCCCACAGCGGGTCGAGCGACACCCGGCCCGGAAGGTCGTCCTCGTACTCGTAGACGCGGGACTCGTAGGACGAAGTGTCATAGTATATCACACGACCCTTGAGACTAACCACCCCTTCCGTGCGGTAGGCGAAGCCGGCAAACACGAGCGAGCCCTTCTCGCCGTTGTCCGCCCGGACGTTGCCGTACCTGAGCCGGAAGGACAGGGGTCTTCCTGGGTCCCAGTTGACGTCGCCGTAGTATGTCTGCCTGGAGGACGTGACCGATTTCCTGGCGTACGGGTCCGCGGGGTCGGCCACGGAGTCTTCGCGTTTCGTGAGCTTGCCCCTGAACTTGGTCGTCACGCCGTTGCCGTGTTTGCGCTCCACCGAGGCGACCGCCTCGTACCCGGACTTTGGGAAACTCTCGCCGCGGCCGGGGCCGGGGCGCTGGAAGCCGTCCACGTAGAGATTGAGCTTCGAGTCGGTCACCCTGGTCTGAAGCCCCAGGTAAACGCCCCTCTCGTTCCAGGGGTCGTCGCCCGAGAAGGAGGAGGCCCTGAGGTTGTAGTAGTCGCGGTCGTAGGTCCTGAACACGGTGGCAATCTCGACCCGCTTGACGTCGCAGACCCATCCGAAGAGGAAGGCCTTGCTCCCGCCGCTCATCATCGCCGCCTCTCCGAACAGGTTCGCCTGCGGCAGGGCGAGTCTGGCGCCCAGCCCGCCCACCGAGACCCCGTCCCCCGCGAAATACAGCACGTCGGAATTCTGTGAGCCGGTGTCGCCGGAGGAAAACCCCGGCTCGTACCGGGAGCTCGTGAACGTCGCTTCGATCATGAGCGCGTTCGACTGTCTGACGGCGGCGTGGACGGCGAAAAGGTCCTCCCTCAGCGCGTCCTTCCCCTCGAGCTCCCACGCGTCTCTGTGATAACCGGTGTCGGCAAGCCGCCTCACGGTGCCGTCGTCGTTCAAGTAGGCGTCCAGCTCGGAGCGCGAAAGGAGCGCGTCCAGCGAGAGCCAGGATTCCGCAAGCCCTACGTGCACTCCCCGCAGGGCTCCGTTCTCCACGGACGAACGATACCCCTTGACGCCCGCCGGACTCCTGGCCGCCTGGGACACGACCTCGTAGCCCCTGAAGTAGCCTCCGGGAGCCCAGAGCACCAGCCCCTGGCCGAACTCCGCGGTGAGGTCGCCGGCGGTCACCCGCGAGAGAGTCCCCTCGCGACTGAACGCCACGTAAGCCGCCTGAAAATCCGTGACCGAGCTCTCGCCCGGGTCTCTGTCCAGGAGATAAGACATCTCGACCTCTTTCGACGGCCTGGAGGTGACGCGGCCGTACAGATGCAGGCTCCTGGCGGTGCGCACCGGCGTCTGGCCGGACGCCCTGACCCTGCCCTCGGTGGGAATCCAGTAGGGCGCGTCCTTGTACGTGACGGTGACGTACGGGCTGATGGCCTTGAGGAGTTCGTAAGTCACACCCTGGATCACACTCAGGTTCACCAGGGACCGGAACTGGCCGGCCCGCTGCCTGAGAGTGATGATCCTCCCTGCGAGCAAGGGAGAAATCCACGGCAGCTGCGCCAGCTCGTCAGCGGTGGCGGTGTTCAAGTCCATGGGTTTGCCCCTGAGCCGCTCGAGCCGCTCCACGACAAATGCGGCTTCGGACGTCTGCGTGTCCTCACCCAGGATGTCCTCCACGTCTTCCTGGCCCAGAAGCGGAGCCGGCATCAGCTGGAGCGCAAGTCCTAGGAAAACGGAGAGGGCAAAGCGCGGTTTCAAGTACGATTTGAGGTTCATGCTATAACTCGCTGTCAGTACGTATGTTACGCCCTGCGACATTGCGTCGGACAAGGCCCTGAATGTTATCAGTTCCCGCCACTGGCGGCAATCTATTTCTGGCGCGCCGGGTCGTTCGTGGGCTCGCGACACCGGGCGCGTCGGCCTTCACCACGCACGCTCACCCCGCGGCGCAGCGCCCACTCACTCTGCGCCGCGTGCTCTCCTGGAGAAGCCGAGCGAGAACGAGTCCGTCCTGCCCAGTACCGGATGGAACGAAGAAGCCGTGTCCAGGCTCAGCCCCTCGAGGGCGATGCCGAAGCCCACAGTCAGCTCCATGGGTTCAGTCCTGAGACCGCACCGGAGGTACGCGCCGCCGTACGGCTCCAGCTCCGCTCCCAGATGGAACGACGACTTCTCTCCCGGCTGCCTCCGCACCTCGGCGGCGAGACTCACTACCGGATGCGGTCGCAGGACGACGCCCGCCAGAAAGGTCTGACGCAAGCCAAGACTGGTGTCACTTGACATGATATTCCCCAGACCGACGCACACGTCAGCGGAGCTCACCGGCGAGGCCCTGGCGCCGGCTGAAAGACTGGCGCATCTGGCGGGCCTCCACCCTTCCACTGAGACCTTAAACGCGGTCAGCGAAACTGACACGGAGACCGTGCTGGCCGGCGCGGCCAGTGTGCGGCCTGGCGCGGTCCGCGTCGGCATTCCACTCGCGGCCGCAGGCGGTGCCCTGCCGGGCGTCGCTTTCCGCACGGCCGCCGACATAGTGGCCGAGAGCGCCCGCTCTCTGTACAACCCTCCACCTCTCTCGATGAACGCCAGAGAGGCGATGCACCAGGAGAGTGGCACGTTCACGGCCGCGTTCTTCTCTTCGAGGTCGCTCAGGCCGAACGGCCTCCTGTAAGAGAGCCCCAGCGCGAAGCCGGTGCCGGGAGGAGGCAGCGGCGTCATGGAAAGCGCAGGGAAACCGGACAAGCACCAGCAGTCTCCGATTGCCTCGGCCCTGGAGTCAACGAGACAACCCTCGTAGGCGGCCGGACACCTGGCCGGCGCCCAGACCAGAGCCACGGATTGAAACACGAGGACCGCGAGGATATTCATCACATTCGAACCGTTTTGGCACACCACCACTCACCCCTCCCGATCAGCGACATTGCGCTGAATCCCCTGCCGTCTCACCTGTTCATACGCGGGGCCACCACAACTGTGGCCCTGGAGGCGTCCCGCTCGCCCGCGGGGCCGACCATGGCCAGGTGCACTACGTACATCCCGGGACGCACACGCTGCGTCTCATCATCAGTGCCGTCCCACACGGCCTGCACTACGGTCCCCACCTTCTTCTGGTCGAGCAGCTTTCTTACAAGCTTCCCTTCCGCGTCGAACACCGCCAGGTCCACCCTGAACCCGGGGGTAGGTAGGGTGAACGAGAAGACGACTCTGTCGTCGGCGCCGTCGCCGTCTGGCGAGATGACGCGGCTGCTCATAGTGATCTCGTGTTCGCGCGCCCTCTCCGCGATCTCGCTCACGCTGTTCCTGCAGCACGGCGTGGAGCCCGGTGGAGCCGCGGAAGACGCCCAGTTCGCTGCCTGGCTGCTCGCGGTCGCGACGGAGACTCTCTCGAGGGAGCTTCCTGCGCGGCTGCTCCATTCGTCGCTGTAGGCCACGTAATCACTGATGCAGCCCGAGGAGTCACGTAAGCAGACCACGTCCGCGAAGTCCTCCCCGGCCTGATTGTAGTTGTTGAGGGAAGACCATCCGCCCGCCGGCTCGACGAGGCCTGCGCACGAGCCCTCGGGCCCCTGTTCCGACCCCGGTTCCGGCTCGACTCCGCTCTTGTCCTGAGCCAGCACGGCGTAGCCGCCAGGGGGGACTGGCAATGACGTGGTCGTAATCACCGACTTCTTCCTGGAGGCGTCCTCTATCGTCCACCCTTTGAGGTCGACCGGTGACTCCGAGGCGTTCAGAAGCTCCACCCATTCGGAGGCACCCGAGGCAGGCGCGTACATGATCTCGCTCACGACCACCTGCCCGCCTCCCGCGCGGGCAGCGGTTCGCGTCGTGTCGTTTGCCGGATTCTCGTCGCCCTCGGCCGCCACCACCACCTCGAGCCGGAGGCAGGCCTCTGCCAGGGGCCGCCAGGGAATCGAGACCACCGCCGATTTGCCCGGAGCCAGCGGCTCCACGACAGGCAGGCCCAGGAGCGTTCGACTCGACTCCGGGATTTCGAAGAACTGAACAACGCACTCGCCGTGCGAGAGCTCAGTCAGCCCCAGGTTCTTGACCTCGACCGACACTTCCGCCTGCTCGTAGGCCGCGGGCAGAGCCGGAGAGACGCTCAGGCTGCCCGCCACCAGGCCCACGTCGACCTCACACACGTTCCTCCTGCCGGGCGTTGGAGGCGAGGCCGGCCGGAAGTCGGCGGCATTGTCCTGGCTGTCCGCGCCGTCGGGAATCCTCGCCACGCTGCTGCCGGAGGCCGCGTCCTCACAGGGCGTCCCTTCGTAGTATTCAGGAAATGTGTGGGCGCCCCACCCGACCAGGTCCAGTACTGACTCCCCGTATGTGAGCCGGCAGGCGTCGGGCCCGTTCTGGAGGTCGAGGTCGCACACCCAGTCCGGCGGCGGAGTCACGGCCCTCTCGCCCACTACGAAGAATCTGCCGGGCTCCACGAACACGTGGTCGGTCCATTCGACTGCCAGGCCCCAGTCGCCCGCATTGGCGCCGTTCCCGGTCTCCAGGACCATGCAGTTTAGGGACACGGTCTCGTCCGTTGGGTTGAACAGCTCCACGAACTCAAGCCCGTCATCGGGGCCTTCGGGGTCGTAGAGAACTTCGTTGATTATGAGATTCGCCGAGCTCGAGCCCGCGGCGGCAAGCCAGAGGCACGCCGACAGCAGCAAGACCCGGCCAGGAACGCGTGGAACAAGACTGAGGAAACTGAGACTGAGAAAACCGAGACCGAGGAAACCACCACCCATCGTCCACCTCCCGGAAGAAGACTGTCAGAGGAGCTGCTGAAGAGGAATGAAATCGGCAATCACGGACACATAATCAATCCCTCCCGGACTTCCCCGCGAACTTCCCGCGGACTTCCCCTCCCGGACCTTTCTGACGGAAGCCGCTGCTACGACTTCCGTGTGCGCCGCCTCACGGAAGCCCCGAACGTCTCCGGAACCACCATTCGAGAGCGAGCAGGCACGTGAACAGAACGAGCAGTACAGGATGATTCCAGAGGCGGACCTGGCGCTCGACGACAACCTTATCCCCGAAGGCGCTTATCTCGCGCACCAGTCTTTCGAGTTGCGCTTCGTCCATCCGGCCTGTCCGCGCGTCGCCGGCCCTGAAAGACTTGCCCCCCGACGCCTGCGCGACGTACGAGAGGAGGCGCGGGTCGGGGAAGAGACTCCTGTCCTCTGCTCCGGTTGTGTCGACCATGAAGCTGCCGCGAGAACTGAGCGCTTTACCGGCCTGAGAGCCGGAGGCAGTGTAGCTGTACGCTCCGGGCTCGAGACGGCCGAACGCGGGCGCCCGGCCCTCCGCGGGGGCGACATCACCCTTTGTCCCGCCTTGGGCAGCGCCGGAGACGTGCGTCCGCGCTCCGCCGGCGTCCGTCACCTCGACCCTCACGGCCGACGTGTCGTCGACTCCCCTCACCAGAAACCGCACGTCGTCACCCGATTCGAACACCCATCTGGCCGGCACGACCGCGAACCTGCGTTGACCTCCGGTCTCGGACAGCCACGAAACGGCGTTCGAGACAAGCCCGGGAAACAGTCTCTTCGAGCCGCCCACGCCGGGCAGAGTGAAACCCCACCTCCAGAACCCACCGGCTCCGGCCAGCAGGACTCTTCCCCTGCCGAAGCTGCCGGCCACCAGGAGCGGCCAGGCCTCGTCCTCGGAGCGGCCCTCCAGAAGTACGGACGCGCCGGGTTCGGCCCGGTCCACGGCGGCAACCCCCATGAGCGGCGAGACGTCCTTCCAGCTATCTCTGATGAGCGCCGGGTCGTTCTCCACCTGGCACACCGGGTGCTGCGCGCCCCGGTCAGTCAGCGCGACGTCCATGAGGCGCTGGGGACCCCAGCTCTGGGCCGGCCTGAGCGATACAGGAAGGAGCTCGCGCGCCTCGGCAGGCGCCTGCGCCAGGCCGTCCACGCCGGCAAACAGGACCCCGCCGCCCGACGACACGAATTCGGAGATGGTCCGCCAAACCCCGGGAGCCAGATGCCCGGCGGCGCCGTCGCCGACGATGACGACCGCGGCCCCGGCCAACCCCGGCGGAACTCCGGTGCTCACGTTCCTGACGCGCGGCGAGCCCGCATTCCAGCCCTTGACCAGCGAAACCGTTGTCTCGAGCCTGGGGTCGGACTCCAGAGCGCGTTTCAGGAACCTGAAATCCCAGGTCAGGTCGCCCTCCAGGTAGACGACCTTGAGCCTCTCGCTCACCGCCTCGACGGCAAAGTATTTTGCGTTGTTGAGCCCGGAGATTTCCCGTTTGACCGCCGGCACGCGCACTTCGTAGAAATGCACGCCGGCAGTCGCGGGGCGTACCGACAGCAGGAGCTCGGAGTGAGCCGAGCCCGCGAGCCTGACTCGCCCCGCCGAGACCGGGAGCCCGGCCTCCGATATTGTGACCGGCAGCTCGAGATTCTCCAACCCGTGGCCCTTCACGCGCACCAGCACCGGGATCTCGCTCCCGGTGAAGCCGGTGGACGGCGAGAGCACCTCGCTCACTTCGGCGTCTCTGAACCGTCCCTCCTCAGCCGCCGCCACCGTGTACACAGGGAATGAGAGAGTGCGCGCCACACCGGAAGGGTCAGGACCGTAGGACGCGGCGCCGTCCGAAACCAGGACGACCGCCGCTGGCGCATTCCCGATTCTCCTGCCGGCCTCCGTCAGAGCGAGCCCGAGGGCGCTGCGGGGCGCACCGACGCGCGCGGCTGGCGCGGCGTCCCGTCCCGGCTGGGGCACGGCAGTCACCAACTCCTCGGGGCCGGTCTCAGTCAGCGTGTCCGAGAAGACGAAGAGCTGCTTCTCGAACCTTCGCGGGAGCTTCTCGGCAAGCGCCGCGCTGAACTCAGCAGCCACGCTGGCCCTCGATCGAGCTGAGTCGCCCTCAGCACCCGGCAGGTACGGCAGGTTCATGCTGGCCGAACCGTCGACCAGAACCATCACATTCAATCTCCTGTTCTCTCTGGATCTGATGTTGATGGATGGCTGGAGCAGAGCCAGGGCAACGCACGCGAACGCGAGGACTCTGAGCGTTATCAGGAACCGCCTCTTACCGGCGTTGAAGTCCCCACGCGCCCGGCTGTAGATATACACCGACAGAAGCGCCAGCAGCACGGCCGTGCCGGCGACGAGCGGCCACGAGGCGATTGGAGTGAAAGTCAGCTTCCTGGCGGTGAAAAGTAGAGTAAGCATATTCAAACCAGACGGAGTATAGCAGAAACCTGATTACGGGGGACGCAAAGCGGAGTGTTCGGGTAGTGCAACGAGAGAACGTTAGCGGACTCGTCGTGGGGGTGTCAACAGGAATTTCGCGGCCGGGCGCAATCGCTCCCGCAACCGGGAGCGAGCGCTGTCAGTCCGGGCAGCCGTGGGAGACTACTCCCGGCTGTCGTCGGTCCGGCCGGACTCGGCGTACTTCCTGCGCTTGTCCTTGCTTTCCAGGTTCAGGCGCTTGAGCAGGGCGAACACTGCCAGCGGGCTCAGCGCCTGTCTGTGGCCTCTCTTGGAAAGCTCCTTCCGGATCCTCAGGCAACCTTGCTCCGGGTCTTCCTTCACGATCTCGAAGAGCAGGGCGTCGAGGCCCTTGTTCTCGGGGCGCACCACTGCACCCGGTTGCGCCGCCACGCCTGCCTGCGCTTCCGCGGGTCGAACTTCCGGCCCGGGGCGTGCCACGTAGCTTGCCGACACGGGCGCCTCGGCCAGAAGCACCGTCCCGGCGGTCTTGACGTTGGGGCCGGCGTTCGTGCTGGTACACACGCTCTCGGCGCCGGCGCCCTCCGCGTGAGGCGCCGCCGCAGTGTCACCGGGCTCGCCGGTCACGCCGCCGCCGTTAGTTCCGGTCACGTCCGTTCCACCCAGCCCGGCACGCCCGGCCTGCGCGCCATGGTGAATTCTGTTCCTGTCGAATTTCTCGACCGCGGCCTCGACAGTTCTGTAGGACTCCAGGATGTTATGGAACTCCAGGAGCTCGAACACCTCGGCCACCTCCGGCGTCATGCCGGCCAGCTTCAGGTCGCCTCCGCTCTCCCGTATTCCCCGGATCTCGCTTATGAAGATGCCCCACCCCGCACTGCTGATGTAGCTCACTTTGCTCAGGTCTATCGCGACCTCGAACTGCTGGTCCTTGAGCAGGTACTGGAGCCTCCTCTCCAGCTCGTGCGACGTGGTGGTGTCTATCTGTCCGAGCACTCTGACCACGGCCACCTGGTAGCGCGAGCCGGCCTGTTCGACTATTACATCAATGCCCTTCATTTGCTCTCATCCTCCCCTGCTGGATATTGTTGAGTGCCAGAATGCACCGCTTCCTCTACCGGAGCGGCTTCCAAGGTTTCTTCCACGCGCTCTGCCGCCTGCGCGGCCGCCGCTGTTTCTTTCACCCGCTCCTCGACCGGCGCGGCCTCCACGGCCTCGCTGACGGCCGCCTCCTCGCGCTCCTCGACGTCGAGGTCCATTATCTTCCTGCCTCCGTCGGAGGCGAATTCCTGTCTCTGCTCCTTCGTGCTCAGCCGAAGCCGCTTGAGACACTCGTAGACTTTCCTGGGCTGTACGTCCAGCCGGCCGTGCTCCTCGCCGCCCAGAACCTGGCATATGCGCTTGGGGCCGTAGGACGGCGCCTCGGTAACAATCTTCAAGATCTCCTGCTGCACCTCGAGGCTCACGCGGCCGATTTTCTCGGACGCCCTGGAGACCTTGTCCTTTAGACCCACCTCGCCCAGCTCACGCACTCTCCGCCGGTACTTGTAGTACGTGGAAGGAGACACGTGCATTATCTCGCACGCCTCCTCCACCGACAGTCCGTCCTGTTCGACGAGCCCGATGAGCTTCTTCCTCACATCATATAGTATATCGTCAGCTACGGCCTTCTCCTTGATGGCCACCAGCGTGATGTCGTCGTTCTGGGGCTCGCCGCCCGTGAAGGCCGCTATCTCCTCGGCCAGTGTCGCGGCAAACTCCTGCGGCGCAAGCTCCCCGTGTTTCTTTATGGCCCTGAGCAGTCGTTCCTCGCCGAACTGCTCTTTCTCCTTGTTCATGGCCTCGGTGATGCCGTCGGTGTAGATGACCAGCATGTCCGACTGCTTGAGTTTGATGCTCTCGGAGTCCATGGTCTTCTCGAAAAGCGTGCGGTCGGCCAGGTCGATCCCGACCGGGAACCCCTTCGGGTTAAGGAAGTAGGTCTCGTCCGAATCTCCCCTGTACAGGATCATGGGGTTGTGACCCGCGCTGGCGAAACTTATGACCCTGTGCCTGGAGTCGAGGACGACATAGAAGATGGTCACGAACATGCCCTTCTTCATGTCCTCAGTCACAAAACTGTTGAGTCGCGCGACAACGTCCCGGGCGCACTTGTTGCCCCTGGCCTCCATCCTGAGAGCCGTCCTTATCATGGTCATGACCAGCGACCCCGGCACTCCCTTGCCCGAGACGTCCGCCACGACTATGCCCAGCGTGTCGTCGTCAACCCACACAAAATCGTAATAGTCCCCGCCCACTTCCTTGGCGGCCCTGTACATCGTGCCTATCTCGAACCCCTGCGCGTCGGGCACGCACCTGGGCAGGAGCGACTGCTGTATCTCCTGGGCAACCTGCATCTCCTTCTGGAGCCGTTCCTGCTCCACGACGCTCTGCTGCGCCTTCCTGAAGCGTGACGTGATCTCGTTGAAGGTCCTGGCGATCTCGTCTATCTCGTCCGGTCCGCCCTCTTCGAGGTGCCTGTCAAGCATCCCTTCTCCGATTGCGCGCACGCCGTCTGTCAGCTTCTGGAGCGGCCTCACAAACAGCGAAACCACGAACCACACGGCCACGGAGCCCAGGGCGAGGACCAGGAGCCCCGTGCCGACACTGGTGGCCCTGGCCTCCCGGATCTTGCTCCGGATGAGGTCGCGCTTCACGTCGACGTGTACGCGGCCCAGCTCCTTGGCCGGCTTCCCGGGCACCTGTATCAGCACGCGAGAAGACAGCGATATGAAGCTCCTGCGGCGCTCGGCCGCGCTCTCCGGTGCCTGCCGGAGGATCTCTTCGTAGGGTTTGAATAGCTGCGACGGCTTGTCGCTGGCCCAGACGTTGCCGTCAGAATCGACCACGACCACGCTCGCGATCTCGGGGTTTTCCCTGATGGCCTGCGCGACCGTCTCGTTGAGCAGCGTCTGCTCCACTGACAGGGACACTCGCGAGAGCAGAACCTCGCTGCTCTGGCTCGCGATGGTGTTGGACACGGCGTTGGCCCCGGTCACCACCTCGCTAGTTATCGTCCTTTCGTGCCTCATCATGGAGAACACCAGGCCGACGGCCACGATCAGAGACAGGACGCCGGACGCGTACAGGCTGAACTTGAACCTCAGGCTCCTGTGCCAGATGGGCTTCTTCCACGCCAGCGGAAGCCGCTTGCGCCTGCCGAGCAGGTTCTTTTTCATTGTGAGGACGTTCCCGGAGGCGGTGACGTTGTACGCCACCTCGTCCATCAGCCGGTTCATCAGGAAGAGCCCGAGACCCCCCTTCCTGCCGGTGGCCACGTACCGCCTCAGGTCGGGCACGTGCACCTTGTTCAGGTCGAAGCTCTCGCCCTGGTCGGTGAGGGAGATGGAGATGTTGTTGGTCCCCTGCGCCGAGATGGTGACCTGTATCGAGCCCTTCTTCTCCCTGTAGGCGTGCCTCACGATGTTGGAGCAGGCCTCGTCGATAGCCAACTTCATGGACGTGGTGGTCTTCGAGGCCACGTTCAATTCCGCGCACACCTTGTCCACGAAGTCCCGGACCTGGCCCAGGTATTTCTCTTCGCCGGGCACCTCAAGCTGGAATCTCTTGGCGCTCCGCTCGCCCAGTAGCCGCTCGCTCAGGGTCTTGTTGATGAGAGTCATGCTAATCAGCTCCCCCTTCGCCAGAGGAGAGTCTGGCCTTGGCCTTCTCGATGTTCTTCGCCACCATCTCGTTCTGAGGGTCAAGCGCCAGGATCTTCTTCCAGGCCTCGATCGCCTTCCCGTACTCGCCCGAGTTGAAGTGACTCATGCCCTCCACGTAGAGCGTTCTTATGTTCTCTTCGACCTTCCGCACTTGCGGCGACAACCGCTCATCTATCATGGCCGCGAGCCGACGGCCGTCCGGGTCGGAAGGCAGTATTGTCAGCATGTCCTGCACTCTGGCCTTCGCCTCAGCGTAATCTCCTCTTTCATACGCCCTGACGGCGCCGGTGTAGTGGGTCAGCGCCTCAATTCTAAAATTGGCCTCGGTCAGACTCTCGCCGACTCCCTGCAGGGCCGCCGCTGCAGTTTCCTGGCCACGCCTTGCTTCGGGATTGTTCGGGTCCAGCAGGAGCACCCTGTTCCAGGCCATCGAGGCCTCCAGATGCTTCCCGGAGGCGGCCAGCTTCCTGGCCTCGACGGCCTGCGACGCGACCTCAACTGTGGTCAGAGAGTCCACGCGGACCAGGCCGGCCAGAACGCCGGCGTTCGTTGAATCCAGCTGGGCAGCCAGCCTCAGCCTGAGGCCGGCCGCTCCCAGTTCACCGTTCTTCACGTGCTCCGCGGCAAGCTCCGTCAGCCAGCGCACCTTGGCCTGCCGCTCCACTGTCGCGGCTTCAGCGTCGGTCTTCCTGGCAAGGGCCTCCTTCGCGCTCGCGAGGCCCGCCGTTGCTCCCGCGTTTCCGGAATCGTACTCGAGCACCATCTTCCATTCCTCCACCGCGGCGGCGTGGTTGCCCTGGCCCGTGGCCTCCGTGGCCAATCGAGCATGGGCTTCCTGCTTGTTGGTCTTCTCTTCGACCAGCATCCTGGCCACGTCGCGCTCGCGCTCCAGCTTCTCGCGCCCGGCCTTCACGTGCACCGGGTCGCCGAAACTCGCGGACACCGAGAACTGATGGAGGTTTCCGAGCTCGGCGTTGGAAAGCGAGTAGTCAAATGAGTAGTTTCTCCACCTCACACCCACCCCGGCCGTCAGTTTTCCTTCCCTGAGGCCGGCGCGGAGTGCCACGGTCTTCGCTGCTACGTACTCCCCTCCCAGGGAAACGCCGGCGGGGGATTTCTCCGGGAGCGAGACTTCCAGGCCGAACAGCCCCGCGTCCTGGCCGCCCCGGAAGCCGGCCCTGTAGGAGGCGCCGAACCTCATTGAGCCCGGTGTCTTCTCCACTTTCTCGACCAACTTGAGCGCGGCGCCGGGCGTGTCACGGAAAGACGCCCCGACGGTCAGGCCTTTTAAGTACGGCACGGGATACAGCGCCCCGAAGTCCAGGCCCACGCCGTCCGCGCCCGAATCCCCCATCCTCTGACTGACGACCTTGATGGACGTTCCGAGTCTCAGGTCGTAGGGCGCCTTGAACGGAAGCGAGCGGCCGTACGAGAACAGCATCTGGGTCTGCGAGAAATCGATGTCCCCAAGGCTCGCGCTCCTGTCGTCGTACGCGTGTATGCCGTCGGTGCCGACCCGCAGGAAGGCGAAGCCGACCCCCCCGAACCTGACTGTGGGCTGACAGACCGAGAAGAAGTCGTAGGAGCTCCCCTCGAACAGCGTCGAATGAAACGCGGTCAGGCCCGTCTGAGCGAGGTCCGCGAGGCCGGCCGGGTTCCAGTAGAGTGACGTGGCGTCGTCGGACACAGCCGTGAAGGCACCTCCCATGCCCAACGCCCTGGATCCGGCGCCGAGCGCGAACACGCTCTCGGTGCCGCCGGACGAGTCGCTCGCCGCCAGCGCGGCGCCCGGCCCCGAGGCCAGCGCCACGGCGCAGGAGCAAGCGATTATGTACCCGACTGTCCCTTTCATTTCGCCACCGCTATCTCTGTGTGCTTCATGGCCGACTTCATTTCGCCACCGCTATCTTGAAAGTCGCGTCAGTTCCGGCTGCTTCCAGCTTGCAGATGTAGACGCCGTTTAAGACGACCCGGCCGTCGCCGTTCCTGCCGTCCCACTGTATTTCTCTCAATCCGTGCCTTCCCTGAGGCTCCTCCGCGGAGTAGGTTCTGGATAGGACCGGTTTCCCGTCGAGCGTGAATATCCTGAGGCTCACCCTTGAGTCATCCTGCAGGTAGTATGAGATCGTCGTGGACTCGAACCCGGCCCTGAAGGGGTTCGGGTGGTTGTGCACTGCCGTGAACAGCCTCGACGGCGCAGACAACACCTGCTGGAAGTCCGAGCCGTCCGGCGACAGCACGGCTATTAGCTCGCCCGAGCTTCTCTCGAACGCCTCGAACGCGGAGGCGTCGTCGAGCTCGAGGATGATGCCTCCCGTTTGTGGGGTGGACGACACGTCAACCACGATGAGCAGCGTGTCTGCCTCACCCGGAGCCAGTGTGTCGGCCTCCGGGGAGAGCTCCACGCGCACGGGATTGGCGCCCACTGAGCTCGTCGCACCTAGGGCCGTGACGGGGACCCCCGAAGAGTATCTCCACACACCCACGCCCGCGACCGCGGCAGACGGGTCTGACAGACGCGCGTAGTCGACTCCGCGCAGGTAGACAGTGAGCGCCCTGAGACCGATCGTACTGCCCTCGCCCAGTTCCTCGGGGTTGGCGATACGGACCAACATCATCTCAACCGAATTGTCGCCTGCCGCGACCTGCTCCGGCGCCTCCACCAGTGACAGCACTTCCGCAATCATGTGTTTCGACTCGGCGTACACTGCGATATTCTTCGTCCCCACCAGCACGCTTGCCGGCGCGTCTGCGTTCTCGTCGGGCGGCGGCTGTGAGATCACAACATTTATATACTGTATGGGCGAGCTGGCCGACGGCGACACGACGTCCCACGTGACGGGCGAGCCGACCGCGAAGTCCTGCTCGGCGGCCTGGCCGCCTGCGAACGAGTATCCCGACGGAAGAGACAGCGCCAGCCTGCCGGAACCGGCAGCGGCTGCCGTCCCGAGGTTCGACGTCACGGCCTGCACCCTGAACTGCGTGTCCAGACGAAGACTTCCGTCAGTGGCGTCCACGGGCGCCACGATACCGGCGTCAAGAGAGAGCTCGGCCTTCATGACCGCCGTGAGACTTATGGTCCGGCTGGCGACGAAGGTGTCCGCCGCGCTGCCGGTGTTGCGCGACGTCGGCAGCGAAGAGATCGAAATGAGCGCTGGCGCGGCAGGCTGCGCCGCGGAGGGAGCCCTGACGCTCCATTCCACCGCCGTGCCTGGAGTGAACGCCTGCGCCGCCGGCGAGAGCAGAACGTGCCCCGCGGGAAGCTCCGCCGTGAGCGTGCCTCCGGGTACGAGGACTCCCTGGCCCAGGTTCTGCGCGACTGCCCTCAGCTTGAAAGTCTGGTCAGTCGAAACCGTTCCGTCCGCGGCGCCGGCCGGCGCCGACACCGAGGCAGAGACCGAGAGAAGAGCCGGAGTCTGTATCGTGACCGCGGCGGTGTCGTCCAGGGCGTTGGCCACGCTGAGCGGGAGGCCGCTCAATTTGCCGGTCGCGGATTCGATGCGTGAAGTGAGTACGTCCAGACCCGGGGCGCCGGGTGCTGTTACACTGAACGCCATCTTTTTCCTCCCGCCGCCCGGGACTTCGCCGAAGCTCACGGGACTGGCGACGGCGGAGCCGCCGCTGGAGGACATTGATACCAGCACGTCGAGGGCGTTCTCTTCGCCCACGTTTTCAACTTCAACCTCAACGCTGAACGCCTGGAGAGTGTCCACGAACGGTGCGTTGGGCGAGACTGCCCCGGTGGAATAGACCCTCAGGTCACCCGGTTCGGTCACGCTCACGCTGTCAGGCGCGGTGGACACGGAGCCGGCGAACCCGAGCCCGTTCCAATCAGTCCCGGTGACACTCACCAGGACCGGATAGTCACCTTTCGCCACCATCAGGCTGTCCATTCTTATTGTCTTGAAAGTAAGGACGCCCGTGGAGTGTCCCTGAATCTGACAGCCCGAAGCGCAGTCCACGGTATCGGTGAGAGAACCCAGCGAGAGCTGAGTCGTGTCCGCCACGAGGAGCGTGGCGTCACCCTCGTTCTCGACCTCCAGCGTGAAGCCCGCTGTCTGCTCCTGGGCCACCACCCTGGGCGCAAGCGAGCCTGCCGCGTACCTCAAAGACGGAGGCGACTGGACTGCGAGCTCGCCCTGAGGCGAAGAAACCTCCGCGAAGAGCGCGGAGCCGTTTTCGGTTCCCCTGAGCGTGAGCTTGACACTGTACGTGTGCGCGGCCATGGCCGGCGGCACAGTGTCGGACACAAGACTGACACTGGCGAGCCCACGCGCCGGTATGACGAGCGTGGGACCCTGCCCCATCGCCAAGAATTCGTTTTCTCCGTCGCCGAAACCGAGCTCGCAGAGCGACGGCTCCACGACGGCTGCCGCGTCTCCACTGTTGGAGAGGTCGAGAGCAAACCCCACTGCCTGCCCCCTGGTTACCCTGGCGGGAGCGAGGCTGGCTGCCACCCAGTCGAGCCTGGCCCTTCTCTGAACTAGCAGGCTGTCGCTGCCCGGGGTAAGCACAGTGTCTTCCGGCACGCCGTTCTCGACGGACTTGATGCTCAGAGAGAGAGCGTACTGTCCGGTGGCGAAGGCCGTGTCCACCGCGACCGGGATGAAACCCACTGCCCTGGTGGAATCTCCCTCAATCAGTACTGAGTCGCCGGCGAAGGACTCGTAGACGATCGGCGTGCTTCCAAAGCTCATCCTGGTCTGAGGCAGGATCTCTGCCGTCGCTCCGCCGGAGTTCCTGAGCACCACGCTGAGCGCGGCGGCGCAACCAGTGCTCACGGTGTCCGGAGATATCGACAGGCACTCCAGCACCGCCGGCAAGTCCACCCGGACGCTGTCAGAGCCGGACGAGAGCGTGTCCGCGAAGGGAGCACCGCTCTCCACGCCTGCCACGGAAACCTCAACGGAGTAGATTCCTGTCGGGATGGCCGCGCTGACCCGGGCAGGTCTGAACGACACGACGGTAGACGCGCCTCCCGGCAGGAGCATGGGCGCCGGCAGCGAAGTGGTGTATTCATTACCCGGCGCGCCGAACCTGAGTGAGGTTCCAGTCGTATCGAGCTGCACAGCGGCCGTGCCAAAATTCTCCAGCACCACAGAGAAGGAGTGAGTCTGCCCCAGGGAGACGGACGCCCTTGAGAGGCTTCCCGCAGAATAGGCAAGAGAGGCGCTGCTCTGAACGGCCCAGACAGCCGGAGAATCGGCGTGCGGAGCGCTGACGGCCGCGCCGCCGGCCGTGCCGGCCGCGAACCCGTCAATAGTGCAGTCGCCCAGCGGCGCGAAAGCGTCCACGTCCACCAGGAATCCGAACACCCGCGTCTCACCGCCGGCAAGAGTGTCCGGAAGCGTCGTTCCCGCGAGGACATAGGTGTGGCCCGGGCTCGAGAACGCGAGTCCGAGTGAAGTCACTTCCAGTGCCACGTCGCCGTCGTTCTTCACTGCCATCTGGACTCCAACGTCGTCGGCTCCCCTGCTCACCGCCGGAGGCGCCAGGATCGAAACGATGCTCATGGATACGACTTGTATCGTGTTCGGGCCCGGGGACAGAGTCTGCGAGAAGGCGCGTCCGGTCTGGTCGAGACCAGACAGACTCAAGACAGGAGAGTAGGCACCCGCGTCAAGCTGGGACGGCACGAGCGTTGGCGCGAACCCGGCAACGGCGCTCTGCCCGGCCGGGAGGACAACGGTGTCCGAGAAGACGGCCGTGAAGAAGCCGTCGTTACCGTCAGTGAACGAAATCGACGAGGTGGGCAGAAGGTGCACTCTTGCGCCCCCGTCGTTCTCGAGCTCCATCGAGAAAGAGATCGTCTGGCCGGTATTGAAGCTGAGCGGCGCAAGGGTGCCGCCCACATACTCGATGTGCGGCGCGTCCAGGAGCGTGAGCGCCGCGGAGCCGCTCGCAGTCCCGAGAACCGACCGCACGGACACGGTGTCGGCACCGGCGGCCGGCCCTGCCCTCAGGACGAAAGAGACTCTGCCGTCATCGCCGGTCACGAGCTGAAGCCCGGCTGTGGAGGTGTCCATGTCGGAGGCCACGACGTCGGACAACTGGGTCGACACGGTCACGAGCTCGCCGGCGCCGGCGTTGTTGCCGTATGCGTCATAGACCGGCCCGGCTGTCGCCGTGACAGAGGAGCTGCCGTCCGCTATCAGAGTGTCCCTGTCCAGAGACAATGCCACCACGCCCGCCGGAAGCGCGTGCCCGAACGTCACGTTGGCCTTGAGAGCGCTTATCAGCACGCCGCCGGCATCTTCCGCCAGCAGAGTCAAGTTTCCGGTCTTCGTGTCGGTCAGTCTCAGTCTGGTCTGAGTCGAGCCGGACGCAAGCGCCAGGGAGTCGCTGTTCCCGGCCGACCAGGAGACGCCTCCGTCAATGGAAACGCGTGCGGTCGGAGAAGAAGCTGTCACCCTCACGAAGCTCGTCTGCGAGGCGTCCACGTTCCCGAAGCTGTCCATCGCCTCCACTGTCACTGAGAAACGGGCACCTGCGGTGTCAGCGAGCGGCTCCACAGGCAGAACCCTGAGCGCAGTGGCGCCCGCAGGAGTCGATATCACTCGCACGTCCGCCACCGACCCGTGGCCCACAGTCGTGCAGTAGGCGTCCACGGTGTCGCTCAGTCCGGCCGCGGCAGGACCGCGGTACAGCACCGTGATCTCTCCGGCCGAGTCTGTATTCCCAGTCTGCATTGTCAGGCCGCCCGAAGTATTGTTCGGATTTCCGGGGTCGTCATCCAGAAGCCCGTCCGGCGCGTCTTTTATCACGACGCTGGCCGGCTCACCGGCGCGCGCGTTGCCGAACGCGTCGCGCACAGTGGCCTTCAAGACCTGTGTGCCGCCGGCGTTCACCTGGAAAGAGCCAGGCGGAAAAAGCATCACGCTGCGGGCCGCTCCCGCGAACACGGATATCCCGGTTACGATGCCATCTGTGCCGACCTGCAAAGTGTCCTCGGCTGAGATTGACTGCGTGCCGGCCTGCGTCAGCCGAACAGCGTCCGCGAACACGTGGAGTCCGTTGTCAGAAGGAACGAACTTGTAGTCGGCCGGCAGGACAGTGCTGTCACCTGTGTCCGAAGATGAGAATCGGACCACGCCCGAGTAACCCGTGGCGCGGTTGCCGTATCCGTCCAGCGCCTCCACGTCGAGGTCGAGCCACGCGTCCCCAGACACGGGGTTGTCCGAGACCCTGAGAACGAGCGTGTCGCAGGCCGCACCGACCACCGTTATCCCTGCCTGGGCTCCATCCAGGGACGGCACGGCCGTATCGAACGCCCTCACCCATTGCTCTCCGGCCTCCGTGAGTGTCACGGAAAGCGGAAATACGCGCCTGCCGCTGTCAGATGGAGCAAAGGAGTAAGCGCCGGGCAGAACAGTCCCGGGGTTTGTATCGCTGGAAGCAAACTCGAGTTCACCCGAATAGTCCGTGACCCGATTGCCGAAGCCGTCCCTGGCCTCCACTGCGACGTCGCTCTGCGCGCCCGCGGTGAGCGGGTCGGAGACTCCCGAGACATGCAGCGTGTCAGCCGGTCCATGAGTCACGCTGACCTCGGCGGTGGCCGGAGGAAACGCCGGCAAGTTGGCGTCGACGTCCATCGCTGCAATCTGGCACACTCGAGCCGCAGTGTCGTAGTAATCGAAGGAGACACGCGAGCTGTCGGCCTGGAGCTCGACCTCCAATATCTGCTGGCTCCCGCCGTGCCGGCGGAACTCGCCCGTCGGCGAGCTCTTCCAGAGACGAAATCTCTGTGTCAACGAGACCGGCGACGCGTTTCCGTGAACGTCTCTAGACGTGAGAGTGAACGCCCCCTGCGCGCCCGCAGTCACGTGGAGCGTGTCCGGTTCGAGCTCCACTTGGACATCCTGGGCTTCGAGAAGTGTGACCACGACGGAGCCGCGGGCGGTTCCGGCGACCGATCGCACGGTCACGGTGTCCGTGCCGGCGGCAATCCCCGCCCTCACGGCGAAAGAGACTTTTCCGTCCCCGCCGGTGGCCAGCTGCACACCGGCCGCGGAAGTATCCATGTCCGAGGCCACGACGTCACAGAGCAGGGAGGATACAGTGACGAGTTCACCCGACCCCACGTTGTTGGCGTATGCGTCGTAGACTGGCCCGGCTGCCACGGACGCCGAAGAGCCGCCGTCCGAAACGAGAGTGTCCCTGTCGGCGGACACAGCGATCGCCCCTGCCGGCAGAGCGTGCCTGAACGTGATGCTGTTCTTGAGCGCGCTTATCAACACGCTGCCGGTGTCTTCCGCCAGCAGAGTCAAGCTTCCGGTCTTGGAGTCTTTCAGTTTGAGTCTCGCCTGCGTCGAGCCGGCCGCGAGCGCCAGCGAATCGCTGTTTCCAGTCGACCACGACGCGCCGCCGTCAACGGACACGCGCGCGGTGGGAGAGGATGCGCTCACCCTGACTAGACCGGCGTTAGTGATGTCGATATTGCCGAAGCTGTCGACCGCGTCAATTGTCAGCGGCACGGCGGCGGCCGCCGTGTCCGAAACCGGCTCCACGGGCAGGATTCTGAGTGCCGTGGCGCCGCTCGGGGTCGAAGTGACTATCGCGTCCGGTACCGAGCCGTGGCCCACAGTGGAACAGTAAGCATCCACAGTGTCCCTCCTGCCGGCCACACCCGGAGCCGTATACATGACCGTGATCTCTCCTGAGGCGTCTGTGTTTCCGGTCTGGATCGTGACGCCGCCGGAAGTGTCGTTGGGGTTTCCAGGGTCGTCGGCCAGGACGCCGTCCGCAGTATCCTTTATGACAATGGTCGTAGGCTCGTTCGAGCGGGCGTTGCCAAACGCGTCCCTTGCCGTTGCGGTCAGAACCTGCCCGCCGCCGGCGTTCACCTGGAATGAGTCCGGAGGGAAAAGGATCACGCTGCGGGCCGTTCCCGCCGACACGGAGATTCCCGTCGCCTCACCGTGAGTGGCGGCCGCGGAAGTATCTACAACAGAGATAGACTGCGTTCCCGCCTGCGTCAGTCTGACAGCTCCAGTGAACACGTGGAGTCCGTTGTCCGCCGGGAGGAACTGATAGTCGCCCGGCAGGACAGTGCTGTCACTGGTATCGGACGAAGAGAAACGGACCACACCGGAGTAACCCGCGGCGCGGTTGCCGTACTCGTCCATCGCTTCCAGCTCGAGATCCAGCCACTCATCCGCAGACACAGGATTGTCAGACACGCTGAGGAGCAGCGTGTCGCAGCCGGCGGCGAGCACCGTTATCCCTGCCTGAGCGCCATCCAGTGACGGCGCCGCCCTGTCCGACGCCGAAACCCACTGCTCCCCCGCATCCGTGAGGGTCACGGAAGACGGGAACACGTGCATGCCGCTGTCAGGCGACACAAACGAGTAGTCGCCGGGCAGTGCGGTCTCCGGATTCGAGTCGCTGGTCGAGAACTCGACCTCACCCGAATAGTCGGTGACCCTGTTGCCGAAACCGTCGCGTGCCTCCACCGCGACCCCGCTCTGCCTACCCGCCGTGAACGGGTCGGCGACGCCGGACACAATGAGAGTGTCGGCTGCCCCGTGCGTCACGACGACCGTGGCAGTCGCCGGTGGGAACGCGGGTGAATTTGAGTCCACGTCCATGGCCGCAACCTGGACCGTCTGGGTCTTGGTATCGTAGTAATCGAACGAGACCTGCGAGCTATCCGCGGGCAGGTTTATGTCGAATATCTGCTGGCTCCCGCCCCCCTGCCGGAACTCACCGGTAGGCGAGTTCTTCCACAGATAGAACGTTTGCGCGGAGGAGACCGGCGAAGCGTTTCCGTGAGCGTCCCGAGAGAAAAGCGTGAAGGCACTCTGGACGCCTGCACCCGCGAAGAGTGTGTCAGGCCACAGCTCCACCTGGTCAGGGGGACCGGGCTTTACGAACGTTGCCCAGGGGCCGAAATCCAACCTGGTTGTGTCAGAGACGTCTCTCGCCCTCACGAATATGGACTCGGACACGAGATACGTTTCGCCGACCGAGCCCACGCCCGCGGCCAGGCCGAGCGTCGGAACCGAAAGCGTCCCGCTTCCCGGCGCCGCTGCCAGAGAGTCGCGCCACGCGCTCAGCTGAAGAGTTGCGCTGCTGCCAGCGCCCGACGTGACAACGTTCCCGTCCGCGTCCAGCGCCGCAACTGACACCGAAAAGCTGCCGCCGGCCACGGCAGTGTCCGGCTGAGCCACGTCCAGCCTGGCGTATGCGCCGTGCGTTACCGTCACCAGGCCGGTCGAGTCGGTGTGAGCAAAATCGTCATATGCGGTGACGTAGCCAGTGCCCACGCTACGGGCATCGAGTGAATTCGTGGAGTCCTTACCGCCGGAAAGATTGCCCACCGGGGCGGTCAGGCCCCACGTGCAGGCAACTCCCCCAGTGACGTTGCCATAGGTGTCGGTCCCCTGCGCGCTCAAGAGGGTTGAATTGTCGTCCGCAGTCAGATTGAGCGCTCCTGCCTCACTTCCACCCAGGAGGATGGCTATCCGAGCGGTGGCACCGGGTACAACCATGACCGACGGTGAGCCCGAAGTGAGAGGCACTGGTACGCCTCCATCCGGCTGGCTCCTGACGGTGAACTCTACCGTGTCTGGAGCGGACGTCTGCGTGCGTGCATAACTCGAAGAGGCTCCGTATATCAGATCGAAGTACTCGCCCTCATCGAAGTCCCTGAATAGCTTGCCCCCGAGGTAGAGGCGCACCGTATCCCCCGACACGCGCAGGGAATCCAGGTCATCCGGATTGTTAATGACGATCCTGAGGTACCCCACGACGGTCGAGTCGACCACCTGCGGCGCGCTCCAGCCCGATGGTATCTGGATGGTCACGATACCGCCCAGCCAGTCGAAGTCCTCGGTGGCGGTGTACCTGATCGTCCAGCGGCTGTACGTCCCGGCCACGGCGTAGCTGGTCGGCCACATCTGCGCCGTCCCGCTGCCCGGGACAGCCAGGCAGACGTTCGTGGCAGTGGCACTGCCGAGGCACGCCAGCAGGCACACGCCAAGCGTCAGCCTGGCCGGGAACCGTGCCGTCGCGCGGGCAGTCGCACCGGCCGTCGCGTAGGTCGCCGCACAGACCCGCCCGCGGGCCGTCAGCGTGAAGACGGAATCCTTCCGTCCGCCAATGTGGTAGAAGGTTTTGCGCATAGACAAATCTCTTGCCGCAAATCGACTGTTTCAGCCTCAAATCAAAGGAGTTGCGGCGCACTGGTCAGAGTTGCAACAAGCATGCCACGGGGCGGCTGCTGGACGCGGCTACTGTGGCGGGTCAACGAGCCGTGAGCGGTCTTGTTCTGTGGCAACAGAGTCAGTGGGAAGGAACTTGAGGGCCTCGGTGCGGCCCAGGGTGAGGTCCTCGGCCTTGTAGACCACACCCATGCCGCCCTCACCCAGCTTTGAGAGGATACGAAAATGGGAGACTGTCTTGCCTATCATGGAGAAATCCGTGTGTCCATTGCTCACCGGCGCAGACGTTTCTATGTCAGAACGCGGAACACGTCCGTTGCAGTAACCAGGTCGGGCCCTCGAC
>CAZMZP010000028.1:0-4477 GCA_964570935.1 uncultured bacterium
TCACCGTGGACCTTGGTCCGGCAGGCGGCAGCGCCGTCCAGAGGCTGTACGACGACGGCACCAACGGCGACGCGACGGCCGGAGACGGGGCCTATTCGTACCTTTTCACGCTTTCCGAGTCCGCGCCGGGGGGCGTACTTAATCTCGTCGTGACTGCCCGCGACAGCTCCAATCGTTCGAAGACGACGGCCCTGGCTCAGCTCCATGTGCTCGTGGAGCAGGTGCTGTTGAGGTCTTTCGAGGACCCCTCCGCAGACGACCACGGTCCGAACCTGTTCGGCCAGGAGGGGCTCTACTACAGGTATCCCACGAATCCGGTGTTCTACGCCGGCTCCTTTGACCTGAAGAAGATCGAGATATCCGACGAAGGGGAATGGCTGGCGTTCAAGGTCTGGATCGGCGAGCTCACGAGCCCGACCGACCCCAACGCGGCCGACTGGAACGCCACGTATCCTTCGCCCGCGATATGCACAGACGCAGAATCAGTCGAGCTCGACCTCCAGAACATCGCCATCTACATAGACGCCCAGAAGGGCGGCGCAACCTCCGGCCTGCCGAACCGCTACGCCGACGTGGCCAGGTGGGACGCCTGGGAATACGCGCTCGTGACCGAGGGGTGGTGGAAAGGCGCCGTGGCCTCGAACGGCACGAACGACGTCTTCTCGTGGACCAGGTACAAGTCCGATTCGGACTTCTGGTTCTGCACCAACCACGTGGAGAACACGATAGACATGCACGTCAGGAAAGCCGTCCTCGGCAACCCGTCGGAGCAGGACGTAAAGAGCTGGGACATCATCGTGGCGATGTGCTCTCATGATGGTAACTCCTCGGACGACAACCTCGGGATGGTGCGCTGGGTGAACGAGGGCTCACCGACCGAGTGGCAGTTCGGCGGCGGCAAGAACGGCGAGTCGGGCAGGGAAAGGGACTCCAACATAATAGACGTCGCCGTGCGCGCCGGCGACGGCAAGCTTCCCGGCTTGACCCAGGAAGAGATGCTGAACTACACGACGGCCGACGCCAACGCGCGGTTCAACGCGGGCCAGGTTGCTGTGGTGCTGGAGGCCACCCGGTTTGAGGATTACGCTCCGCCCGCGATAGCGTCGCTCGAGACGGACGGTGGAGTAGTGACTGAGTGGTTTGCCATGCAGGGTTCGCCGGTCGTAATTGGCTCTATGATGACTGATGACGACCGGGTGGCCGACGCGTCGCTCAGATGGCGCGGCTTACGAAGGTCTTACTCAGAGCCCGTGAGGATGTCGCGGCTGCTGAACGACCTCTGGGTGGCTGACCTGGATTTCGCCGCACTTGCGTCCGCGCTGGACACCGTGGACGGGAAGTTCTATTTCGAGCTCAGGGTGTCGGCCTCTGATCCCTCGGGGAACAGCGTGGAGAGCCGCCTGTTCACGCTCGAGCTGGACTCGGCAAGGCCTGCGCAGCACGTCCTCAAGGACCTTGCCGCGTACGTGGATTCTTCGTCGGCGGAGGCCGCGCTTCAGGGCGTTCCGCACATCATCCCGGACGGTTCGTCCATCGTGCTGCCAGCGGCGGCGCTCGAAGACCCGTCGATGGCTTACGACCTGGTGTTCTCCTCGCCTTCCGGCGTGGACCTGTCCCACGCGCCCACAGGCATGGGAGCCTTTACGGGCGTGGCCAGGACGTTTCGCATCGTCGAACGAGAACATGGCGCGGCAGCCGGAAGCGGCAGGTCTCTGAGTGTCTTCGCGCAGCCGGTCACCTTCCACATCCACTACCCGTCCTACGCAGCCGCGGGCCGCGACACCAGGGGGTTCTCCGTCTACAAGTGGGAGGAGCAGACTTCCCGGTGGATACTTGTCGGCGGCAATGCCGCTTCGAAGCCAGGCCTAGTCAGCATTTCCACGCAGACCCCGGGCACGTTCGCCATATTCGCCGACAGGTTCACGTATGACAGAGAAAAGATGCTGTCGGCGGTTGTGATATCCCCTAACCCGTTCTCTCCGAACGGAGACGGGCTGTACGAAGAGACCCACGTATCCTTCTATCTCCAGCAGCCCGCCAGTGTCCTCATCGAGATCTACGACCTATCCGGGCAGATGGTCCGGAGGTTTGAGCGCACCTACTACGACGAAGTGGGCAGGACGGCCGGCGTGACCTGGGACGGCAGGGACGAAAACGGTCACGTCGTGCCATACGGCATCTATGTAATGAGGTTTGAGGCGAGCAACCAGAAAGACCCGATGGTCGAGCGGTTCAACGAGGCCGTGGTGGTGATAAAGTGAGAGGCGTACGTCACATATTCATGGCCCTGGGGCTGCTGCTCGTTCCGGCGGGTGCCGGCGCCAATTTCGTCAGCCAGGAAGTGGGCGCGAGGCCGCTGGCAGTCGGAGGCGCCTTCGTGGCTGTGGCCGATGACGCCAACGCCGTGGTCTGGAATCCCGCTGGCCTCACTCAGAAGATATCGTTCGAAATGACGGGCATGATAAACCGCATCTACTCGGTCGACGGCCTGAGGAGCGACTACTTCGCCGCGTCGAAGACGCTTCGTGCGGGGAAGATGGGAGTGGGGTTCGCGTGGATGAGGACCGGGCTCATAGACGTGTACAGCGAGGACAACATCCTTGTTTCCGTGGCGCACCAGGTCGGCCCCAAGGGGCTCTCGGCCGGCGTGACCCTGAAGCGCTTCTCCATCTCAGCCCCCGGTTACGAATATTACAACGACTCCAATTTCAAGGGTGACGACGACGCCTGGAGCGCCGACCTGGCGTTGTTCTACAAGCGCGGAAACACGAGGCTGGGAGCCGCCCTCCGTAACGTTGTGGAGCCGGAGCTGTCACTGATAACGACCACAGTGTCTCCGGACAAGGTCCCGCGCGAGGTGGCGCTCGGCGCTTCGTACGTGTTCAGGAACACCATGCTTCTGACAGGAGAGGTGCGCAGGCGTTCGTTTGTGCCGTCGTACTACGACTCGAAGCTGAGCTTCCACGGCGGCGCCGAGGTCTGGTTCTTCGACGTGTTCGCCCTGAGGACGGGTTTCGACGGAGGCCATCCGACCGTGGGGTGGGGGTTGTTCGTGGACCCGGTCGGAGTGGACATCTCGCTGATGTCCGCGGGCAGAGTGGGGAACATATACAGGCTGTCGGCCTCGCTCAAGTTCTGAGCGGCCGGCAGGGCGTGGTTGTGCGGGACAGTTGTCGGTCATAAGCATCTATCATGACTATGATTAGAGCGTGTTCTTAAGGCGAATTATGAAGTTTCTGACGAGACGATTTGCGACAGTCCTGCTTGCGTGCTCGGTGGCCCTCCTGGCGGCCGCTCCGGCCGCCCTGGCCGTGTCATCTCTAGAGGGATACTACGAGGCGCAGACCGAGCTCAACGGACAGGACGGCCCCTGGCGCCTCAACAACCCGAGGCATTACTTCGAGCTCAAGTACCGGACCACCCCGTGGACTGACGTGGAGGGATTCCTGAAACTGAGTGCCGAGTCCAACAGGTGGAAGAATAACAAGCCCTACAATCTCTTTTTCGCCAATGAAGGCCACATCAAGCTGAGGACCAAGAACGTCGAGGCCGTGCTGTTCTCCCAGCAGAACCGATTCTGGTTTTCCGAGCCGCTTCTGGAGATAGTCAACCCGGACAGGGTCAAGGACGACGATTATGGCCCCAGGGCGCAGGGTGTGAGAGTGGACTTCTGGGGGCTCAGGAATTTCTCCGGCGTGAGCTACTACAGCATGAAGAGAAACGGAGACGACGCGTTCGCATTCCGTACGTGGAGGCCGCTCCTGAAGGACAGGGTGATCCTGGGCACCACGTTCGCCAACCAGAACTTCAGTACCGGCGTCAGGGACTACGACAGGGTTATGGCGGCGGACGTGGAAGTGGCGCTGGGCGAGCTCGTCAAGCCGCTGTCCCGCTTCGGGCGCGTGACGTGGTTGACCGAGGCCGGAAAGAACGTTTCCGGCGCTTGGCTCAAGGCCAAAAACAGTCCGCTTCCGTACGGGCTCAAGACCGAGATTCGGGACCTCTCAATCGGTGACTTCTACAGCGTTGTATCCTACCAGTACTACGAGACCAACTTCTACACTGGCCTCTCGAACAGGGAGAGGGACAACGACTATCGGGGCTACCACGTCGAAACCAACTACCGAGTCCCCACGAAGGCCGTGAACCTCAAGGCCTCGAGGTACGACTACCGGGCCTTCAGGTACACCGATTCAAGGGGGCGGTTGTGGGAGAGGGAGCAGAACCTGGCCGAAGTGTACGTCGAGTTCGTGAGGGGCTTCACCGCCAAGGCCGAGTACCGTCACTACAAGGACAACATCGGCACCTTTCCCAACTTCTTCTTCGAGGTGGCGGGCGAGAACCGCCTGGCTAGAATCAAGACTCAGCTTCGGGTAAAGGACATCAACGCGCGACACCAGCTCGAGGCGTACGGCTTCGAGATGAGTGTGAACCTGTCCGAGCAGTGGAAGTTCTACTCGAGGGTGATGAACGTCAA
>CAZMZP010000029.1:0-23846 GCA_964570935.1 uncultured bacterium
GCTGTTGACGTTAAAGTCGAGCGGACACCCCCGGGAAACTGCAGTCTGTCCTTCTGGAGGCTTTTTACTACCACGGTAAGGACCTGGGCGTTCGAACAGGGTGGTGCACGGACAGCGCCGTAAACGGGTATTGCGAGCCGCTACCGGCCGATGGTTGAGTCGCCTATCTGAAAAGGGTCTTTAGCTTGCCCCAAGTGGTCTGCTCCACCGCGGTGGGACCGAATGGACTAGAGGCGATCCAAAGTTCTTCATTTCCCGTCCAATCTGCACTAAATACGATCTTGGTGCCGTCGGGGGACCAGGAGGGGTAACGTTCCTGGCCGGCGGCGCTTGTTATCTGCACAAGCGTTCCAGCCGACGGCAACACGAGCCAAATGTCAAACGTGCCTCCCCGGTCTGAGGAAAAGGCTATCCACTCGCCATTCGGGGACCAAGTCGGATCATACTCATGCGGACCCGCAGTGACCACTTGTTCGTCAGTGCCGTCTGGGGCCACATGAACTATCCTGAACCCGCTGCCAGTCCACTTTTCGCACGCAATCCGGCTCCCGTCCGGGGACCAGGACGGAGCTATCAGACCCACGTTGACGACTACTGGAGTACCGCCTGATGCGGGCACCTTCCAAATGTAGGGCGCGAAATCATCAGACGAAGAGAATGCAATAGTTGAGCCATTTGGAGACCAACTTGGATCCCACGAGGTCATCGCGGGCCGCATGAACGTAAGTTGAACTGCTGTGCCACCAGCACTGGGGCCCTTCCAGATCTCACTTCCCTGGGTGAACGCGACCTGGAAACCATCGGGGGACCAGGAGGGATAACCACCGCCATCCGGAACCAAAGCGATGTGGGTCGGGAGACCGCCAGAAGCGGGGATAGTCCAAATGCCCGAAGGCACGCTGTCACTACTAAACGCAATCGTGGTGCCGTCGGGGGACCAGGAGGGGTACCTCTCGGTAGAAGTGGGCTGGAACGTGAGGCGCGAGAATGTCGCAGCGGCGGCCAGCGGTGGGTAACAGATCAGAATCACAAGAAGCAAACCCAAGCAAGTGAGAAACATCTGTTTCATCGCTTCACCTCCAGGGAGTAGTGAAACGAACGTGTCTCTTGAAATCGAGAAGCCCGATATTCGAAAGAACACCGGGCATACAGCTACGGCTATCGTGGATTCAAGTGATGGTGTGGTGGTCGGCTTGACAACATAGCCGTACGGGACGCTAGACTACTAGAGTCCCTCATGGCATACGCCCAAAAGCCATGACATGATTAGAAAGAACGACTCCTACCTATGGGTTATTGTACTCCTGTGCTATTCCCCCGTCAAGTCAAAAAACTTACAAAGTCATGATTGTGGGCATATTGTGATACTCCGTCTGGGACATTGGCCCAAGGGCATTGGCCATATCGGGTTGAGCGGTCCCCTAGGTGAACCACCCCGGGATTGCCGGAGACTCCGATTCGTGAGAGGATTAGGAGTCATGGGTACAACAAACAGGTTTTCTCCAGAGGTAAGAGAGCGGGCGGTTCGGATGGTTTTGGAGCACGTCGGGGAGCACACTTCTCGTTGGGCTGCTATATGTTCGACTGCGGAGAAGTTTGGGTGCACAGCGGAGACGTTGCGTAAGTGGGTGCAGCAGGCTGAGCGGGACCGTGGGATTGGGCCTGGTCTGACGACCGACGAGCGGGCGCGTTTGCGGGAGCTTGAGCGAGAGGACCGGGAGCTGAGGCGAGCTCACGAGATATTGCGCAAGGCTTCGGCTTTTTTCGCGCAGGCGGAGCTCGACCGCAGAGCGAAGTGATGGTGTCGTTCATAGACGCTCATCGGGGTGAGTATGCGGTCGAGCCGATCTGCGCTGTGCTGCCGGTCGCCCCGTCGACGTACTACGAGCACAAGGTTCGGGAGGTGGATCCTTCTCGACTGCCGCCACGGGCTAAACGTGATGCGGTGCTCCGGGAGGAGATCAGGCGGGTATGGGAAGAGAACCAGCGGGTCTACGGAGTACGCAAGGTATGGCGGCAGCTGGGGCGCGAAGGCTCTGCCGTTGCGCGGTGCACAGTGGAGCGGTTGATGGGCGACCTGGGCCTTGCGGGCGCAGTGCGGGGCAAGAGGTTCAGAACTACGGTTCCGGATGAAGCGGTAGTGCGGCCGGCTGACCTGGTCAATCGCGACTTCACTGTGGCTCGTCCTAATCAGTTGTGGGTGGCGGACCTGACCTACGTTGCAACGTGGCGTGGGTTTGTGTACATCGCGTTTGTGATCGATGCTTACTCGCGTGCGATAGTGGGTTGGCGAGCGTCGGGCTCGCTTCGGACGGACCTGGCCCTGGACGCTCTGGAGCAGGCGATCTATGCGAGGCCGGACACCGACGATCTCGTGCACCACAGCGACCGGGGAGTGCAGTATCTGTCCATCCGTTACACTGAGCGCCTGGCCGAAGCTGGGATCGAGCCTTCGGTGGGAAGCAACGGCGACTCCTACGACAATGCTCTGGCAGAGTCCGTGATTGGGCTCTACAAGACTGAGGTGATTCGTCCGCGTGGGCCGTGGCGGCACCTCGAAGCCGTCGAGTTCGCGACTCTGGAGTGGGTGGATTGGTTCAACAACAGGCGGCTCTTGGAGCCGATCGGGTACTTGCCACCGGCGGAGTATGAGGAGGCGTACTATCGTCGTCGGGGAGAAGAGGCAACAGTGGCAGGAGTCAACTAACCAAGCCTCCGGAGAACCTGGGGCGGTTCAGTGGGGGTAACAGTAGTGTGTGGTAGCCCTGGTACTTTACATTGTCCCCATGAATCTGTCTGGTGAAGAGCTCGTCGACCATCGCGTCGGAGTCCTCTGACCAGATGTTGAAGGCGGCCTTCCAGAGTGTGTTCGCCATGACAGCGCTAAACAAGTCTTCCCCAGGTCCTGACGAAGCTGGCCAAATCGCTGATTGGCCAGGATGAGCGGCACTCCGAACTCACGTAGTGTATCCACGCCCTTCGCGAGGTCTTTGCACACTACCTCTCCAAACTCGTCAACGTAAAGGTAGAACGGTTGCAGAGTTGATGGGTCGCCGCGTCTCGTTCTGGCGGCTTGGATTATCTGGTGAATAAGAATGGTCGCCAGCTGCTTGTTGGCCTTCCCGCTCGGCCGGGTGCTCTTGCCGAGGTTGCAGAGGATGATCTTGCCCTCGTCCTGAGCGCAAGAAGGGCCAAGAGGACGGTCGATTCCTGGGCGGGCCAGAGTCAGTGCGAGACCGTGATCCTACCTTCCTTCAGGACGCAGAGCACGGGGACCGAGTCCACGCGGGCACACACCTCAAGGTCCAGGCCGAACCCCAGCTCCAGAAGATATTTTCCGTGGGAGGAGCCGGAGACCACGCCGTAGATGTCGTTTCCCCACTTCTCGTGCAGGGCCACGGCAGCCTTCGCTCCGTCGTTGAGCTCCCAGACATCCGGGGAGGCTTTCATCAGGCCGTGCGCGACCATCCCGGCGCAGACGGAGTCCTCCATGGAGAACTTCCCGCTCGTCCCCGAGCAGAGGATCACCGGCTGGACGCCCTGCGATCCCAACCTCGCAATCACTTGGCCCACGTTCACGAAGGAGCAGACCAGCTGCTCCTCGGCCTTTATGCCCCTGGACATGAGCTTGGTGCCGTTGGTGCTCGCGAACACGAGCGTCTTCCCGGCCACGGCCTCGCGCGTGTATTCCAGCGGCGAGTTCCCGAGGTCGAACCCGCTCACCTTCTTGCCGTCCCTCTCTCCGCACAGCAGCGTGCTCGCTCTGTCCAGCGACGACATGAGCTTGGTGGCGGCCTCTACCGTGCCCGCCGGTATTATCTTCTCGGCTCCGTTCAAAAGCGCGTAGGCGATGGTGGTGCATGACCTCAGGACGTCTATTATGACGACCACTCTGCCCTTGAGGACGGCTTCGGTCACTTCTGAAGGTGTGAGATAGCAGTCCAGTTTCATGGCGGTCCGCCCTACTTCGGACCCTCCCTTACGTTCAGACGCTCCACGAAGGTCGTGTCCGCTTTTCCGTTCACGACCACTTCGTGCGAAAGCAGGTCCTGGTGGAAAGGAATCGTGGTCTTGACGCCCTCAATAATACACTCTCTGAGGGCCCTTTTCATTCTCTGAAGCGCCTCTGTCCTGTCCCTGCCGTGCGCGATGATCTTGGCGATGAGCGAGTCGTAGTACGGCGGGATCGAGTACCCCTGGTATATGTGTGTGTCCACCCTTATCCCGGGCCCGCCGGGCAGATGAACGTACGTGATGTTCCCCGGGCACGGCCTGAACCCGGCTTCCACGTCCTCGGCGTTTATCCTGCACTCCAGCGCGTGGCCGTTCAGATGGATGTCCTCCTGCCTGAACCCCAGCTTCTCGCCGGAGGCGATGCGTATCTGCTCCTTGACCAGGTCCAGACGCGTGACCATCTCGGTTACCGTGTGCTCGACCTGGATCCGGGTGTTCATCTCCATGAAGTAGAAATTGAGCTCCTGGTCCACCAGGAACTCTATCGTGCCGGAGCTCTCGTAGCCGATTTTCTTGGCGCCCTTGACGGCCATATCACACATGGCCTTCCGCAGCTCGGGGGTCACGATGGGGGACGGCGACTCCTCCACCAGCTTCTGGTGCCTTCGCTGGAGCGAGCAGTCCCTCTCGAACAGGTGCACCACGTTTCCGTGCGAATCGCCCAGGATCTGTATTTCTACGTGTCTGGGCCTTTCGATGCACTTCTCAACGTACAGCTCCGGGTTGCCGAACGCCGCCTCCGCCTCCGCCTTGCACATCAGAAAACTGTTGGCGAAGCTCTCCTTGCTTGTGACGACACGCATCCCTCTTCCTCCACCTCCACCGACCGCCTTGACGAGGACCGGATACCCTATCTCGTCGGCAACGGCCTCGGCCTCAGCCACGCTTGCGGCCGCGCCGCGGCTCCCGGGAACGATCGGCAGGCCCGCCTCGGCCATGCTGGTCCGTGCGACCGCCTTGTCGCCCATCTTCTTTATCTGGGCCGACGTGGGCCCTATGAACTTGAGCTTGCTCGACTCGCATATCTCGGCGAACTCGGTGCTCTCGGCCAGAAAGCCGTAACCCGGATGTATGGCGTCCGAGTCGGTTATTTCCGCGGCGCTGATGATTCTGGGGATGTTGAGATAGCTCTCTGAACTCTGGGGCGGGCCGATGCAGACCGATTCGTCGGCCAGTCTGACGTGCAGGGAATCGGCGTCGGCCTCCGAGTAGACGGCGACTGTCTCGATGCCGAGCTCCTGGCAGGCACGGATGACGCGGAGCGCGATCTCACCGCGATTTGCGATCAATACCCTCTTGAACATACAGGCGGGCTAGAGCTTCGCACCTCCGCTTTCGAAAAGCTCCCAGGTCTTGTCGGAGGTCGCCTCGATGCCCTTCACCCTGAGACTGAACTCGGAAGGGTTGGAGCAGTGCTTGAGGGCATCTTCGAGCGTGACCTGCTCCTGTTTATACAGTCGCATTATTGACTGGTCGAACGTCTGCATCCCGTACTGGTTGACACCTTCCTGGACGGCTATGCGGATGGACTGCGTCTTGCCGGGGTCGGTGATGTAGTCCTTGATGGCGGCGGTACAGACCATGATCTCGGCGGCCGGCACCCTTCCCTTCCCGCTGGCCTTGGGCAGGAGGCGCATCGAGATGACGGCGCGCAGCGTGGCGGCCAGCATGAACCTGACTTCCTCATGCTGATGCGGCGGGAAGAAGGATATGACGCGGTTCACGGTCTGGGCCGAATCGGTCGTGTGGAGCGTGCTCAGGACCAGGTGGCCGGTGTCCGCGGCCATGAGGGCGATCTGCATCGTCTCCACGTCCCTTATCTCTCCGATGAGGATGACGTCCGGGTCCTGCCTGAGTACGTGCTTCAGGCCCTCCTGGAAGCTGAGCGTGTCCATGCCGACTTCTCTCTGGCTGATGATGCTCTTGTCGTCCCTGAGCAGGAACTCCACCGGGTCTTCTATGGTAATGATGCTCTTCCGCGAGTTCTGGTTCATATGCTGTATCATCGCGGCCAGCGTGGTGGACTTGCCGCTGCCCACGGTACCGGTCACGAGGATGAGGCCCCTGGGGCTCGAGGCCAGGTCCTTTATGGCCGGCGGCAAGCTGAGCTCGTCGAACCCGGGCACGCTGAACGGGATTCGCCTGAAAACCATGGAGATGGTGCCCCGCTGCACGTAGAAGTTGCACCGAAATCGACTCAGGCCCGGGACTCCAAACCCGAAGTCCACTTCCCTGCTGTCGTCGAATATCTTCTTCTGCCTGGGAGTGAGAATCTGGTCAGCCACCTTGACCAGCTCCTCCTGGTTGGGAGGAGGCATGTCCAGCGGCTGGAGCAGCCCGTCCACCCTCAGCACGGGCGGAGCGCCCACTTTGAGGTGAAGGTCGGACGCGTTCGTCTGCACCATCTTCTCCAGAATGCTGATTACGTTCATCGGGGTTCTCCCGGGGGTCAGTAGGGTTCAACCAGAAACAGAGTCTGCCCGTATTCCACGGGACTGGCGTTTTCCACCAGTATCCGGGCTATCCTGCCCCTGGCCTCGGACTGGATCTCGTTCATGAGCTTCATGGCTTCGATTATGCACACTGTCTGGCCCACGTCCACGTCGGCGTTCATCTCCACGAACGACGGCGCGCCGGGCGCCGGCGCCCTGTAGAAGGTGCCGACCATCGGAGACTTGATCTCCTTCATCTGCTTGCCGTTCTTCGGGGCCTCGGCGGGCCTCGCGTCGGCCGCGGCAGGCTCCCTGGTCGACGGAGCTGCTTCAGGGAGAAGCGCAGGCTGCGCGGCGCCGTGGAAGTTTGAATTGCCCGACTTGGAAACCCGAACGCGGCGGCCCCAGCTTGAGACCTCGATCTCTTCGACCCCGCTCTCCTCCAGAAGTCGGATGAGCTCTTTTATTTGCTCAAGCTTCATAGGACATTCCTCCCGGACTGCTTCGCCGCGCTCTTCACCGGCTTGAATCGGCCGGAGTCCTGGTCAGGCCATCCTCTCCACGTACTGGCCGGTCCTGGTGTCAATCTTGAGAACGTCGCCGACCTGTATGAAAAGCGGTACCTGGACTACAAGACCTGTCTCGAGTGTGGCGGGCTTCGAACCGCCGGACGCAGTGTCACCCCGGAACCCGGGGTCGGTGGTGCGAACGGAGAGCCCAACGAACGTCGGAACCTCCAGAGAAATAGGCTCGTCTCCGTTCATGAGCATGACCACCTTGAGGTTTTCCTTCAAGTATCCTTTCTCGGGCTCCACGCGCTCCGCCGGAATTGCCATCTGGTCGAACGTCTCTGTGTTCATGAAATGGTACGAGCTGCCGTCGCTGTAGAGGTACTGGAACTGAGTCCTCTCCAGCCTGGCCTCGGCCAGCTTTTCGCCGGCCCGGAAAGTCCTGTCGATGACGCTCCCAGTCTTTACGTTCTTGAGCTTGGTGCGGACAAAGGCCCCGCCCTTGCCGGGTTTGACGTGCTGGAACTCGACTATCTGGTAGTACGAGCCCTCGTAGTCGAGAACCATGCCGTTTCTGAAATCACTGGTGTCAGCCATGCGCTCTGCCCGGCTTACTTCCGAGCCCCTCCTCTCTCTCGCTCTACCCACTCAGAGAACATCGAGAAATCAGAACGGCGGTTCGAGTAATCGAAGAACTGGACGGGCGCGCGGCAAGGTTTCCGGGTCTGCGCGGGGGGTTTGTGCGCGCGGGCACAGTGCGCCTGGGCCCTCTGTGTCAGGGCTCTCCCTGCCGAGGCAGAAGGTCGCGGGCTCGTCGCCCCGGTGAGTCGCGCACCAGCCGAGACTCCGGCGGCCCGGTCTTCCATGTGCCAGGCAGGCACAAGGGTCTCCGGCCTTTGGAGCTCCTCCAGCGCCTTTTCCACGGCTGCCTCGATGCCCAGGAGAGCAGGACGAGTCTCGGGCCGCGGTGCCGGCTTCAAGCAGGACCGGACAGCCGCCTCCTGCCCCACCGGCAGGCTCGCGTCGTGGTTGGCCGGCTCCAGAGCCCGGACGGCCTGGGCCAGCTTCTGCTGCATGTCCAGGTCGGAAGGGTTGATCCGGACCAGGGCGCGGTAGTAGTTGGCGGCTTCCGAGAGGTTTCCCTGGGCCATCCTCAGCTCTGCCATCACCTGAAGTGAAAAGGCATTCTCCCTGTCCAGCTCCAAGACCTCTTCAAGCTCCCTCAGGGCCTCATCCCTGAGACCCAGCTCCATCAGACAGCGGCCCAGGAGCACCCTGCAGCTCACGTACTGGGGATAACTGGCCTTTGCACGGGCACAGATGTCCACCGCCTCTCCCTGGCACCCCCTGCGCCTGAGCTGTTCTGCCAGAGTCATGAATTCGGTCGACTCGGGGGTGGAGCCGTATCGCTCCCAGAGGTCCTCTATGCCTGCTCTTTCGCCTGAATTCTCAATTATAAGTGTCATATTTACATCCTAATAGCACGATTGCGGATACAGCCCTCGGCATCGCAAACTACCAGAGGGCAAGATTGCTGTCAACACAAAAGGCGCGCCTCACCCGGTCCCGCCTGCCTTCCGGCTGTCTTTGAATGTGTGCATCACGGCTTCCAGTTGGCGCAGCCACGGTGACTTGTCCATACCCGGCGCAAACACAACACCATCAAGTAGATAGAGCCGTCCTCCGTCGACGAAGCAGAGGGTGAAAAAGGGGCCGCCTATGAGGTGCTTATCGTTCTGCCAGATGCCCTCTATCCTGAGCGCCTTCCTACCCTGGAACGTGACCTCGGACACGGCCGTCGAACCAGGGTCTACCCTGTCCTCGTCGTAGTACAGCCAGGCCAATCTGGCCCTGAGCTTGCGGCAGTATTCGGGGTCGGGGGTAACCGCCCGGCTCGGCGTCCAATAGGCCAGAAGGAGCCTGGTCGGCTGCTGTGAGTCCGCGCTGACCAGCTTAACGACCCCGTTCTTCCGGTCCTCAGCCGTCTTGAATCCCTTGGGAATCCTGACAGTCCACCCGTACGTGGACTCCAGGTAGCGGCCCATGGCCCGTTCTTCGCCGTTCATGTAGACGATGTCCCCGGTCCTCCGGGTGACCATGCTGTCGGCCCGAGCATAGAGCTCCCCTCCCTCCACCTCCAGGAGCCGCAGGATGCCTCTCCCGTCGCCGCCCGCCACCACGACCAGGGTCTGACCGAGCGCCTCGACGTTCGGGAGCACCGTCCAGCCGGCCCGTTCCTGCAGTCGGGCAGTGCGCTCCTTGCCGAGGACTTCGCGGACTTTTCTGGACACGGCGTCCCGCCTGCCGAGGTCGGCAACGAGGACAAGGTTTCTGGCGTCCCGCTGCCCGGCAAGCCCTCCCGGGCCGTGCACCTCGAAGCCGTACATGCTCTCCTGCTCCACGCTGGTAACCGGCCTGGCGAATGCCGCCTTGACCGCCAGGATTGCCGGGTCCCCCGGGTCCAGGTTTGTCACAATCGTGAGCAGGTTCGACGGACCCAGGGCCGGGAGTTTCCTCTGCGAGCAGCCGCATGGCACCAGAAGGAAGGTTGTCAGGAGAATGACCGGTACCACAGGGAGTTTTTTCATGATTCACCGTCGCGCGTTTTCCGCGCACGCAATGCGTAACCCCGGGAGAAATCGAAGACCGTGCCGGATAGGAATCTGCGGCGTTATGATAGGCTCAGGACGGCAGTCGGGTCAATTCTCAGTTGAGAGGACTCGCTCGGTGTTGGGGGTCGCACGAGAGGGGTTCGCGGCTGGGGCTGGTCCGTTCTGCGAGGGACCGGCTGCGTTGATCTGGACAGTGGCGGTCATCCTGCGGGCGCCGCGCCAGAAGGACACTTTGACTCTGTCGCCCGGCCTGGTGGCGCCGACCATCTGCGAAAGTTGGGCGGCTTCAACAACGGGCTCGCCGTCAAACTCGCTAAGAACGTCTCCGTTCCTTAAGCCCGCCTTCTGGGCAGGGCTTCCCAGAAGAACCTCGGAGATCTCGACTCCGGGAGCTGACGAAAGCCCGATTCTGGTGATGGCACCGCCACCCTGGTAGGACTGGACTCTTACTCCGAGGTAGCCCTCAGAGATGCGGCCGTTCCGGAGAAGTCCCTCCACCACGTTCCGCACTTCTTCCGCCGGCAGCGCCAGGCCCACGTTGCCCGAACCGCCGGTCAGGGCGTCGACCTGCTGGCCGATCTCGGCCGGGCCTCTCATGAACCCGGACTTCGTCTCACCCGCCAGACGGCCCATGACCATGGCCACCAGCTCACCCTTTGTGTTCAGGACCGCACCGCCGCTGTTGCCCGGATGCACCGGGCCGCTCAACTGGATTATCTCCCACTTGCCGTGGGTCCTCGCGACCTTCTGCCGTCCGCTCACTGTACCCAACGCCACCGTCGGCAGTTTGCCGAACGAATTGCCCATCAGCACGACGAGCGAACCCACCTTGATGGACCTCGAGTTGCCCAGTGGTATGGGTCTCGCCTTCAAGCCCGTCACTCTGAGCACGCAGACGTTCGCGTTCCTGTCCACGCCCAACACGCGGGCCTGATAGCTGCGCCCGTCTTCGAACGCGACCGTGACCTCGCCGGACGCCCTCACGACGCTGCCGGAGGTCACTATTATCTCTTCCGCGAACACTATGCCCGAGCCCACGCTGACCCTGGCAGTCCCCTGCCCCGGCTCCACAAGGAGTCTGCCCAGCGACCAGGTAAAGGCGCTGGCTTTCTTCACGTCGTACTGGGATGAAACCGTGACGATGGATGGCTTTACGTTCTGAACGAGCTGCGCGAGTTCCTCCTCCAGCGAGGAGAGCGTGTTTCCGGCCAGTGCCGCGCCGGGCGCGAGCAGAACAGTGATGAGCACCGGAAGAAAACAGAATCCAGCGAGGCGTCCCCAGTTCCGCGGGCGTCTTGGGGCCCGGGACGCAGGGCGACAGAAGGACACAGTGGTGAAGCTGTAACAATTGCGAGCCACGTAGCCCCTCATCGCGGCCTAGAAGGTCATCGAGACAACTTCGTCCTCTGCGGACGACGCGTTGCTTGCCTCAACCCTCCGTACTTCCGCTCCTTCCAGGAGGAAGGGATCCAGCACAAACTCAACCTCGATCGGACCTCCGTCGGTGCGCACCGCCGCGTTCAGACTGGCGTCACCGGCTTCGGGGCTCGAGGACGCGAGCAGCGTCTGCGATGCCCACACTGAACCGCCGGCATCGGCGCGCTTGTCCGTTTCAATTGAGCCAACCGGAGCACTGATCATTTCTGATGCGGCGGGCGACTCGACCGGCTGATCCCCGGGCGTAACGAGCTCTAGCTCGTTCATCGCGAATTCGCTCTCCGAGACAGGCTGATTCTGCGGCAGCACCACGAACAGGGCCAGGAGCACTGTCGCGACGGCGAAGGCAAGGGCGGGCTTCGGACTCAGGAGAGGACCCCACGCTCTGGTGGAAGGAACCTCTCTGGTCCTCAGCTCGCGCAGCACCTTCTGCTCGAAGAAGGGGTTCGCAGACGGCCTTGGAAGAGAGTTCACAAGCCTCACGCTCTTGGAGAAAAGCGCGAACTCGCGAGAGCAGGCTGGACACGAAGAGAGATGCGCTTTGAGCTCTCTCTCTTCGGCTACACTAAGCTCGCCGTCGAAGGCGGCAGAGAAGAGATCCTGGGCAGCGTTGCATTTCATGACAAACTCACGTATGGTTCGAGCTTCTTCTTCAAGATCAGTCGACCACGGTTTATCCTGGAGCGCACGGTTCCACCGGGTATCGACAGGATGTCGCTCACTTCTTCGTACGATAGCCCCTCGAGGTCCCTGAGCACGACGGCGTCCCTGTACTTCGGCGGGAGCTCCACTATAGCCTTGTTCACTATTTCCTGGAGCTCTCTCTCCTCCACCTTCTCGTCCGGCCCCTTGCCGCGTTCTCTCAGGAAGAATCCCACACTGCTCCCCATCTCAGTCAGAGCGTCCAGACTCATCACTCTGGAATGACGGACTCGATGTCGAATCTCGTTCTTCGTCAGGTTGAGTGCTATCGTGAAGATCCAGGTCGAGAAGCGCGCCGTCCTTCTGTATCTCTCCCTGTGCACGTAGACCCTGACGAAGACCTCCTGGGCGATCTCTTCCGCGCGCACCGGGTCGTTGATGTAACGGTACACAACGTTCACGATGCGAGGATGAAACCGCCGCATGAGCTCGCGCAAGGCCTCTTCCGAGCCCTCGACGCAGAGGTTCATTAGCTCTTCATCTGTCCTGGTTTCCAGGTTTTCCAGGTCGCTCATGCGCTTGACTCCAAACGTTCTGAGCCAACCCCGTGAGTAGATACACCACCAGTCTCGGGGCAGTTCCAGAAATGTCTGAAAAATAGCACGTTGCCGCCCCGAGCGCTTTCCGGGCGCCGGGTGCGCGACAGGGCCAGCGGGATGAAATCCACCTACACTAACCCGCTGATATCATACCAGGAAGCAAGCCGGATTTCAAGGATTTTGTGCCATCCTAGCCCCCACCCCACAGCCACCCGGACACTGCAGCGGCCGCCAGCCCCTGCACCGGACACCACCCCGGCAGCGTCCCTATTCCTCGGCCTTGTCCTTCCACCGCTCGTCCCAGGCCCCCGGCTCCCCCTTCAGGTGCTTGTCAAACCACTCCAGCATCATCAGCCTGCCGTCCCTCGAGTTCTGGGGCGTGCCCCTTATGCCGTGGCCCTCGCCCTCCCACCTTACATAAACCACGTCTTTGTCCAGGACCTTGAGCGCCGTGAACATCTGGTCCGATTCCAGGGCCGGCACGTTGATGTCGTCCAGGCCGTGCATCAGGAGCAGTGCGCCCTTCAGCTTATCCGCGTGGAAAAGCGGCGACTTCTCGGCGTATACGTCGGGCCGATTCCAGGGGTAGCTCAAGGCGGCGGCCACGTCGTTGTAGAGATACCCCCACCAGCCCGCACCCCAGTAGCTCGCGATGTTGCTTATGCCGTACCAGGAAACACCGGCCTTAAACATGTCGGTCTGCGTCAGCAGTGACATCGTCATGAACCCGCCGTAACTGCCGCCGTAGCACCCCAACCTGTTCCTGTCCAGAAACCTGTGTGAGGTCAGAACCTTGCCCATTCCTTCTACTACGTCCTCGGCCGACAGTCCTCCCCAGTCGTTGACGTGGGCGTCGGCAAAAGGCTGCCCGTAGCCCGTGGCCCCCCTGGGCGTGAGGACGTAGACGAAGTACTCCTGACCCGCCAGCCAGTGAGCCGACCCGTTGAAGTAGTCGCCCATGGGCACAACCCCGCCGTAGTAGTAGACGATCAGCGGATAGGTCCTGGTGGAGTCGAACCCGGGCGGATAGTACAGCCACCCGTCTATCTTGACGCCGTCACTGTCGACGAAATCCTGTCGCGCCACCCCGGCGGTCTGGACGCGTTTCATCACGTCCTCGGCAGGCTCGAGGAGCTTACGGGCGGTTCCCTTGCGAAGGTCCGTCACGTACACCTTCTGGCTGGTCTCGAGTGAAGTCCCAGCGCAGAGCAGGAGCTTTCTGTCAGCAGAAACGTCGAAATACGAGCAGACCGGCTCGGGAAGAGCAGTCTCGCGTATTCCGGCGGGGCGACCGGCTCCGTAGGGGCCGTTTTCCCTGCCACCTGCACCCGCGTCCATGCTGTACAGCCGGACCCGGCTCCGGTCCGTGCCGATGAAGAAGATCTCGCCCGACGTCCCCCACCACACCGACTTCCTGCCTGCCTCGCCTCCATAAAGGTCAACGCCCACGTTCGGAACGAACCCCTCGGTCAGCTTCTGCAGCTTGCGCGACCCTAAGTGCAGGAGGTACAGCGACTGCTGATACCTGTTGTGAGTATCCTCCGGCGTGGCCACGCTGGACTCGCCTATGAGCGCGATGGCCCTGGAATCCGGCGACCACGCGAACGGGCCCATCTCCAACCGCTCGCTCATGAGCGTGTCGATGGCGAGCGTGTGCGTGTCGAGCCGCCAGAGCTCCGTCTCGAAGAACGGACGGCCCTTGACGGGCACGGAGCGCAGGAACGCGATCGCCCTGCCGTCCGGTGAGAGCTCGTAGCGGCCAACGGTGAACTCGCCGGTCGTGAGCTGCACCTTGGTCCTGCTGGCCAGAGACAGCACGAATATGTGGGATTTGTGCTTCCAGTAGTCCCACCTTTCGTAGAGCTCTTCCAGTTTCTCGTAGGGCTTTCTCTTGTTCGACCCTGCCCAGGCCTTTTCTCCGGCGCTGTCCCCTGACTTCTCGTCGGGCTGCCAGGCCGTGTAGTAAACGTACTCTCCGTCCGGCGACCAGGACACTCCGGAGAGACCCTTCTCCTGGGAAATGAGCTTCTCCATGTCGCGCGTGGCCATGTCCAGAAGCCAGAGGTCGGCGCCGCCGCGGCCGTCACCCTCGCGGTCGCTCTCGGCCCCTGCTCCGGCGCCGTAGCCGATGAATGCCAACCGGCGACTGTCAGGAGCCCATTCCGGGCCGGACACGTCACCGTTAGTCTTGAGAGCGTGCACTTCCGCACCCGTCTTCGTATCGAGCACCAGGAGATGCGACACGTACTCGTTTCGCTTCAAGTCCGGCTGGCTCACGACCAGCGCCGCAAGCCGGCCGTCTGGCGACAGTGTCGCATCCCGCACCGATTTCATCTTCATGAGGTCGTCCATGGAAAGCCGGCGGGCCGCTGAGAGTGACGGAGCGGGTGCAAACGGCCGCGCGTCTTCCTTGATTCTGAGTAGCGGCGTCACTGACCACGCTGCCAGCGAGTCGCGGCCGTCGAACACCGTCTTGACCATCAGCAGATGCTTATCCCGCGTGAGTGTGAGCTCACAGGAGAACTCTTCGGGTGCGTCTTTCTCGCGGGTCGGACGGTCCTTTCGCTTGATGAGCTGCCCGTCCACGTAAACTGCGGCGCGCTGCCGCGTCTTTAGCACCAGCTCGAGTTTCTGCCAGCGGGGGCTGTCGAGATAGCAGGCCAGATGGGCCACGTGAACCAGAACGGTGTCGAGGGATGCGATGGCGCCGGGAGCCGAGACGACCACGACGCTGTCCCGGGCCTCGACTCTTGTCCACGCGAGCAGCCTGCCGGGCTGCCACGGCATCCTGTCCCCATCAGACGGCAGGGTCTTTTCGAAGTCCAGGTAGTCAGTGCCGAGTACGCGTTCGGCTCTTCTGGCAAGGGCCGCGGTGTCCGAGAACGCGGGCAGCCTGACGCCCACTGGTCCGAGCAGCAACCACGGGGCGATGGGCAGGTCCACGCGCGGCGCACCGGGCGCACTGACCCCGGGCTGGGACGGCCCGACGGCAGCGGCGGCGCCCGGAGGCGCCAGCGGACCCGAGAGGACACTGACACAAAGGCACAGAAGGAGAAACGCGCGCAGACAGAGAAGCCGGTCCGCAGACAAGCGGGAAGCAGACCGCACCATTCCTGGCGCCGCTGACTTACGTGGCCTCGTCGGCATTGGAATTACCCTCCTCTCGTAGAAGACCGCCTGCCGCGGCACGTTGAGCGGCCGTCGGGTCTCACACGCGGCAAAGAAAAGACATTAAGGGCATTCTAGCATACAACGCTGGAACTCCGCACCAGGTGAAGTGTTAGACTACTTGAGGAGTCGGGCCGTGGGCTCGGCGCGGTCCGGTGAGGCCGGTGCCGGCGGGGCTGGTGCCGGCGCGCGAAGCCGACCGACAACGCCGGCGCCGGCGTGCGATGCCGGCCGACAGCGCCAGTGCCGGCGTGCGATGCCGGCCGACAGCGTTGACTTCGAGGGCCGAATCGGCTATTCTACTGTCATAGACCTTGTGCCCTGTCGGTAGAAGTAGAAAGGGAGTGGTTACATGAGGTTAAGAATCTGCCTGCTCCTGCTTCTTCTGGCTTCCACCCTGTTTGTGGGCGGTTGCTACACGGTGCTCAAGCACCCAGAGGGCGCAGTGCTTGTGGACGAGTACCAGAACCGCAAGAGCTGCGGCGATTGTCATGACGCGACGTGGTTCTATCACCAGGATCCTTACTGGTACGGTGCCAACTACTACGGCACCTACTACCCGTACGGTTGGTACGACTACTACAGCAGACCCTGGTGGTATAACGACTACTGGTACTACGGAGGGCAAGGAGAGTCCGCGCCGGTAGAGTCGGGAGGAAGACACATGTGGACTACTCCCACGCTCAGGCCGCCGGACAACATCAGCATCCCGCCTGCGATGAAGGTGCCGCAGGGCACACCGTCGCAGGGCACGTCCGGCAAGCAGACGCCTTCCCAGGAAACCAAGCCGAAGGAAGAAGAGAAGAAGTCGGAGAAGAAGCGACACCTCTGGGACAAGTAGCGTTCTAGACGGCTCTGATCCCGTGCAGTGCACTTCCGACAAAGAGGAGGAAGCAAATGACTGCACTTCGTTGTGCTAGTCTCGATTCATGCAATGAGAAGACCGCGGCGAGTGGCCGGCTGCTGGCCGTGGCCGCGGCGATTCTGTTTGTCTGCGTCTTCCCCCGGGTTTCTCTGTCTCAGAGTCTGCCCGACATCCCGCTCGTGTACGACTTCGGCGTCGGCGCCCGGGCCATGGGCATGGGGCAGGCCTACGTGGCGGTGTGCGACGACGTGTCCGCCACCTTCTACAACCCCGCCGCCCTCGGGCACGTGAGGAGAATCGAGGTGTCCGCGGGGTTCTCGCACCTGAGCGACGAGTGGCAGACCGATTTCTACGGCGGCAAGACGACTTCGCAGCTTGGCAGCACCAAGTTGAGCTCGCTGGCGTTGGCCTATCCGTTCCCGGCGTACAGAGGAAGTCTGGTGTTAGGCGTGGCCTACAACAGAACAAAGAACCTGGATTCCGACTACATGAGAGAAGGATACAACCCGTCCTACCTGTGGCCGGATTTCGGCGGCCTTGTGGAGGGCTTTGAGAAAGAGACCGCGTTCGAGAGGGGCGGACTGTCCAATTGGACAGTCGCCATGGGCACCGACGTCTCGGCTGAAGTGTCCGTGGGCGGAAGCGTGTCGTTTCTGAGCGGCAGCTCGGAGAGGACGTACGAATACGGGGCCTCGTGGGTCAACGCCCTCGATGAGGAGGCGAACACTTACTATTTCCAGAACGACGACGCCGACATTACCGGCTGGACGGCCTGCGTGGGTACTGTGGCCAGGATAGGCAACGCCGGGAGGGTCGGCTTCACGGTCAACTTCCCGCAGTACCTGACGCTGGACGGCAGCGAGTACTACGAGGAAGCCTACGACATGACCGGCGACGGGGTGGCCGACATTTATTACACCGACGACATAGTGTTCGAGGACGAGATCACCCTTCCTCTCTCCTTCTCGGCCGGCGCGTCGGCGGCCCCTCTGGCCGGACTCATTCTGGCGTTTGACGCCAAGTACACCGATTGGAAGCAGATCGATTACGCGGGCCCCATCCGCATAGACAACGAGTATGCCTACAGGGCCACGACTTCGCTGCGGCTGGGAGCCGAGTTCACGGTTCCGAACGCGCCTCTCAGGGTGAGGGCGGGGTATTTCACCGAGCCGCTTGCGTTCAGGTTCATGGAGGACTACTCGACGCCCGGACAGGTGTGGGAGGCCACAATCGACCGCGACGGCAGGTTCTTCACACTGGGCGCGGGACTCCTGGTGGAGGATGCGTTCACGGTGGATGCCGCCTGGGTGCACGGAGGATACGAGAAGTCCCTGCCGAGCCGCTCGGACGTCGATTACTCCGAGGAGAGGACGTCCGACAGGATATTCATAACGACGAGCTTCCGGTTCTAGACACCGCCCCCTTCCTGCGCCGCCGCGCCCTGCAGAAGCGCGGCGAAGCGAACAGAAACAAGAAAGAGCCTGGGCTTCTCCGCTCCAGGCTCTTTTCGTTCTTGCTGGTTACAGCCGCGAGGCCGGAAGGCCGTCTTGCCGCGCTAAGTTCCTACGCTGCCAGGATGGGGACAACGGCTTTCTGGACCTGGCCGGTCACTCGGGCGTCCTTTTCGTCGACATAGACGTTTACTTCGCTTCGCACGCCGAATTCAGGCAGATAGATTCCTGGTTCAATAGAGAAACAGGTTCGAGGAATGATCTTGCGGTCATCGCGCGTCTCGAAGTTGTCAATGTTGGCGCCGTTGCCGTGGACCTCTTCGCCGATTGAATGCCCCGTTCTGTGGATGAAATACTCACCGTATCCGCGGCGCGTGATGACGGCGCGCGTGGCGTCGTCCACCTCGTAGCCCCGCAGAGCGCGGCCTGCGCGGACAGCCTGCTGTACGAATTCGACGGCCGTGTCGCGCGCCTCCCGAACAACATCGAAGATCTTCGTGTACCGGTCCGGAACCGTCTCACCAACGTATCCCGTCCAGGTAATGTCGAAATAGACGGCTTCGGGAGCTTTTCGCTTCGCCCAAACATCCAGCAGCACAAAGTCGCCCTCGCGTATGGGCAGCGAGGTCTTCAACGTCGGCGAATAGTGCCCGTCGGCGGAGTTCACATTCACAGCCACGATGGGCGCGTAGGAACCCGACTCGACATCGTGGACTTCGAACAGTCGGAGGATCTCCTGTTGAACGTCGTACTCGCCGGTTGCTCCGCGCGTTCGTACGGCGTCTCGGATCGTTCTGAATGCCGTATCTACAGCAGCGTGGACTACCTTGCCCGCTTCGAGATGAAGCGCCAGGGTCTCGGGCGACCAACGCGCTTCAAACAGCTGCACCAGGTCCGCGGAGGAGGCGATTTCAGTCCCAAAGCTCTTTATCAGCTCGACAGTGCCTGCGTCCACAAGACCTATGTAGGGAATGTCGTTCATCTGAGAGTACTGCATCGCAACCTTTGTCTTGCCGGCCAGCATTTCGCGGAGTCTCTCGCGCTGCTCACGCCAGGACGAATACTGGAGCTCGGTTCCCGGCAGAGCATCAAGACGACTTCGCTCGATGCGATGGACGAGCTTCGTTGGCTGACCTTGGGCAGGGATCAGGTAGTACCATCGCCTTGTGCACATCGGAACGTCGAGCTTGAGCACGCGGTACGCGATCGGATCCCGGCCGTGATGGTCGTAGAACAGCCAACCGTCCAGTTTCGCCTCAGAGAGCGCGGATTGGATTGCACTCAGATTCATCGTTTCACCTCGTCCTGGCTATGAGCACTGTTTCTCGTTCTCTTCCCACCACCTGAGATCTCTAATCTCTGAATTCTTGCGCAAGATTGAGTCTAACGCATCGGCCACCCGTTCAATATGCTCTGTTGCATCGACGGATTTGAACAACCCCTTCCGAACCTTGGGCTTCGAGGGGTCGATGAAGCAGAGAAAGAGGTTGCCACCCGGCTCAAGCTGGTTGCTACAGCCAATGAACATGGGAACCTCAGCGTTTTCTATTGGGATCTCCCATCCCCAGTCTTCGGTGTGGAACTCCTTCGGAGTGATTCCATACTCCGGAAGGCGAGAGACAAGATATTCAGCAAGCTTCTTGCCCCAAATACCCGGATTGATTTCTCCGTCCTCTCCCGGATACGAAGGGAACGCGTCAGAAACGAATTGAACGTGTGTCCTCATCGCCTTTTCTTCCCTTCATGCGCATTCATCCCTTTCTCACGCGCGTCCAGGAGTTCACGGATGAACTGAGCGGCCTTCTGAGCACCGTCTGTGGGGATACGCTCGAAGTCCACGTTTCTACTCATGTTGGCGACGGCCTTCTGGGCCAGATTCTCCGGGGTGGTGTTCGAGAACAACATCTTGACCCTCGCTCCGTGTCTTCTCAGTTGGCGCGCCACATGGATCTCCTGGCCGAATTGGCCCTCTATTATGAAGTCGGGCTAACGATCGCGATGAGCCGCGGACGGCGCGCCGCCGCGGCCACACACCCAAGCACCGCGAGCCGGCCGTCGGCTCCATCGCGCGGTTGGGCGTCACTCGCCGTTCCTATCGCATCTCGGCTCTTTCCTTGATGCCTCCGAGAATACCCATGTCCATGAAGTAGTAGCCTGGCACCATGATCCGGTCAAAGAGAGAAGGCCGACTGCCGCGACGCCGGAAGATGATGCGCGTCGAGTCATTGGCTGACGGTCGAAGGACATACGCCCAGCTACCAACGCCACCGCTCGGCAGCAACTGCCGGAACACCAGGTAGTTCGACGGCTCAAGCTCGACAACAGTAATGTACTGCCCTGGCCCATCTGAACAAGCCATGGCCAGACTTGCGACGGTGGCGCGGCGATGGAGAGAGCGAGCGTGTGGCCGCTGGTGGAATTCAGAACGACGTCGTCTCCTGGGAGGGAAGCTGATGTCTCCGACTCCCCTACCCCTCGGCGACACAACCACAAGTAGACCACATAGGCTGTAATAATCGCCACTCCAAGCGCGGCTACCAGGGCTGCAATCGTTATCTTCGCGCGTCCTTTCACACCCATAGCGTCTTGAAGGTCGCTGCCCGCAGATGTGAAGTTCCCATGTCCTCGCCTAACGATGTGGCGTCTGCCGCTCGGGGCCCGCAGCGGGCACCGAGTAGGCAGGGCGCCGTTGTTCGCATCCCAGTAATGCAGGCGCTATCAGTTCAATACCTGTCAAAATGACAACACGGCCCCGACGATGAAGTAGTGAACAAGGGAGAAGGTATATACCTCATCGTTATCCGCGCCGCCCTCGAGTATGCGGTATCCGGTCTTGAGCGCCAGACGTTGGTTTACATCATACTGCGCCGCAAACAGGACATCTTCAGCCCGACCCTGCGGGGCGGCCAACGCTTCCCCGTCCGCTAGCAAGCGCAGTCTCTCGGTGGGCGCCCAGGTGATGTTGAAGCTCAGCAGCGGAACGACCCCGGTATTGCTGTTTTCCGATTCCAGCCCGCCGCCTTCTAGCTTGATTGCGGCGTCGCGGACTTTCAATGCCCCGCCAAGACTGAACTGCCACCTGTCCGACTTGTGAAATCCATAGCGATAGATCAGGCGGTATGAATCAAACCGAAATGTGGCATCGACAAGTGTTCCTTCCGGAAAGGTCGTCCCGTCGAAATCGACGTTCTCGTCCAGCGTTCCAGCAGACTGCAACGTCAGTGGTGCCACGAGGACGGCCACCCAGTGCTTCTCGGAAAATGCATGGCTGTAGCGAAGCCTGAATGCTACCGTTTCATCGGCATCCAGATCGTCGGTCAGCGAAAAGCGGGTGCCAGAATCCCCAGGGATGGCCACGTCATTATGGCCGGGGATGACGTAACCCACTTCCAGATCGAACACGTTTTGCGCGGACGCGATGGGAGCAACTCCAATTCCCAACAAGCAGAATACGGCAACGAATGTCTTCATGTTCTGTCCTTTTCTCACATGCAATTCCCCGAGATTCTGTGCCCGTGGTCAGGACAAAGCCTTACGGCACCATCTGGACGCAGCCGTCTGCCGTCATTGCCCTCAGGCGAACGATCCGGCATCAGCCGCCGCGGGGCGCCGTCGGCTGCGACCGGTTGTTGGGCCGCCAAGTGCAAAACACACCGAAGGCCGCTGATCAACCGGTCGGCACCGCTAGCTCATCTCCCCGAACCAGCCTCGTCGCTCCAACCACTTCGCCAGTTCGAGCACCGGCACGATCGTAGCTGAAGCGCCGATCAAGATGGCCCATTCCATCGGTTGCAGGCTGATCGTGCCGAATGGCTTCTGCAAGACGGGGACATAGATGATCAGAATCAACAGCACGAGTTCCCAGAACACGGCCAGATTCAGCCATCGATTGGCGAACGGGCGATGCACTACCGAAGTCCGGTCGGATCGGAAGTTGTACGCCTTCAGAAACTGGATCAGGACCAGAGAGACGAAGGTCATCGCCATCGCTTCAGTGGTGCTGCGGCCGGACTCGAGCGCCCAGGCAAATATTCCGACGTTGATCGCGGCGGACCATCCGCCGCCGACCATCATCAGTGTGACCACCGGCCGCGTGAAGATGCCGGTCCGCGGATTGCGCGGCGGGCGGCGCATCAGATCGGGCTCGGGCGGGTCGACCGCGAGCGCCAGCGCCGGCAGGCCGTCCGTGGCCAGATTGACGTACAGAATCTGCACCGCGGTCAGCGGCAAAGGCAGTCCCAGCAGCGTTGCCCCGGCCATCAAACCGATCTCGCCCACGTTCGACGACAGCAGGAACATCAGGTACTTCTTGATGTTGCCGAAGATCCCGCGCCCCTCTTCTACCGCGGCAACTATCGAGGCGAAGTTGTCGTCGGTGAGCGTCATGGCGGCGGCCTCTCTCGCCACATCGGTGCCAGTGATTCCCATCGCGATGCCGATGTCGGCCTTCTTCAACGCGGGCGCGTCGTTCACGCCGTCGCCCGTCATGGCGACGACGTGCCCCTGCTTCTGCAGGGCCGTGACGACCCGCAGCTTGTGGGCCGGTGTGACGCGCGCGTACACATCGATGGCGTCCACATCGTCGTCGAAGGCAGCGTCGCTCATCACTTCGAGTTCCAAGCCGGTCACGACTCGGCCCTGCTTGAGTATGCCAAGCTCACGCGCGATCGCCCGGGCGGTGATCGGATGGTCTCCGGTGATCATCACGACACGAATGCCAGCGCTTTCGCACGTTTGGATCGCAGCTCCGGCCTCCGCGCGTGGCGGATCGATCATCCCCATCAGACCGAGAAAGGTCATTCCCCGCTCCGCGTTCTCCGGAGTCGCCTGCGCCTTGCTTGCCACGGCCAGCACGCGCAGCGCCCTCTCTCCCATACGGTTGGCCGATTCCAGGATCGCCTGCCGAAGCGGTGCATCAAGGCGCGCCTCACCATCGACCGTCAGTTGCGACTCACAGGAATCGAGAATGACCTCTGGTGCGCCCTTGCCATAGGCGACGACGCCATGGGCCGCAGTGTGCAGCGTGGTCATGCGCTTGGTTTCAGAGGCAAACGGTATTTCGTGCACGCGCGGGAATCGTGCGTCGAGGTCGATCTTATTCAAGCCGGCCTTGGCTGCCACCGCCACCAACGCGCCCTCGGTCGGGTCACCTTTGACATGCCAGAGGCCGTCCGCCTCTCGGCGCACGATGTGTGCGTCGGAGGCCAAAGCGGCGGCCTGGAGCAGCCGATCGAGCGCCTTTGACATTTCGATTCGACGACCATCGCGCGAGAACTCACCATTCGGCTCGTAACCTGCCCCGGACACCTCCAACACTTGATTCGCCACGTAAAGCTCGCGGACGGTCATCTGATCCCTGGTGAGCGTGCCTGTCTTGTCGGAGCAGATGACGGACGTGCTGCCGAGTGTCTCAACTGCAGGCAGGCGGCGCATCAGTGCACGCCGTTTGACCAACCGCTGAACGCCGCGGGCCAGCGAGATCGTGACCACCGCCGGCAGCGCCTCGGGCACGACCGCCACGGCAAGCGCGATCCCTAAGACCAGCATCTCGATGAGCGGCTGACCGCGGGACACACCAAGTACCACGATGATGGCCACAACGACGAACGCGGCCTGCGCCAGCTTGCGTCCCAGCCTGTCCAGGGTTTGCTGCAACGGTGTCTTGCTGGTCTCGACCGTTTGGAGCAACTGGGCGATCTCGCCGAACTCGGTCCTCATGCCAGTCGCGACGATTATGCCGCGCCCCCGGCCATACGTCGCCGTCGTACCCGCGTAGGCCATGTTCCTGCGGTCCCCCAGCGCCAGGTCCGCGCTGACGAGCGAGGCGGTGTGTTTGTCGACCGGAACGGATTCGCCGGTGAGCGCTGCTTCCTGCATCTGCAGATTGATGGCCTCGATCAATCGCACGTCCGCAGGGATCCGGTCGCCCGCGCGCAGGATCACGACGTCACCGGGCACGAGTTCCCGCGCGGCAACCTCGGTCTCCTCTCCATCCCGCAGCACGGTCGCAGTTGGGGCGCCCATCTCCCGCAGTGCCTCAATGGCGCGTTCAGCTCGGTATTCCTGCAGGAACCCGAGCACGACCGCGAACAGGACGATCACGGTAATGGCAGCGGC
>CAZMZP010000030.1:0-2113 GCA_964570935.1 uncultured bacterium
CAGACCGAGGCCGCGCTGTGGGACGGCCTGCACCAGGTGTTTCCGACCTGCATCACGCTGGTCATCTCTCACAGGGCCGCGACGCTGGAGAAGGCCAACTTCATACTGGTCCTCGAGCGGGGTGCGATAGTCGAGCGGGGCACGCATGATGAGCTCGTGGAGAAGAGGGGCGTCTACCACACCCTCTACGAGCTGGGCAAGCTCGAGGACGAAGTCGGAAGAGACTGGGAGCAGTAGGAGGTGCCTTCCTTGCGGTCCAAGCCGGAGAAGGAGGAAGTGTGATGATGCCGAGAAGGCTCGTGGCCGGAGGCCAGACCTGGTTCTGGACGAAGAGCTGGCAGCGGGCGGAAAAGGCGGCCCAGAAAGACCTGCAAACCGGGCGTGTGACTGAGGCGCCTTCGATGAAGGAGCTCCTTAGGAAGCTCAAGAAATGAGGGGCGCCTCACGCCGTGCATTCAGCATTCTCACGCTCGCACGGCGGTCCCGCATCATTTCTCCGCAACGTGGATTGCAGCGACTCCGAGGAAGAGGCGTTTGACCTCCACGCGCGCGAACCCGGCCTCACGGATGATTTCCGTCAGGTTCTCAGCCCCGTAGAAACCGCGCATGGAGCTGGCCAGGTAGGAGTAGGCGCTTCTGTTGCCGGACAGGGCAGAGGCCACCGGCTTCAGGAATCCGCCGACGTACGCGTGGAACAGTGTCCTGACCGCACGCGAGCGGGGCTGGCTCGTTTCCAGGTTGACGAACCGCCCGCCGGGCCTTAGCACTCTGTGGAACTCCTTGAAGCAGGAGACGAGGGCGTCCCGCGACGTGTTCAGGTTCCGCGTGCCCAACGAGATGGTTACGAGGGCGAGGGACGCGTCGCGGACCGGTAGCTGTCTGTCGTCGGCCGCGATGAGCAGCATCCGGCCGGAGCCAATGGTTTCCCGGGGCGTGCTCAGCCCCTGCACGGCAGTCCGGCGCGCCGTCCTCTTGCTGATGGCGCCGCGGAGCATCGGACGCGAGAAGTCGGCCGCCAGGACCGTGGTGCCGGAGCCGGCCTGCCTGCTGATCAGGTCCGCCATCTCGCCAGTGCCGGTCGAGACGTCCAGCCAGACGCGGCCCCCTGGACTGACTCCCGGCGCGGTCGCACAGCAGGGTTCTGAAGCGCCCCCGCCTTGGACGCAATCGCGGCCCTCACCGGCGACACGAGCCGCGATTCCAGCCGCCTTCTTCCGCCAACGCATGTCCAACCCGAACGTTATGACATGGTTCACCAGCTCGTACCGTCCGGCCAGCGGCTCGAACATCTTCTGGATGGATTTGTTCATGGGGCTACTTGGGCAACTTTCCGAACAGTCCGGCCAGCCAGCGATGCACCAGATGGACTGAACGGATGGGCTCGGCGTGCATCATCACGCACTGGCGATGGATCAGCGACATCCCGTTCTCCTCGCAGTACGCGACTGCCGCCGGCGACTCCGCCCCCTGCTGCATCCAGACACGCGTGATTCCGGCGGCTCGGGCTTCCCTGACCACTTTCTCGGTCTCGGGGGGAGGCACGACCACCACCACACCACCCACGGGCCCGGGGAGACTGGCGAGGCTCGGCCAGCAGCGCGCGCCGTCTATGGCGCCGGCCTCGGGATGAACCGGGAACAGCTCGTACCCCTTGGCCGTGAGGTCCTTGAACACCGCATTCCCGAACTTGTTCTTTGCCCGGGACATTCCGACTATCGCCAGCTTCCGCTGCGACAGAAAATCAGATATCTGCTCTTTCCTGGTCATTGGTCGCTCCTTCTACTCAGGGTGATGAGTAATTCTACTCAGAATACTGAGTAATTTGTAAGAGACTATTCGCGTGGTGCCCCGGAGCCTCCGTCGCCGGCGCGGATCCACCAGGGGCGGCCGCCCGCAAAAAACGCTTGAATTGCAGTTCCTTGTGGTGGTATGCTGTTTGCTTACATGTCCGTAACTCGTTGAGAAAACAACTATGTACTTCGATTTCGAGCGACTGGACAACATACTCACGCATCACAGACCCGCTCCTGAGTCCCTCATTGCGATCCTGGAGGACGTCCAGGATGAGTTCCGCTTTTTGCCCGAAGAGGCGATGGTGCTAATTGGCTCCAGA
>CAZMZP010000031.1:0-2507 GCA_964570935.1 uncultured bacterium
CAGTTCCGGGGCGGTCGAGTGAAGGACAAGCAGTGGCAGGCGACGTCCGGGTTTCTCGGGTTTGAGCTGATGGCGTGCGAGGGGGTTGACCAGTCCGGGGCCGGCCGGACGAGGCCGAGTGGGCGGCGTCGCAGTGCGCCGTACCGGCCAGGAACGTCCGTTGGAGCGGTCCAACAAAAGCCCACTAAAAAAGGCCACCTCGCAAGTTGCATGATACCACATCTCCCGGCTCCGGACAACCCAAAACCGCATCGTGTGACTCACGCCGAGTGTGACTCACGCCGAGTCAGCAGAACCAAAGGTGCCGGCGCATTGTCGGCCCCGGAGCGCTCACGCAGTCCAACTCTAGAAGGTTATGCGCACCGGCAGAATGACTGTCGTTATTCCCTCCAGCTGGAGGCGGCGTTGTATGGCGAACGCGGTGTCGTTGTGCAGGAACCTGTGGAAGATGCTCTCACGTCTGAACACGGCCTTTGCCGAGAAGACGGCGGAGTTGGGGTACTCCCTGGCCAACTGGGCGCAGAGCGCCGTTGCCGTTTCCACGACGTCTATTCCAGAGTCCATCCTGTGCTCAGCGGGAAACCCGTAGGAACGGCAGAGACTCACGTACTTCTCGAGAGCTTTCCGCGTGGACTCCCTGAGAGCCACCAGCTCTGCCGCCCCCTTGAAAGACCCGGAGTCCAGCTCGGCCACGGTGACGAAGACGAAGTTCTTGTACAGGCCCGGGAACTGTTTGAAAAGCGTGAGCCAGATGTGGAGGCCGAACCCGTTGTAACCGCTCACCAGCAAGATGGCGGTAGGCTCCTTGGGATCCAGCGGCTTGTCGGTGTCGTGCCCGCCCCTGGGTATGTCCGCCAGTATCTCGCTGACCTTGCGGACTCCACGGCCGACCCTGGAGTAGTGTTTCTTAATCAGATAGCAGACCAGGATGAGTACCGAGGTCACGACCAGGGTCAGCCAGCCGCCCTCCAGGAACTTCTCGAAAACGGTGACGCAGAGAATCGTGAGGCAGAGCACGAGACCGACCAAGTGAATCGCGATGCGCTGTCTCCACTTCTTGTCCGTCTTCCGGTTCGTGAGGTAGAAGCGCGCCATGCCGAACTGAGACAGCGAGAACGTCAGGAACACATTTATGGAGTACATCACGACCAGCGCCGACACTGACCCGCCGGTGTAGAAGAGCACGGCCATCGCGCCCAAGCCCATCAACAGGACACCGTTTTGCATCGTCAGACGCTCGCTCAGCAGGGAGAATCGATGCGGGAACCAGCGGTCCACGGCCATGGTGGCCATGACCCTCGGCCCATCCACAAACCCGGTCTGAGCCGCCACAACCAGGAGTGCCCCCTCCGACAGAATGGTCACCAGCGCCACCGCTCCACCGAGCGGCCAATCCCCAAAGACCAGGCCCGCCAGCACTGAATTGAGGGTCCGGCCGTGAACTGGTTTGACCGAGAACAACGAATAGCACAGAAGAAGGCCGCCGGCTGTCACGGCCAGCGACACTGCCAGATACAGCATCGTCTGCTTGGCGCTCCGTACCCTCGGCTCCCTCATGATGGGCACGCCGTTGGAGACCGCTTCCAGCCCCGTGTAGGTCCCGGCGCCCATCGAGAACGCTCGGAGGAAAACCGCCAGCACGCCCAGGAAACCTATGGTAGCCAAGTCGCTGGTGTATGTTCCATGGAACTCGGCCACGAGCGGTCTCAACCGGCCCGCGTGGGAGAGGATTCCGTACCCCAACAGCGCGACGTGAGTAATGACGAACAGCGCAAAGATGGGAGCCAGGATCAACACGGACTCCTTTGTGCCCCTCAAGTTGAGAATCACCAGGAGCACAATAAGAGTCGCAGCAAAGAAGACCTTGTAGCCGTGAAACGAAACCGGGAGGCAACTGAACAGGGCGTCGGAACACGCCGCAAGGGACACTGTGATCGTCAGTACGTAGTCCACCAGCAGGGCGCTTCCCGACAGGACTCCCGCCTTGGGGCCTATGGTGTGGGAGGCAACTATGTAACCTCCCCCGCCGTGAGGGAAATGTTCGATTATGCGCGAGTAAGCGTAAGAGATGACGACAATGGTGAGCGCCGTCGCGACGGCCATCCACGCCGCCAGATAGGTGTGGTGGCCCATTGCCTTGAAGGCTTCCTCGGGCCCGTATGACGAAGACGAAAGACCGTCGGCTCCCAGGCCTATCCATGCCAGAATCGGAATGAGTGACAGCTTGTGAAAGACAGACGGCTCGCGGAAGTCGCGCGGCGTGCCCACGAGTTTCCGGCGGAAGGACGTCAGAATCGGCGGTTTGTCGTCCGACCCGTTCGAGTTCATACTCCCCTTTCAAGTCGTGCCGGCACCGCGTCGACGCACGGCCGGCAACTGGCTTTGGCCACGAATACTACACCCTGCCTGCCGACAGTTCCACACCGGAGTCCGGACGCGCGGGGTCGGGTTCGATTCTGGTTGACCGCCGGCATCCGGGAAACTAGCATGAGAGTTTCGGCACAGGC
>CAZMZP010000032.1:0-37301 GCA_964570935.1 uncultured bacterium
CTCAACGAGCTACGCAATGAGGCCTCCTCACGTGTTCCAGGCTTGAGCTGAACGTCCGCATCCGGGCAGGTACACTAGGGCTTACCCCTTCTCAGAGGCCAGGTTCCAGGCCGGCGGCCGCCATCACACGGCCTCGCGCGACCCCATCATTTGGGTATCACCGGGAGCACGAGCGCCTCGAGGGCCTCGTCGTGGACGACAATCTTCGCCTTTGAACGGAGCTCCTCGATCAGGGCCGCGAAGGCCGCGTCCGCCTTGACGAAACTGATTCGCTCCACAATCATGGAGGTCGCTTCTTCGAGGCCCAGCAGCCTTGGGTCCAGCCTGGCCAGCAGCTTCGCGATCTTCCAGTTGTCCTCCACCGCCAAGGGGCCGGCAATCGAGCCGATTTCCTTCTCCCAGATAGCGTCAAACAGCGCCATTGCCTTGTCCCTGGAGATGAAGCCCGTGGTGTCGAAGCCAACTCCACTGGCGGAGTAGATGGAGAAGTCCACGGCCACGGACTCGAAATCCCTGCCCTCCTCCAGCTTCTTCGCCGCCTGCCGGGCCACGTCCGCAGAACCAAAGGTCATAACGGCCAGGTTTATCATCGGCACCGTCATGAAATCGTCCCGGTGAGTCTCGTAGTATTCTGTCACTTCCTCTCGAGTGACAGTCACGGTCTCCTGCATCGCTGCGAACATCTCGTTCAGAATGAACTCTTCTCGCTTCTTCTTGGCCCTGTCCTGGAAGTACGGCTTGTCACGCAAACCCAGCTTGTCGAACTCGAGCTCGAATATCTTCTCTCTGCCGAGATGCTCTATTGTGATCGCGATTTGGTCCGTGTTGCCTCCGACGGGGCGGGCGAACGAGGGCAACTTGTCGACCAGCGTCACGAACTCTCCGACGGTAAGCACGCTGTCGAGGAGCGTGGCAACGGGCATGGCCTTCTCCTCGTCTGTGAAAAGCTCCCGCCATACGAGCTGCTCGTGTGAGTGCTCGTCCGTGGAGTCCATGCGACGCACGACGCTTCTGTCTCCCAGGAAGATCACGGCCTTCTCGTCCACGGTGAGCTGGTAGGCTTTCTGCAGACTGTCCACGTAAATCCGGCTCAGCTCCATAAGCCTCGGGACCTCCACCAGGCCCGGGGTCCTGGCCTCCGGGATGGCCTCGTTGTACAGCGCCTGGAGGTACTGGCCCCGGTAGTACTCAATCAGTAGAGTGTCCCAGAAGGAGAGCGTGTCCCAGCCCTCAGCGTGAAAATGCTGCGATAGGAGGTGTTTGGATATGACCCTGTCCAGGAATTCCCTCTTTCCCTCCAGGGTGGTGTCAGGCATGGTGCTCTCCCCACCGGTGGAGGCGACCCTGTAGTCCATGATCAGCTCCTCGGACGTTATGGCCTCGCCGTTTACGTTCGCGACCTCCGCTCCGGAGGAAATCCCGGCGTTCAAGGTCAGGCCCAGAAGGAAGAGGACGGCGCCAGCGAACAACAAACAGTCGCGTGAAGTCATTTGTGCACCTGCCTACTGCGTATTGGTAATCGATTGGCCGGTCCACACGCGGCCCCGACCGTCCACCAAGATTCACTCAGTATGAGGATAGCATTCGGGGAGACCTGCGCTCAACAGAAATCCGGTCCGGCGAGGGACCGGGCGCTCGTACCGGCCGCCCCCCAACCCCAGGCAGAAACGCCCAGGCCTCGGCGCCGCCGGTAGGGAAGAGGAGCACAAAAAGAAGAGGAGGCCGCATTGAGCGGCCTCCTCTAGGGAAAGGCAAGACAGCTTCTTACCTGTAGAGACCCTTGATTGCTCCCCAAGTAGTCGCGCTCACCGGCGTCGGAGAGTCGCCGCAGAGGATGTCCTGCGCCATGCCAATCTGAACTCCGCCACCAACGGTCGTGCCGTTATCATACTGGTTGTGGCAGTTGATAACCTTGAAGTGGCCGAGGTCCGCACTGGCGACGATATTCAGATATCTCTTCGAACCGGTCGCCGTGCCAGACGCGAAGTATATCAGGTACCCCTCGTGGTCAACCCAATCGTGGCACAGAAGAGTCGAGGACGCGAGGCAAGCCGCCGGCTCGCCAGCCGTCGACGGGCCCTTCAGGAAGCCAGGACACGCGTTCCAGCTCATGAATCCCAAGGTGCCGGTGCCGGTCGACGCGACGCCGAAGCCGCAGCCGAGGTAGCCACCGAAGCCCACGCAACCCGAGCCGGTCGTAGCGCAAATCGGCATGTCAAGCTTGCCAACATGAATCGGAACAACGTAGTAGTTGTAACGCACCCAGGGCGCGTAGCACGGAAGCGTGAACGGGTAAGACGTCGGTCTCTCATGCACGCAAACGTATCCCGGCATCGGGCCCGGGTCCGTCGGGTCCTCCTCGAACTGGTAGAGTTCGAGGTAGAGGGCCGGAGCCATGTTACCGGCCATGACCACTGTGGGGATCATCAAGGCTGCAAGCACTATGAGTAGCTTCTTCATTGGTTGTACTCCTTAGAGTTGAATCCAACCCCGGTTCAACAAACGCTGGTTCAAGACCTACGATGCTCGTGTACCGAATTCAACCTGCTGATCCACATCACCTCCTTGAGGTGTCATCACACCTAAGTAACTCACTCGGTCATCTTCAAAGAACAAAGTCGACTGTCGTTTGAACTTCTCTCTAGTTGTGCAGCCAGTGGAGCGCAAAGAGCGAGAAGTCCAGGCCGTCAACAGTTCCGTCGTTGTTCAAATCGCTTCTGAGCCCAACGGCGGTCTTCAGCCAGTCAAGAGCGAAGAACGAGAAATCGAGGCCGTCAACCGTCGCGCCGCAGTTGTAGTCCGGCGACATGACGTTGACAGTCCCGGTTCCGATCGTAGTGCCCATGCACTGCACGGTATACGATGAGCTGATACGCGGGGTATCGACTGTCGAGATGGTGCCAATCGGCAGGTCCAGTCTCACGTAGCCGGACGCATTGGTGATACCGCTGATCGGATCGGCGCACAGCTCGGTGGCGTTAGCGAGGGTGGCTGTCACGGTCTGGCCCGCTATCGGCAAGTTGAACTGGTCCATCACCGTAACATCCAACTTGTCAAAATCGCCCTGCGGGCATACGCGGATAATGTCGGCGGCCGGGCCGCCGTAGAAGGCTACCGTGCAGTTACCCGGAAATGGCACGCTTGCGAAAGCGGGCATCGCGAAGAGTACCGCAGCTACCACGATTCCTACGAAAAAGAGTCTAGTCATTGTTTCGACCTCCTCATAGCGCACTCAAGAAAACTACCAGAGTTAGAACAGAGCGAGACAGTTTCAAACCGAAATCTAAGTAGCCGCAACGCACCTCCTTTCAGGTACACTATGTAGTACGTTCTTAACGCACACAACCTAGTATACCACAATCTAATAACACGTGTCAACACAAATGCCCTGGGACGCGACATCGTTCCGCGCTCGCCGAGGCCTGCAAAGCCAAGCTGTAGAACCCACAGATGAGAGCCTTCCGCTTCCCAAGGCTTCAATCTTTTGAAATAGCAACAAGTTAGAAAGAACAGGCCCCGCACTCTTGCAAGGATTTTATCACACGTTACGCAGAATGTCAAGGGAAAACCCCACATGGCAACACCTTGGTGGGCGAAACAGGACTTGAACCTGTGACCCCTTGCGTGTAAGGCAAGTGCTCTAGCCAACTGAGCTATTCGCCCACACTTATTTTACGAAGATAGCCAGCGGAACCAGGGCGCAGTACCCGGCCACCAACAAAACTGGGGCCGCCGTGATGGAACCCCTCGAAAGGAGCGCGTAGCCCACCACGATTGCTGCAAACCCCGCCCCGAAGAGCCAGTAGCTGCGAGCTGAGAAGCGAAGCGAGCCGCTCCGGGTCTCCCTGGCCTTGCGGCCGGTAGAACTCTTCTTGCCCTTGCCAAGCTCTTTCATTGTCCACCTTTGTGGCTAGCGGGTTGTACAGACGTGAGAACGCAGGGGGTCTCCGGTCCGTCGCCAGCTGATACACCGGAACCCCAGAAAGTTCCCGGAAAACACAAAAAAAGTCAAAGAAATGAGAAATCACGAGTTCGGGCGGTCGGGGTCGGTCGGCGGCGCGAGGCCCGTGCTCAGCAGACGCGCGATGGACGCTCTCACTCCCCCGTGAGCGGCTCGTTCAGGCTCCCGGTCCTGTAACCCTCCATGTCCAGGCACACAAAAACGAACCCGAGCCCCTTGAACTCCCTCACTACCTGGTTTCTTACCCTATCTGGCGTGAGCTTGTCAAGCTCGCTCGCGGGGACTTCGATCCTCGCGACCTGGCCGTGAGCCCTGACCCTAACCTGCGAGAATCCAATTTGTTGCAGAACTTCTTCCGCCGCGGCTATTCTTCGCAGCTTCTCCACAGTGATGGCATCGCCGTACGGAATCCGGGAGGCCAGGCAGGCTTGGGCAGGCTTCGACCAGTTGGGCAAGCCCAGCAGGCGCGCAAGCTCCCTGACCTCGGCCTTGGACAACCCTACCTCCTGGAGCGGGCTCCTCACGCCCTTTTCCCTGGCGGCGCGAGAGCCAGGCCGTATGTCCTTGAGGTCGTCGGCGTTGGAGCCGTCCAAGACCCAGGCCATGCTGTTCTTTTCGGCCACCAGCTTCAGTCGTTCGAAAAGCTCGGACTTGCAGTAGTAGCATCTGTCAGGAGGGTTGCCGGCAAATCTGGCGTCGGAGAGCTCGCCTGTCTCCACCACCACGCAACGCGCTCCGACCAGTCCGGCCACCGCCAATGCCTCTTCCATCTCCTTCCCAGGATAGGTGGCGGAGGTCCCGATTACCGCCAGCGAGCGGTCCCCCAGCTCCGAGTGGGCGAGCTTGAGGAGGAGAGAGCTGTCCGCTCCGCCGGAATAGGCCACTACCGCCGAACCCAGGCTTCTCAGGAGCTCCCTGAGTCTTGCTGCCTTGATTTCGAGCGCCGTCTCCATACAGTGCGCTTCCTTTCCCCTACTTGCCGTCCGCGGCCGTGCCGCCCGAGCTTGTGTCTGCGCCAGTTCTGGTCTTGGCGGCCGCGCCGCCCGAGCCCGCTTTCGAGGCTCCGGCAGCCGAGGTGTCGGTTTTCGCTGCGCCGGCCCTGGCCGCGCTTCTGGCAGCCCGCACTGCTCTCGTGGCCGCGGCGTGCTCCTCCATGGTCCTGCTGAAGACGTGCGTGCCGTCTCCTCTGGACACGAAGTAAAGGTCGCGGCAACCCTCCAGCGGGTAAAGGACCGCCATTACGGAGGCCTCGCCCGGGCTGTTTATGGGACCGGGAGGAAGGTTCTTCACGAGGTAGGTGTTGTACGGGGAGATCACGTCCAGGTCCCGGTACATTATCCTCTGCTTTCTGGCGCCCAAAGCGTAAGCCACCGTGGGGTCAGCCTGAAGCCTCATGCCCAGCTTCAGCCGGTTCCAGTACACGGCCGCTATCCTGGGCCGTTCCTCGGGAACGCGGGCCTCTCCCTCCACAATCGAGGCGAAGGTCACGGCCTGATGCCAGGTCAGGCCCATCGCGGACGCCCTTTCTCGGAGCTTGGGGCCGAGGACGCTTCGGCCCTTCATCACCATCTCTCTCAACACTTCAAACGGCCCCATTCCAGGCACGAGAGCGTAAGTATCCGGGAAAAGGTACCCCTCCAGGTTGGCGGCCTTCACACCCAACGAGGCGGAGCAGGAACTGTCCCCGACCAGGGCCAGGAAGGCCTTCCGATCGAGCAGGATCTCCCGCTCCAGGAGCTCCGCGATCTCCACGGCCGTCAGCCCCTCGGGAATCGTGATGAGGTCGGCCCGGTTCATGCCCTCCACGAGCTGCCTTATGAGGTCGAAAATGCTCGCCGTTCGTTCGAGCGTGAAACGGCCCGCCTGGAGCTTCCTCTCGACGCCCATGGCCTTCGCGGCCAGCACGAACATCGACTTGTTGCGGATGAGGTCGTGTTCCTTGAGGACGTCCGCGATCTCGTCCAACTGCGCGCCGCGGCGTACCACCACCATCACCTTCTCCGGTTCGCCTACGTGAGGCGACGGCGGCAGGAGAAGGCTGACCATGAACACCACCAGCGCGACACCGGAGATTATGAAAAGCCTGCGGACGGTCGTGATAAGTCTGGCGCGTTTCATATCAGCTTTGGTCTGGACTGGACTGGGACTAGGACGGCCCGGCGCCGGCCGGGTCGGCGCCCGCGTGGCCGGGACGCGAAGATTTCCTGTCGAGATAAGATTGTAGGATGAGCATGGCGGCGATGGCGTCTCGTTTTTCCTTCTGCTTCCTCACCTTCTTGCTCAGGTTCTGAAGCAGCCGCTGGGCCTCAACCGTGGAATATCGTTCGTCCCACAGAGCCACGGCCTTACCGCAACTCCGTGACAGGAGAGCGGCGAATTCGGACACCTTCGCGGCCTGCGGGCCCGCCACGCCCCTCAGAGAAACGGGATAGCCGACCACGATCTCGGCTATCCCCTCCTGTTCTACCACTTCCTTTATCTTCGCGACGGCGCTCCCAAGTGTCGCCGCCTCGATCACCGACGGGCTGCCCGCCACGACGCCTCCGGGGTCGCTCATCGAGATTCCGAGTCTTTTCTCTCCGAAGTCTATCCCCATCACCCTTGGCATTGCCTAAGTCCCGGTCCTCTCGCGGGCCGCGCCAAAGCGCTTCACCATGGTTATGGAAGTCCCGCTTTCAAAGTCGAACTGAACTTCGTCCATGAGCGCTCTGATGATGGCGAATCCCCTCCCTCTCGCTTCGGCCGTGTTTCCGATGTCGCACTTCAATCCCTCGGGGTTGAAGCCCGCCCCGGGGTCTACGACGGTGACCTTGAGGCCGTCACTCTCCATCGAATAAGTGATCGTGACTGACTTGGCCTGGTCGCAGCAGCAGCCGTGCTGAATGGCGTTCGTGCAGGCCTCGATCACGGCGATGGAGATGGCGTCCCTCTCGCCGTCGGCGAAGCCGGCTTGCTCGGTCACGGCATCCGACACTTTCTCAACCACTCGAAGAAACTCGAGCTGGCCCGGTATTATTATCGTCACGCTGCTACTTGCGCTCACCGCTGTCCCCGCTTGGTCCCCTGCTCTGTGACGCGGACTCTCTTCTTAGAGCGTCCAGCAGATTCATTATATCAGAAGGAGGTCCGGCTTCAAAAGAAAGTAGTCGGCCCGTGCCGGGGTGCTCAAACCTGAGCGCGGTGGCGTGCAGGGCCGGCCGGTCCACGCTGCGAAGCAGTTCGGACGCCGCCTTTCTCTCGCTTCCGCCCAGACGCGACGCGGCCTTCGTGCGGCCGCCGTACTGCGGGTCTCCGAAGACCGGGTGTCCCAGGTGCGCGAAGTGAACTCTTATCTGGTGTGTCCTGCCGGTCTCGAGCGTTGCCGAAACCAGGGTCGCGAAGCGGAACCTCTCCAGGACCTCGAACCGGGTCGCGGCCTGCCTGCCCCTCCGCGAGTCCACGGCCATCTTCTTCCGGTGGTGCGCGCTCCGACCGATCGGGGCCTCTATCCTGCCCCGGTCGTGTCGAACAACACCCCAAACCACTGCCAAGTACCTCCTGACCGCCTCCCGGGAGGCAATCTGGCGCGCCAGGCCCAGATGGGCCTCGTCCGTCTTCGCGGCCACCATGAGGCCTGACGTGCCCTTGTCCAGCCTGTGAACGATTCCCGGCCGCACCACTCCGCCGATTCCGGACAAGTCCTTGCAGTGCCCCAGGAGCGCGTTCACCAGAGTGCCGGCCTTCACGCCGGCACCCGGATGGACCACCATGCCCGCCGGCTTGTTGACTACTATGAGCTGTTCGTCCTCGAACAGCACGTCGAGGGGTATGTTCTCGGGCTTGAGCGCGCTGGGGCAGGGCTCGGGCAGGGACAGCACTATCTCCTCGCCCGCCTTGACCCTGTGGCTGGTCTTGACTTCCCTGCCGCCCGCCAGGACGTGGCCTTCACGTATGAGCCTCTGCGCCTGGGAGCGCGTCAGCCGCGGGAAGAGGACCGCGACGGTCGCGTCCAGCCGCTGCCCCGCGTGTTCGGGGGGGACGTTTTTCCTTTGGACGTCTGGCATTCAAACTCCGAGCGGGGTCGGGGTGACCGCGTCGCTTGCCGGGGCCGGCGCACTTCGGGTCTATCCGGGCCGCGCTTGTAGGACTACGACTGTTTCTTGGTGAAAATGGAATGATAGCAGAAAAGCACGACGCCGGCAGTTATGGCGATGTCGGCGACGTTGAAGACGGGCCACCTGTGGAGTTTCCAGCCCATATCGACGAAATCCACTACCTCCCCCAACCGCATCCTGTCCGCGAGGTTGCCCAGGGCTCCGCCGAGCACGAGCGTAAGCGGAAACGAGAATGGACTGCCTCGTCTCCTCGATCTGAAGATGAGAAACACCACGGCCGCGGCCGCGAGGAGCGTTGTGAGGACCAAAGGCAAGTTCCTGCCGGAAAGCATGCCGAAGGCGGCGCCGGAGTTCTGCACGAGGGTCAGCCTGACAAAATCGGAGACGACGGGGACGGACTCACCGCGCCGCATCAAGAGCAGCACGGCAACCTTCGAGGCCTGGTCGAGCAGGAGCACGGAGCAGACCACTATCAGAAGTCTCTTCAAAATCCTGCCTCACTTCCCGTGAGTCGCTTTCTCTTCCTTCTCCTTGCACTTTATGCACAGCCTCGCGTGCGGGACGACTTCGAGACGCTCCCGGGATATGGCCTGCCCGCAGGCCTCGCAGTTCCCGAAGTCCTCCTTGTACAACCGCCTGAGCGCCTCGTTGATGTGATACAGCAGCCTGCCCTCGGCCGAGGCGAACAGGAACGCCTTCTCTCTTTCCATCGCGTCCGTGCCCAGGTCGGCCATGTGGGACGTGTAGGCCGACAGGTCCCCCGAAGACTCTTTGAGTGTCTGGCTGAGGACGTCCTTCTCCAGATGGGCGAGCTGCTTCAGCAGCTTCTCTCTCTCTTCCAGGAGTCGTTTCTCAAAGTACGCAATGTCCTTCTTGTTCACTGCTGTCACCTTTCTCGAGCGCATTCGCTGTTTGTGAGCCGTCGTTCGAGCCGGCTGAAACGGCCGTTCGACCACCTCCCGACCGCCCTACGTATTATTCGGCCGATTGACCCGCCTTCTTGAGCGCTACCCTCACTTGCTCTCCGTCGAGATTCCACTCCTCCGCCTGGAACCCCTCGGGAATCGCGGCCTCGATCCTCTGGGCCAGCGCCTCAGCCGCTATGTAGCCCGCGAACTCGCGGAACACCGCCGACAGACCCTCGCCAGCCTCGTAGAAGAGGACGATCCTGTCGGACACGTCCAGCCCGCTGGACTTCCTGAGGGACTGCAGCTTGTGCAGGAACTCCCTGACCGCGCCCTCTCGCCTCAGCTCGTCAGTGATGACCGTGCTGACGGCCACCAGCCACGGCCCCTCCCGGACTATCACAAAACCGGGTTTCGGGTGCTCGCTGACTTCCACGTCGGACGGCGTGATGGCCTGTTCCCCCCCGGCGGCGACCACTTCGACTCCCTTACCGCCGGCCAGCGACTCCAGCTTCTCCGGGGGCAGGGACGCCACCGCCGCCGCGACCTCGCCGACTTTCTTGCCGAAACGCGGCCCGAGCACGTCGAACCTGGCCTTGGCCGACAGACCGCGCACTTCCGCCTCTTTCTTGAGTGAGAGGACTTCCTTCACGTTCAGTTCCTCGCGCACCAGCTCGGCGAACTCGACAAGCCCCTCAGTCGAATGGCCCTGCTGTGCGAACACAGAGATGCTGCCCAGCGGCTGGCGCGTCTTTATCTTGGCCGCGTTCCTGAGCGCCCTGCCGAGGGAGATGACGCGCAGGACCGTCTGCATTTTCTCTTCCAGCGCCGCGTCGATCAGGCTCTCGTCGCACTCCGGGAAATCACAAAGATGGATGCTCTCCGGAAGCGACGGCTCGCCCTTGCGCGGGATCTTCTGGTAGACCTCCTCCGCCACGAACGGCGCGAACGGAGCGACCAGCTTCGCCACGGTGACCAGGACCCGGTACAGCGTTTCGTACGCGCCCAGCTTGTCCGGGCCCAGCTCCGCCTTCCAGAATCTGCGCCTGCATCTTCTTACGTACCAGTTGCTCAAGTCCTCTATCACAAAGTCCTGGATGGCCCGCGCGGCCCTGGTCAGCTCGTAACTGTCCAGGTCGCTCCTGACCTGCATGGTCAGGGTGTTGAGCCTGGAGATGACCCACTTGTCTATGGCCGAGCGCTCGAACTGGCCCGAGCCGGGCTTGAAGCCGTCGATGTTGGCGTACAGCACGAAGAACTGACACGTGTTCCTCAGTGTGGCCAGGAGCTTGCTCGCGACCTCGGTCACGCCGCCTCTGTCGAACTTCGTGGGTATCCAGAGCGGAGTCGCGCTGACCAGGTACCAGCGCAGGGCGTCGGCGCCCTCCTTGTCCAGAATCTCCATCGGCTCGACGGCCGTACCGCGAGACTTGCTCATGCGCTGGCCGTTCTTGTCCAGAATCATCTCGATGGGAACCACGTTCTTGAAACAGGAGACTCCGGAAACGAACGAGGAGATTGCCAGCAGGCTGTAGAACCAGCCCCTCGACTGGTCCATGCCCTCCGAGATGAAGTCCGCGGGGAAGTTCTTCTCGAACTTCTCCCTGTTCTCGAACGGATAATGCCACTGGGCGTACGGCATGCTCCCGGAGTCGAACCAGCAGTCTATGACCTCCGGCGTCCTCCTCATCGTGCCCGCGCACTCGGAGCAGGCGAGGACGAAGCCGTCCACCATCGGCCTGTGCAGGTCGAACTGCTCGGGCACTTCGGCACCGAGCTTCTTGAGCTCCTCCACGCTGCCCACGCAAACCTCGTGAGCACACTGCTCGCATATCCAGACGTTGAGCGGAGTCCCCCAGAACCGGTCCCTGCTCAGGGCCCAGTCCACGTTGTTCTCCAGCCAGTTGCCGAACCGGTTCACACCCATGTCCCGGGGGTGCCACTCGACCGCCGCGTGGCACTTGAGCATGACGTCCCTGTACCCGGTCGTGCGGATGTTCCACGACGTCTTTGCGTAGTAGATGAGCGGCGAGTCGCATCTCCAGCAGAAGGGATACGAGTGTTTCACCTTCTCTTCTCTGTACAGAAGCCCCCGCTGCTTCAGGTCTCCGATGATGTCCCGGTCGGCGTCCTTCACGAACACGTCGCGCCATCTCGCAACGTCCTCGGTGAAGCATCCCTTCTCGTTCACGGGCTGCAGCACCGGAAGCCCCCTGTCCCTGCCCAGGTTGTAGTCGTCTTCGCCGAAGGCGGGGGCGATGTGGACGATGCCCGTGCCGTCCTCCATGGTCACGAAATCGGCCGTCTCCACGCGGAAGGCATCCGGAATCGAAGCGAAGTACGGGAACACCGGCTCGTATTCCTTCCGGGCCAGCTCGCTCCCCGGAAACTCGGCCACAACCTCGTACTTGCCCGACAGCACATCCAGCCTGGCTCTGGCCAGGACGAAGTGCTCCGCGGGCCGGGTGGCGCCCGGGGTCGGAGCCTCGCCGGCGGCCTGCGCGACGGGGACAGCGCCCGCCGCTGCTGCCTGCCCGCCGTCTTCCACCCTCACCTTCACGTATTTCTCGTCCGGGTGCACCGCCAGCGCAACGTTGGAGATGAGGGTCCAGGGCGTGGTCGTCCAAACCAGGAACGACGTGCCCGGGTCGGCTCTGTCTCTAAATCTAACGTAGACTGACGGGTCTTCCACTTCCTCGTAGCCCTGGGAGACCTCGTGGCTCGACAGCGGCGTGCCGCACCTGGGGCAGTAGGGCAGTATCTTGTGAGCCCTGTATATGAACCCCCTGTCCCAGAAATTCTTGAGGAGCCACCACACCGACTCGATGTATTCGTTGCTGCAAGTGATGTAAGGGTTATCGAGGTCGAGCCAGAACCCGATCCTCTCGGTCACCCGCCTCCAGTCCTTCTCGTACTTGAACACGCTCTCCCTGCAGCTCGTGTTGAAGAGTCCTATGCCGTGGTTCTCGATCTGGTCCTTGCAGGTGAAGTTGAGCTTCTGCTCGACTTCTATCTCGACCGGCAGCCCGTGCGTGTCCCATCCCGCCTTGCGCGCGACCAGGAAGCCTCGCATGGTCTTGTACCGGCATACCAGGTCCTTCACGGTCCTGGCCATCACGTGATGCACTCCGGGCAGTCCGTTCGCGGTGGGCGGGCCCTCGTAGAACACGAACCTGGGAGCGTCGGAGCGGGCCGCGATGCTCTTCTCAAAAATGCGGTTGTTCTTCCAGAAGTCGATTATCTCCTGCTCGACTCCGGCGAACGTAAGCTCTTTTCCAAAGTTCTCAAACATGCTTTCTCTTCCGGTGTGGCGCCCAGGGCAGGCGCGCCGCGCGACCCCTCCCGCGCCGTCCGGTCCTTTCCGAGCCGCGGCCTCGCCCCCGTGGTTGCAGCCGGCCCTAGATGCGGCTCAGCACGTCCATCACTATCTTGGCCAGCTTCGGTTCCGCCTCTTCGGCGACCCTGAGTATCTTTTCTATGTCGGCGGGCTCGAGCGCGTCGAACACGCATTTGTCGGTCACGATCGAGAGCCCGAGCACCTTCATTCCGCCGTGTATCGCGACCAGGTTCTCCGGCACCACCGACATGCCGACTACGTCCGCGCCGATCTGGTGCAGGAACTTGTATTCCGCCTCGGTTTCCAGATTCGGACCCGAAACGGCCACCAGCACGGCGGCGTGGGCCCTGACGGCGGCCCTCGCGGCCGCCTCCTGCGCGAGCTTTATGAGGCCCCTGTCGTACGCCCGGCTCATGTCCGGAAAGCGTGGACCAATCTCGTCGTCGTTGGGACCGATGAGAGGGTTGTCTCCCATCAGGTTCATGTGGTCGCGGATGATGGCCACGTCACCGGGCTCGAAGTCCTGGTTCATCGCGCCCACGGCGCTGGAGAGGATCAGCACCCTGGCGCCCAGGGCCCGCATCACACGCACCGGGAAGGCCACCTGCTGCATGGTGTAGCCCTCGTAGAAGTGGACCCTTCCGCGCATAAGCACGACCGGCTTGCCGGCCAGCCTCCCCAGCAGGAGCTCTCCCGCGTGGTACTCGACCGTGCTTACGGGGAAATTGGGTATCTTTGCGTACGGGATCGTGGCGTCGGCCTCCAGATGCCTAGCGAGCTGACCCAGACCCGTTCCCAGGATTATGCCGACCTCGGGCGTGACCCGCGACTGCGTCCGTATGAACGACGCTGCTTCGTCTATTCGTTTCTTGAGTTCACCGGCCAACTTCACACCCCCTTCAGCGGTGTTGCAATTGTGGTGTGATTGACTCCTTCGATGGACACCATCTTGATCCTGGACGTGTGTCCCCTCACAATTTTGACGGCCGATTCCGCCACCCCGAACCTGCTCGCCAGCAGGCTCACCAGTTCCCTGTTGGCCTCTCCCCTGACCGGCGGCGCCTTCAGTTTCACCTTGAGACTCCCGTCGGCCATGGTTCCCAGGACCTCTGTCCGTTGAGCTCCGGGCTGCACCCTGACTGTGAGCAGAATACCCACGGACCCTACTCGCCCTCCCTCGTCCTCACCTCGACGTAGGGCGCTTGCTCGTGAAGCGTCTCGTTCTGCGCGGGCCGCGCATCGGCCTCCGGCTGAGGCGTCTCGAACCCGACCTGTCCCGGCGCGCCGGACTGCTCAGGTCCGCCGGCCTCGCACGAGGCGTCGGAAAGCCCCGCCCCCGATCCCCCGCGCTGGGCGTCCGGACCGAACGAGATGGAATGCTGTGATTCCCTGAGCCGTTCTATCGTCTCCCGCTCCTCCTCCGTGTCCACAGAGTGGAACCTCAGCAGTTTGAGCTGAGTCTCTATCAGGGAGCGTAGACGCGCGATGTAGACTTCCTTTTGGTTCTGAAGCTCAACGATTTCTCGCCTGAGCTCACTCGCCCTTCGCGTGGTGTCGTCCAGTATCCTGTCCGCCCTGAGCTCCGCGTCCCTCAGGATGAGCTCGGCCTCTTTCCGGGAGTTCTCCCTGGACTCGTTGCTGACCCGGTCGGCGGTGATCAGCGTGTCGCGCAAGGCGGTCTCGACTTTCCTGTATTCCTCCACCTGGGACTCGAGGACCTCCGCCTTGTGTCCGAGCTCTCTGTTCTCGTTGACGAGACTCTCCATTTCGTCCGCGACTATGCCCAGAAAGATGCGCACTTCCTCCGGGTCGGCCCCACGCACCACCTTCTTGAAATGCTGATTCCTTACGTCAACCGGTGCGATCTTCAATTCCGTCACCTCCAGTCAGGTCTTGAGTCGTCCGCGCGGCTGTCCCCGTGCCCGCCGGACCAGAGCCGGGCTCGCCACGCGCGTCGCCGGCCAGGACCTCACCGCCGTGGGCCGGGGTCACTGTCTCGGGCCGAATATCGCCGTGCCCACTCTTATCAGGGTCGCGCCTTCCTCGATCGCCACCTCGAAGTCGCCGCTCATCCCCATGGAGAGGACGTTCATCTCCACGGCCGGGAGCCCCAGCTTCGAGACGCGGTCCGCCAGGTTCCGCAGCAGGACGAACGCTTGCCGCGCTTCCTCAGGACTCTCCACCAGCGGGCCGACCGTCATGAGCCCCTTCACCCTGATCCCTTCCAGCACACATATCTCTTCGACTGCCGCTTCCAGGTCCTCCGGCCTGAAGCCGAACTTGCTGGCCTCGCCGGAGGTGTTCACCTCGAGGAGTACGTCCGCCCGCGGGCGGGTCCGGGATTGCTCCTCGATGACGCGCTGGCTTATCGCTTCGGCCAGCTTCACGCTGTCAACGGACTGGATGACGTCGAATATCTCCAGCGCGCGTTTTACCTTGTTGGTCTGTAAATGTCCGACCATGTGCCAGGTCACCTTGCGGCCTATCTTGTCGAACTTGCCCGAGGCCTCCTGCACCCTGTTCTCGCCCACGTGCTTCACCCCGAGCCGGATGGCCTCCTCGATTAGCTCGACCGGCGCCGTCTTCGCCACAGCGACGACGGTGACGCCGGCCGGGTCTCTCCCGGCCCTCGCGGCCGCAGCCGCCATTCTCTCTTCGAGGCCCTTGAGCCTCGACCCTATGCCGGATTCACCCATTGCAGAACGGACCACCTATCGCTCCTGAAGATGCCGCCGCCCGGCGCTGACGCGGCGCCCGGCGCAGAATCGCGCCATGACCTCGCGCTGGGCCATCCAACCCGGCGCAACGTCGCGTCCGTAAACCTTTTACTATAGTCACCCGTCGGGGCGGGCGCAACAGAGAAATCCTGCCCTAAGCGGAATGCCACGCCGCCTGCCGAGCGTGCGCCAGGGCTGCGCTGGTGCCTCGGACACACTCGCCGAATACTCAGCCCGGCACGGCTGCCGGAGTAGCGTCAAGAGTTCTGGGTAAATTGGGTTGATGGCACGGGCTGTCCCTCCGCATTCTTCGTGTTGTACTGTGCTACCTGGGCATAGAAGTTCCTGTCCAGACTGGGCATGTTGGGCAGCACTCGCATCGTCCTGAGCCGGCGTCTCACCTTCTCGAAGAACCGCTCCAGCGGGTTGGTGGTGCTCATAGCGAACGTGCAGCAGAGTCGGACGATTCGGCGGCGGGCGGATACATCGGCCCGCCGCTTTCATCAAGCCGCTGAACCCCGGCGGAATGTGGGAGTAACAAATATTCTTGTCATGCAATGCGGAGGTATTGCATAATTCCTCTTAAGGGGGTGATGCGCATGAAGAAGCTCGCTGCGCTGGATTTGATTGCCCTTATCCTCATCATCGTAGGTGGTCTCAATTGGGGTCTGGTGGGGGCCTTCAGGTTCGACCTCGTCGCCGCGATTTTCGGCGAGATGTCGATTATTGCCCGGATCGTGTACGTTCTGGTTGGTTTGTCGGCAATCTACGGCATACTGATGCTCGGTAAGCTAGGGAAGAAGTAATACCGGGGGCGGGGGAGGAGTCATCTCCCCCGCCGTGTTTCCCCCCAGGCGGGTACGATCGCCGCCGCTTGACATGCCCTCCCGACGTCAGTACAATTCTCGCTAACCCCACACCACGCCAGCACGCGAACGGCCCACGTGGCCTCTGGAGCATGCATTGACCTTGGTGCCGAGCGAGAGTCGCCCCTTAATCCTTCTCGTCACGAGCCTGATCATAGCGGTTTGCGTATGGTCGGTCAGTGCCGAGGCACAGAGTCGGTCGGTACTAATTGAGGCCCCGCGCCGCGCATTTGGTGAAGTCTCGTTCGGCTTCAAGAGCGGCCTGAGTCTTTCCCAGCACACGGGCACTGAGGTTCGTAATGCCGAATACACGGTCAAGAGCCATTGGCGGACGGGTTTCGTTGCGGGCGCTTTCCTGTGCGTCCCTGTGACCTCTCGTTTCGGCATACAGCAGGAAGTCCTGTACGTTCAAAAGGGCTCGCGGCAAGACATCGGCGTCAAGATTCTGGACATACCCACTGTGCTCGACGTCACGTACGACGCCGACTACATCGAAATCCCAGTCCTGATGAAACTCACCTGGGTGCAGGGCAAAAGGACCACCTTCTATTCGTTGGCGGGCACCGCCCTCTCGCTGATGGTCCGGGACCGGTACGTACTCACGGGTGAGATTGACGACGGAAGTCAGGTAGTTCCGCTTCGCGCGGACGCGGACATGTCGGAGGTGGACATGTTCGACTACTCGTTTGTATACGGCCTCGGCCTCGAAACAAACTTTTGGAACCGCAAGGTGTTCCTCGAGCACCGCTTCGTCCTCGGGTGGAACATCCTGTCGATGCCGACGTACGCGTACATTCCGTTCGGGGACGAGAGAATACTCATAGAGAACGACCCGGTCTCGCTCAAGAACCAGGCGCATCTCATCATGGTCGGAATCGCTTTCTAGGAGGGAATAGGTGGGAAGGTTTGCGCTCGCATTCTGTCTGCTCCTGCTGGGGTCTCGCGCTCACGCATACCAGTACTGGAACGATATACGCCACAGCGCGCTTATGCCGGACGGCAGCGTCGTCATCCGAGCAGAGAATCCGTCGGGCACCGGGATCGAGAACTACCTACTGTACGCCGGCGCCGGCATCGCCGAACAGGCGATGGTTCCGATTGCGGACGGACCCTCAACGGTCTCAGCCGCGGCGCCCGGGCCTGCGAGTTCCTCGCGGTCCTACGGCTTCCGGCTGATTCAGGGCGAGGAGCTTGACTTCATGCCCGTCCGCATCGCTGACGGCGCGAGTCCGACGCCTTCCGACCTGACGCGTCTCGCCGAGGACCCAGCCGGTGACCACCTTTTCGGCTACGTGAACCTCGACCTCATAGACTGCCGCATTAGTTTCTCGGGAACCAAGATATTCGCAGCCCTGAAGAACGCCGGGGGCGGATTCCCGGTGAGCTCGGGCCTCACATTCTTCGGATATCTGCTGGCCATCGCCAACCCGGCGCTGTCAGATCCCGACACATTGTTCGCCCTGATGAATACGTTCAACATGCCTGGAATCATCACCCCGGGGCTTTACAGAATCACGGGACCAGGCCTGGGGGACCTTACGAAGATTGGAGAAGTCACTGTTCAAGAGTTTCCGGCTGCGAATTCACTGCTTCTGTCATGCAACATCGCCGACCTGACGGCGGATGCGCACTTTTCGTCCTGGTTCAATCCGGCTGACCCGACGCTGGGCGTAGCTGGGTTCACGCAGCGGATCACGCTTCTGACCGGCGCCCAGGAGGCTGACCGAACGCCTGGGGGCCGTTGTTACTTACGCGAGCTTTCCATTTCTCCTGACGCGAATATGCTTCCAGTACTCACCGGACTCTCCATAGTCGGAATCGGCTCTGAGGCGTATGCGGGCGTGTACTACTTGGACTCCGACGGCAACTGCCCAGTCGTGGCCGAAATCGCCTTCGACGGAGGGGCTCCCTTCCTGATGTACCCTCAGTCTCTCGACTACGGTTCACCCGTTGAGTACCGGACCGACGCCGGTATCCCGCCGCTTGCCGGCGACTCCTGGAGCCATGCCGTGGCGCGGTTCAGCGATAATCTATCAGACACAGTGGAAGCCGAGGCCGGGACCACCGGAATTGGCGACGAGGTGCTTGGAGTCACGCCACAGGCGCTCCGAGCGTCTATAGCGCCCAATCCGTTCAACTCGGCCGCCTCGGTCGAAATCCAGATGCCTCAAGCCGGTCAGCTGCTCGTCCAGGTCTTCGACGTAAGAGGGACCCTCGTGCGGACGATAGCGAGCTTCACCGCCGGGGCCGGTGTACGCCTGGTCACCTGGGACGGCCGGAACGCCGGAGGATTACCTTGCTCCTCAGGCCTCTACCTCTGCAAGATCTCCTCGCCGGAAAAGGTAGTCGTCGAGAAGATGCTCCTGCTGAGGTAGTCCTCAAGCGACTCGCGCGTCCTCACCGCCAGCCGCAGCTTGCGAGAGTACGTCGGCGGCGCCCCCGGCCGTTTCCGGCTACAGCCGCTCCTCCGTCCTTTTGTGGACGACGCCACGGTCCTCCAGTCCTCTGAGCACGAACCCGACATGGTGGGGCTCGACGCCGATCATCTCGGGGGCCACGAGGCCGCGGCCATTCAGGAGCCCGCCTGCGAGCATCCACAGGACCAGCGCCGCCGTGTACCCGGTGGTTCGCGCCATGGAGCGTCTTTGTCACGGAATCGTAATAGTCCAGGAGATCGTATGTGGTCCTCCACTCCGCTCCCGACTTCACGCCCTCGACAATGACCCTCATCACCGTGAGGTCGCGGTCCCCGTCCTGCAGCTTCCATCCGGGAAACAGAAGCCCGGCAGTGAAGTCCAACGGGCGCACCCGTTGACAGCCAACCCGGCGCGCGCTACAATGAACGCCATGAGATTACTCACTAGAGCAAGATTCTGCGGCATCCTGGCCGGTCACACCGCCGTCATCACCTGCATCAACCGCCTCAGCGGTCTGTAATACTGTATCCCACTTCCGAAGCTCCAGCAGCGTCCCGCTGTCTCATGCCCCGGCGACATCCAGCCGCCGCGCCCATCGGCGACGTCCTGCTGCGATTTCCGTTTTCCCCGAATACGTTTCCAACAGCACCGGGGTATCACCCCGGAGACAGGAGCCGAACATGAGAATCATCATACTGGGAGCGGGACTCATCGGGCGGCCGATGGCCCTGGACTTGGCCGCTGACCCGGGTCTCGAGGTGACCGTCGCAGACATAGACGAAGAGGCACTGCGGAGGATTCGGGGGGCCAAGACTGGCGGCGGCCGCAGGACTGACACCATCAACGCGGATTTGTCCGACCCGGCCCGCGTCAAGGCCCTGGTGAGAGACTATGACACGGTCTTGATTGCTGTCCCCGGCTTCATGGGTTTCCAGACGCTCAAGGCCGTCATCGAAGCGGGCAGGAGCGTCGTCGATATATCGTTCTTCCCCGAGGACCCGTTTCTGCTGGAGGACGCGGCGGCCCGCGCCGGAGTCACGGCCGTAGTGGACTGCGGCGTGGCCCCGGGCATGTCCAACATCCTGACCGGCCACGCCGCCCACGAGCTCGACGAGGTCCGACGCGTGACAATCTACGTCGGAGGGCTGCCGGAGTTCAGGGAATGGCCGTACGAATACAAGGCAGTCTTCTCCCCCATAGACGTGATCGAAGAATACGTGAGGCCGGCGCGCTGCGTGGAGAACGGCGAAGTGGTCACCAAGCCGGCGCTGTCCGACCCCGAGCTCTTGAGCTTCCCGGAGATCGGCACGCTGGAGGCCTTCAACACGGATGGCCTGCGCACCCTCGCCCGGACCATTCCCGCGCCCCACTTGAAGGAGAAGACTCTACGCTATCCCGGCCACATCGAGAAGATGGCCATGCTGAGAGAAACAGGGTTCTTCAGCCGCGAGGAAATCCAGGTGAACGGCGCGAAGGTGCGGCCGCTGGACGTCACGGCGAGACTCCTCTTCCCAAAGTGGAAGCTCCAGGAGGGAGACCGCGACATCACGGTCATGAGGGTCATTGTCGAGGGAGTGAAGGCTGGAGCGGAGCAAAGGTACACGTACGACCTGCTCGACCGTTACGATTCCGTGACACGGACCCACTCCATGGCCCGGACGACCGGGTACACCGCCACGGTGGTCCTGAGGATGATGGCCCGGGGGCTAATGACCGGCAGGGGTCTAATGGCCCCGGAGCTCATGGGTCGTCAGCCGGAGTGCGTGGAGTTTCTTCTTGCCGGACTCGAAGAACGCGGCGTAGTTTATCGCAGGACAGTAGAGGAGATCTAGTCCGTGGGGCCGTCCCGAACGCCGTCCTTTACCCGAGGCGGATGTCGGTCGGCATCGTCCTTCGCATCTCGACTGAGCGCTCGAGGTTGCTCCGCGCCGGCTCGTACGTGGGGTCCAGCGAGAGGGCGGCCCGGTAGTGTTTCTGAGCTTCCAGGCGTTCACCTCTCATCTCCGACACGACGCCCATGAGGTTGAACGCCTCGGCGCGGCCGGAGTCTATGGACACGGCTTTCCTCAGGTGCTCTTCGGCCGCGTCCAGATGGCCGGCCCTGACCGACTCTCTGGCAAGCGTTATCGCAGCGACGTAGTCGGAGTCCTTCTGCTCGTGGAGTCTCCACTTGCGTATCACGCGAGTTACCGCCTGCCGCACCTCTTCGGGTACGAACGGCTTCTGAATGAAGTCGGCCGCGCCGATGTTCATGGCTTCGACCGCGAGATTCACGGTCCCGTAGGCGGTGATCACCATCACGGGTATGTCGGGCCGTGTCTGCCGCATTTGCCGGAGAACTTCCATTCCGTCCACTCCGGGCAGTCTCAGGTCGAGGAGCACCAGTGAGAATTCCTTCTCTTTGAGCTTTGACAACGCCTCCTCTCCGTCCGCCGCGTCTTCGGTCTTGACGTCGATGGCCGCCAACGCCTCCGCGAGCATGAAGCGGATGCTCTTCTCATCGTCTACTATCAGGATTGGTTTTTCCACCACGGCGGACCTCCATTCATTCGCCTTGCCTCGTATGTCCTTCGACCTCTCCGGCTCGCCTCACTCCTCCGACCTCCATTCAGTCATGGCCCTCATCACGTCATCCGGCGTCTCGCACAGGCGCAGGCGCTCACGAAGGTGACGGCTTTGAGACGCGCGGCTGGCCAGGGCCAGAGTCCTTATCTGTTCGTCCGGGGCGTTCGACGGAGACGCAATCAGAAACACCATCTCGATTGACGTCTCTCTGGGTTCATCCAAGACTCCCTGCCTGGTCAATCCGAGAGCGACGACCGAGCGCGCGAGGTCTGCCATCCTGGCGTGCGGGAGAGCGACTCCTTCGTTTAGAAAAGTGGAGCCGAGTCTTTCCCGCTCCAAGACGGCCTCCAGAAGCCCCTTCGGACCGCTTGCACTCACGTACTGCCCGGCGGCATCCGCCAACCTCGTCAGAACCGCCATCTTGCTCACCGGTTCTTTCCAAACCACGACACGGTCGCGTGAAAGCAGCTCCAGCAGAGTCGGATGCGCCGCATGCCCGGAGCGGGCCGGGACGTGGGTTCTCTCTGAATCGCTGTCGAGGAAAGGCCCGGGGCGAAGTGGCGTGGGCCGCGGCCGTTCTTGCCCTTGTGTGTCGAGGACGGTTACCGTGATCCCATTTGCCCCGTCCAGCAGACGTTCGACCACGCTCACCCGTCCGCAGAGTCTCCCCCAAATGGATCTCTTCTTCGGGCTCCCGAGCACGACGTGCCCCACTCTGTATTCTCTCGCAAACTGCAGCAGCGTGTGCACCACGTCCTGCCCGTTGTACGTAAACACAATTGCGCCGAGCTGCTTCGCCAGCGTCAGGGTGCCGGAGATGATCCGCTGCGTCTCCGCGTCGATGACGGCAGGCTCTTCCGAAGGCGTTCTGACGTAGACCGCGTACCAGTTTCGATTCAGCCTTCCGGCGAGCCTCGAGGCGTACCTGAGCAGCGTCTCGCTGTTCGGGCCGCGCGAGCTCAGACACACCATGACCTGGTCCGGCAATCCCGAGTCCTCGTCTTCGAAGGCCTCGCGTCTGCGCAGGTCAATCTGTGAAGCAAGCTCACGAAGGGTAAGCTCTCTCAACTGCTCGAGATTCGAGGTTCTGAAGAAGTGCTCGAGAGCCACCTCGACCCTCTCGGGGGTGTAGACTTTGCCGTCGTTGAGACGTTTCCTGAGGTCCTCCGTTGAGACGTCCACGTTGACAATCTGGTCCGCCTCCCCGATGACGCTGTCCGGAAGGCGCTCACGAACCCTGACTCCGACCGCCCTCTCCACCGTGTCGTAGAGGCTTTCGAGATGCTGGACATTCAGTGTCGTGATTACGTGTATTCCGGCGGCGAGGACGTCCTGGACGTCCTGATATCGCTTCTCGTTGCGGCTCTCTGGTACGTTCGTGTGCGCAAGCTCGTCGACCAGCACCACCTGCGGCTTCCTGGCCAGGACCGCGTCCACGTCCATCTCTTCCAATACGATTCCGCGGTATTCCCGGCTGCGCCGCGGGACCACTTCGAGACCCTCGAGCAACTTCTCTGTCTCGACTCGCCCGTGCGTTTCAACCAGGCCAACCACGACGTCGATTGATTCTTCCTTGAGCCGGCGGCCTTCGAGGAGCATCTGGTAGGTCTTTCCGACACCGGCGGCGTACCCGAGGTAGACTTTGAGCCTCCCGCGCTGAGCGTGCCTTATCATCCGAAGGAAGGTGTCGGCTCGTGTGCCGTCAGTCATGTTCATCGCTCTCCGTCAAGGTCAAGGTTCAGCATCAGCACGTTCACCCTGGGCCGGCCGAGAAGCCGGAGAGTGCGGCCCTCCGTGTGTCTCTCGACCTTGCTCAGGACGGCGTCAACGGTCAGCCCTCTCGCCAAGGCAACTCTGCGGGCCTGGAGCCTCGCGTTCCCGACGCTGATGTGAGGGTCGAGGCCGCTCGCCGAAGCAGTAACCGCGTCCCCGGGCACCAGCGCGTCCGAGACAAGACCGTTTTCCGCGCGGTAGGCGGCCGCGCGTTCACGCACGGTGTCGACGAGCCCCTTGGACAACGGTCCCCAGTTCGTGCCTCCCGAACTCGTGGCGTCGTAGCCCGCGCCCGCAGCCGAGGCGCGCGGATGAAAATACTGCGGCTCCGAGAATTCCTGCGCGAGAAGGGACGAACCTACCACCCGCGCGCCGGACTTGACAAGCGAGCCGTTGGCCTTCACCGGGAACAGCGCGCGTCCCATGAGCCAGACCGCCGCGGGATATGCACCGCAGACCAGAACGGCAAGAAGCGCCGTGAGGACCAGGGACGCCCGCAGTTCTCGCACAGAATCTCTCATGATGGATTCTCCTCACGCAAGATGAAGAGCGTTAACAACGAGGTCTATCAACTTGATTCCGACAAACGGAACAGCCAGTCCCCCGAGGCCGTAGACCAGCAGATTGCGTCGCAACAGCGCCGCGGCGCTGACCGGCCTGAAACGCACGCCCCGAAGAGCCAGCGGGATGAGTGCGACAATTATCAGGGCGTTGAAGACGACCGCGCTCAGAATGGCGCTGGTCGGGGACCCCAGCCTCATGACATTCAGCGGACTGATCACCGGGAACATCCCGACCAGCATGGCCGGGAGAATGGCGAAGTACTTGGCCACGTCGTTGGCGACACTGAAAGTCGTGAGCGCGCCGCGAGTGATCAACATCTGTTTCCCTATCTCCACGATCTCGATGAGCTTGGTCGGATTGGAGTCGAGGTCCACCATGTTCCCCGCTTCTCTGGCGGCCTGCGTGCCGCTGTTCATCGCCACTCCTACGTCCGCCTGCGCGAGGGCGGGCGCGTCGTTCGTGCCGTCTCCCGTCATCGCCACGAGGCGCCCCACCGCTTGCTCCTTTCGAATCAAGGCGAGTTTCTGTTCGGGCTTCGCCTCCGCGACGAAGTCGTCGACACCGGCTTCCTCCGCAATCGCAGCGGCCGTCAGCCGATTGTCGCCGGTGATCATCACGGTCTTTATGCCCATCGCGCGAAAACGCTCGAACCGGTCTCGCAGGCCTCCCTTCACAATATCCTTCAAATGGATCACACCCAGGGTCCTGGCATTGTCCGTCACTACCAGGGGGGTTCCTCCCGAAGCCGCAATCCGCACGAGTGAATTCTGGACGTCCGCTGGAAATTCCTCGCCAACGAGATCACGAACCACATCGGCCGCGCCCTTGCGGATCTTCCTGGCATCGATGTCAACACCGCTCATCCTGGTCTGGGCCGAGAACTTGACGAACTTGGCGCCCGGAAACTCAGCGACAGAGCGTCCCCGCAGGCCGTACTGCTTGGCCAGGACCACGATGCTGCGTCCCTCGGGGGTCTCGTCCGCCAGTGACGCGAGCTGGGCCGCGTTTGCGAGTTCCTCCGTCTTCACGCCCCCCGCCGGCAGGAACTCGGTCGCCTGCCGGTTCCCCAGTGTGATGGTGCCCGTCTTGTCCAGAAGCAGCACGTCGATGTCCCCGGCCGCTTCCACCGCCCGGCCGCTCATGGCCAGCACGTTCTTCTGGACCATGCGGTCTATCCCGGCGATGCCTATGGCGCTGAGCAGCCCGCCGATGGTGGTCGGAATCAGACAGACCAGCAGAGCGACGAGCACCGTGACCGAGAACGACAAGCCCAGGTAGACACCGAAGAACCTGAGCGTCATGATAACAACCAGGAACACGATCGTCAGAGCGGAGAGGAGTATCGTGAGGGCGATCTCGTTCGGGGTCTTCTGCCGATTGGCGCCCTCGACCAGGGCGATCATGTGGTCCATGAAACTCTGTCCCGGGCCCGCCGTGACGAGAACCTTGATCCGATCGGACAGCACTCTTGTCCCGCCGGTCACCGCGCTTCTGTCGCCTCCCGCCTCCCTTATCACGGGAGCGGATTCACCCGTGATGGCGGATTCGTCCACGGAGGCGATGCCTTCCACCACCTCGCCGTCCGACGGGATGATCTCACCCGCCGTGACGAGGACCATGTCGCCCTCGCAGAGCCTGTCGGCGGCGACCTCCTCCAGCGACCCGTCGCGAAGAAGCCTCTTGGCCACGGTGCGGGTCCTAGTCTTGCGAAGGGCGCTCGCCTGGGCCTTGCCGCGGCCCTCGGCCATGGCCTCGGCGAAGTTGGCGAACAGAACGGTGAACCACAGCCAGAGGGTCACTTGGACGACAAAACTCTCGGATTCATTCGGCGGCCTGAAAAAGACGCTCGCGGTACAGATTGCGGCCCCCACCTCCGTCACGAACATCACCGGGTTTCTCAGCATCGACCTGGGATTGAGCTTCCTGACGGCGTCCAGCGCGGCCTGCCGCAAGATCGATCTATCGAAAAGGGAGTGTTTCTTTCTCACGGCCATCGGCTGACTCTCCTAGAAGACGACGCTCGAGCTCGTCATCATGAAGTGCTCGAGAACGGGTCCCAGGCAAAGCACAGGGAAGAAGGTCAGGGCCCCTACGATCAGGACCGTGCCCACGAGAAGCAGGACGAACAGGACACCCGACACCGGAAAGCTCCCCCGTGTTTCCGGCACGGACTTCTTTCGCGCCATGTGGCCGGCCAGAGCGAGCACCGGCAGGATGACTGCGAACCGTCCGACGAGCATGGCGAACCCCATGGTCGTGTTGAACCAGTAGGTGTTCGTTGTCAGCCCCGCGAAAGCGCTGCCGTTGTTGCCCGCGGCGGACGAGAACGCGTAGAGAATCTCGCTCAGCCCGTGAGGCCCCTGATTGCCGAGAGCCGTCAGCCCCCATCTGCTCGCGACGGCCCACGCAGTGAACCAGAGAACGTCGAATATGAGTGCCAGGACTACTATCACGCAGAGCTTGACGTCGTAGGACTCTATCTTCTTCCCGAGGTACTCCGGCGTTCGACCCACCATCAGCCCGGCTATGAACACCGCCAGAATCACGAAGACGAGCATCCAGTAGAGACCCGAGCCGACGCCTCCGAAGACGACCTCGCCCAGCTGTATGTTGAGCATGGGGACCAGCCCGCCCAGGGGCGTGTAGGAATCGTGCATGGAGTTGACCGCACCGCACGAGGCGTCCGTCGTAACCGTGGCAAAGAGGGCCGAATCGAAGATGCCGAAGCGGACCTCCTTCCCCTCCATGTTCCCGCTCGCGGGGTCCACGCCAAGAGCGTGAAGCCGCGGATTGCCCGAGAGCTCAGCCGACCACGTTACGAAGAACCCAAGCAGAAAGAGCATGAGCATGGCGGCCCACACGGCCCAACCGTGTCGTCTGTTCCTGACGCTCCTACCGAAGTAGTACGTGAGGCCGCTCGGAATGAGAAAAATCGAAAGCATCTCCACGAAATTGGACAGAGGAGTCGGATTCTCATACGGGTGCGACGAGTTGGCGTTGACGTAGCCTCCTCCGTTCGTGCCCAGCAGTTTGATGGCCTCCTGGGAGGCGACTGGACCCTGTACGATCGACTGAATCCGGGGTGTTAGGTCGTCCCCGCCGGAACGTGCAACCACGGCTTGCTCGACAGACACCGCCGTCTGGTACGCCCGGAAGTTCTGTATGACTCCCTGGGACACCAGAAAGACGGCCACGACGAGCGAAAGCGGAAGCAGCACGTACAGCGTGATTCGAACGACGTCTCTCCAGAAGTTGCCGATGGAATTGGCGCTTTGCCTCGCGAATCCCCTCACGAGTGCGGCCGCGACCGCAATGCCCACGGCCGCGGACGCGAAGTTCTGAAACGCCAGGCCGACCATCTGCGAGAAACAGGAGAGCGTCGATTCGCCGGGGTAACTCTGCCAGTTTGTGTTGGTCAAGAAGCTGACCGCGGTGTTGAACGACAGATGGTCGCTAGCCGGACCCAGGCGCTGAGGATTCAGAGGCAGAAGACTCTGAATCCGAAGGATGGCGTACGTGAAGGCGCAGCTCACGAAACTGAAATACAGAAGTGAGATCAGGTACTGCCTCCAACTCTGCTCCTTTTCCGGTGCCGTTCCGGTCAGCCGGTAGAAGAACCTTTCCACCCGGCCCAGGACGGGACTGAGGAACAGTCTCTCCCTCGTCTCGAGGACCGCATAGAGATACCGTCCCACCGGCTTCGTGAGCGCCAGCACCACCGCCACGAACACAAGAAGCTCAATCAGGCCCACTGCGTCCAAGAAAGCGCCTCCAGCCTAGAACTTCTCCGGCTTCAGGACCGATATCAGCAGATACGCGATCAGGGCCACGCCGGCTATTCCCAGAACACACTCAACCACGTCGTGCCTCCTGCAAGTAGAAGCGAGTCATGTTTTGTCCCGCGTCCTCGTGACCGCGACGCAGAGCGCAAAGAAGACCGCGAGAACGGCCATATACAGGAGGTCCGTCATCTCTGACCGCCCTGTTTGTCGACGCGGTCGGCGCGTTTCAGCGTGAAGGTGAACTTGCTTCCCTGTTTCGGAACGCTCTCGGCAGTGATGGTCCCGCCGTGCGCCTCCACTATTTCCTTCACGATCGACAGACCCAGGCCGGCGCCGGTCTCCGCTCCCTGGTCCGGGACCCGGAAGAACGGCTCGAAGACTCGCGAGAGGTACTCTTCGGGTATGCCCACGCCCGTGTCGGAGACTGAGAAGTGCACCCATTCGTCGTCCGCCGTCGCGACGACCCTGACTTCTCCTCCCGGCGACGTGTACCGGAGTGCGTTCGACAGGAGGTTCGCGAAGACGTGATTCGCGCGCGTGGTGTCCGCCCACGCGTCGGGTAGGTCGGCCGGAAGCGCGGTGAGGAGGCTCACGCCCCTGTCCCTGAAGTCCGCCTCAAACGGTTCCAGAGCCGCCGTAACCAGCGAATGCGCCGACACCTGTCGGAAATCCAGTGGGGCTCTCCCGGATTCGATTCGGCTCATGTCCAGCAGGTTGTTGAGAATGCCGTGCAATCTCTCGCTCTCATCGCGGGCCGCCACCAGCAGCTCAGACTGCTTCGGTGTGAGCGCCCCCACCTTCTCCTCCAGCAGCAGATGGATTGCCATTCGAATGGACGTGAGCGGCGTCTTAAGCTGATGAGACACGGTCGCGATGATGCCCCTCTTCAACTCCTCTTGCTCCCGCTCCTGCGTCACGTCCTGGAGCACGAGGACGACTCCCGTCGGCTGCCTGTCGCTGTCGAGAATCGGAGTGGCCTGCGGCCGGAAATAGTGCTCTTCTCCGCCCACAAAATGCTGAATTACTCTCCGAGCGCCTCTGCCCGGGGCCACGCGCCCTGCCCTCAGGGCGCTGGTGAGGATTTCGTCAATCCACGGAAACGGGAGGGAGGAAACCTGCTTTTCAGGCTTGAGCCCGAAAACGTTTCTCGCGGTCTCCGTCGCTACCTCCACCCTTCCTCGCGTGTCGACGATGGCGACCGCATCGGGCAGACTGTTGAACGTCTGCTCCGTGGCGCGCTGAATCCGAGCCAGTCGCGTGTGGTCGCTGCGCCGGCTTTCTCGGAGAGCCGACGCCATCTCATTGAACGCCGCGGAGAGCCGGCCGATTTCGTCCTTGGAGTCACTCTGAACGAACAGGTCGAGGTTGCCATGTTTGATCTCTTCCGCGGAACGGGTCAGCAGCTTTATCGGACGGAGAATCCACCTGCCGGTCAGGAGAACGAACCCGGCTCCCACGGCCAGGCCGACCAGGACGAGAACGTACATTTGCCGTCGGGCGGAGGCCGCTCGTTCGCGGGCAAGGTCGTTTGCGTAGGTCATGTTGCGCTGGTTCATGTCCAGTATTTCGCCGGCGACGGTCTTGATCTGCGTGAAGAGCGGCAGAAGCTCATTGAAATACACGGTGCGCTGCTGTCCCGGCGGCGCCTTCAGTCCGTGCACACCGTGCAGCGTCTTCTTGTACTGTCCGTACAGTTTGTCGAGCAGGCGCGCTTTTTCGCCCTCGCCAGCCAAAGTTATGTTGTTCAGCTCTGCCCCCAGGGCCTTCTCGAACACCACTTCGTTCGTCTGAATCAGCGAGGTCCCCTTTTCCCGTTCACCGACGAGGACAAACAGAATCCCGCTGTCGATTCGTTCGACGGCCTCCTTCATCTGCTGGCAGGCGATAACGCTTCGGTAATTCTCGCGCAGAATGACGTCGATCGAGTGCCCGAGGTGGGTGAGGTTGATGATGCTCTGGTACCCCACTATCAGCAGGACCAGCAGAACTCCGCCGAAGCCGAGAGATATCTTGTGTCTGAGTCCGACCATCGTCGTCTTCCTTTCCAGCGATTTGGGGGTCTAGTTCACCGGCCGTATCCAAGGCAAGGTTCGTACCATCAGGAAGTCGGTGTAACTCGTTGGATTTCACGGTAGTCGCGCACGGCTACCTTGCGGGATTCAATGAGGGCGGGAAAACAGTACTGAAATCTGAAACGCGGGCTGGGCGGGTCGGTCGCGCGGAGCAGGGGACGTCAGATTCCGTAGGTCTTTCTGCGGCGCCAGAGAGTGGCTTCGTCTATGCCGAGTATGTCGGCGGCCTCCTGGAGTGAGCGCGCCGTGGCCAGCACGCGGCGGATGTGCTCCTCTTCCACTTTCTCCAGCGAGACACTGTCACCCAACCTGACCCCCAATACGGTCGGGAGCAGGTTCTCCGGAAGACACTCGATGCCTACGCGCTCCGCCTGACAGACGATGGCCGCGCGTTCAACGACGTTGCGAAGCTCTCGCAGGTTACCCGGCCAACGGTACCGACTGAGCGCCTCCAGCGTCTCCTCGGTGAAGCCCAGGAAGACGCGGTGCCTGGAACGTCCGAAGAAGGTCAACATGTTTTCGGCGAATGTCACGACGTCTTCGGGCCGTTCCCGCAGCGGGGGCAGCTCGATCTGGAACACGTTCAGCCGGTAGAAGAGGTCCTCGCGAAACCGTCCTTCTGCCACCTCCTTGTCGAGGTCCCTGTTCGTGGCCGCGATGACGCGCACGTCCGCCTTGCGCGGAGTGTAGTCACCCACCCTCTCGTACTCCTTGTCCTGTAGGAAGCGCAGCAGTTTGGGCTGTAGGGCGAGCGGGAGGTCACCGATCTCGTCCAACAGGAGTGTTCCGCCTTCGCACGCGGCTATCCGGCCCGGGTTGTCGCGCACCGCACCGGTAAACGCTCCCTTGACGTGTCCGAAGAGCTCGCTGTCGAGCAGCTCGGAGGAAAAAGCCGGGCATGACACAACGCAGATAGGCATCGCTGCCCGGGGACCCAGGCGATGGATCGCCCGCGCCAGGAGCGTCTTGCCGGTGCCGCTCTCCCCCCTCAGAAGGACAGTCGCTTCGGTCGGGGCCACCTGGTGCGCAAGGTTCATCACCCGCTGCATCGCGGGACTGGCCGTCACCAGGTCTACCTCAGGGCCCATGCGGGCCAAGTCATCCTGCAAGGAAGCGACCCTCTGTTCCAGCGACCGCATTTCAGTGACCCTGTGCAAGGCGAGCTTGACCTGCGCGGGCGTGAAAGGTTTCGGCACGTAGTCCGTCGCCCCGCGGCGCATCGCCTCGACAGCCGTGTCGATGGACGCGTAGGCCGTAATCACGATTATCTTGATCCACGGAGTTTGCGCGAGCAGCGCGGGGATGAGGTTGAGGCCGTCCGCGGTGCCCAGGCGAAGGTCGACGAAGGCCAGGTCGAAGGACCTTCTCGTGGCCTCTGCCACCGCGTCCTGGAAATTGCTCACCGCGACGACGTGATGAGATTCTTCCTCCAGTTGGGCGGCCAGCGTCTTGCGGATGTTGAGTTCGTCGTCGACTATGAGGACGTTCAACCCGGATTCTCCTGCGGTCCGCGAGAGTGTCGCACAAGGATGATGGTGGAGGCGGCGGGAATCGAACCCGCGTCCGAAGAAGTTTCAGCGAAAGCCGCTACGTGCGTGTTCCGTCTTTTGTGTCTCGCCCCCTCCGTCTCCGACGGACAGGATACGGAGGGCGCCAGCCCACTTTGTCTCGCCCCCTCTCCGCGGGCGCGAGAGGGAGCCAGCCTGTCTTTGTCGACGCCCTTTTCCACCTCAACAGGCGAAGGCGGGAAGAACGTGGCCGCTAGTTAGGCAGCCAGTGCCAATTCAGTGTTGGCAGTTGAAATTCCCCATTTGTTTAACGAGCCAATGGGACCTCGGCACGCTGCTCGCGCCCCCGCTTCCCCGTCGAAACCAATCGCCCCCAGCTTCGACTTGAACGGCACGCAGCAGAACAGAACGAAAACGGATATGCGCCGTGGAGGAATCGAACCTCCAACCTCCTGATTAAGAGTCAGATGCTCTACCGATTGAGCTAACGGCGCACTGTCAGTCTTTAGCTTGTAGAACGATGCCTAATGAACATAACACCTGCGGTGAGCGGTGTCAAGGCGAGGTCCCAGACAAAGCACGTCAGACCGGACCCCGGCTCGCGGACGCGCCGGCTAACCGGCTGACACCCGCAGACGCGAAGCGCTCCCCCTTCAACCCCGCGCGCGCTTCTCCAGAAGCCGCTTTCGGGCGTACGATATCAATCCTCCCGCATCTATGATGTCCTGACGCGCCTTGGGAAGAGGCACAACGTCGCACGTCTTGCCGGTCGTCCGGTTCGTCACTTTCCCTTCCGCGAACTCGAGCTCGTCTCCTTCGCTCGCCTCGAGCGAAGGACATATGACGGTCCTGAGGCCCAGGTTGGCGGAGTTCTGGAGGAATATGCGGGCGAACCCTCTCGCCACCACAGCAAGACCGTGCCCCTTGAGAGTCGAGGCGGCCTGCTCGCGGGAGCTGCCGCATCCGAAGTTGTCTCCGGCGACTATGACGCTCCCCTCAGGAATTTCCCCGCCGTTGAGCCGTTTGTTGAAGTCGGTGAGGTCGGCGAAGCAGTACTGCGGCGTTTCCGAGGGAAGCACCGTGGCCATGAAACGGCCCGGGTAGATCGCGTCGGTCGAGACATCGTCTCCAAGTTTCAGAACCACTCGCGGCATGACTGACGACCTCCTGTCCTCTACCGTGGGTCCGTGATGACGCCGGTGAGCGCGCTCGCCGCGGCGACCGCCGGCGAGCAAAGGTAGACTTCCGCGTTCGGGTTTCCCATCCGGCCTTTGAAGTTCCTGTTCGTGGTCGAGAGCGCGACTTCCTTGTCTCCCAGTGCGCCCTGGTGCACGCCCAGACAGCAGCCGCAGCCGGGGTTCATGATTACGGCGCCGGCTTCGGCCAGCCGAGCCAAGTAGCTCTTCGCAAGAGCCTGGCGGTATATGCGCCACGACGCCGGGAAGACCAGCATCCGCACTCCGCGGGCCACCCGCTTACCCGTGAGTATTTCGGCTGCCACCTCCAGGTCGTCGAGCCGGCCGTTTGTGCACGACCCGATGACCACCTGGTCCACGCGCACTTTGCCGACTTCTTCCACTGGCTTCACGTTGTCCACTGTGTGGGGACAAGCGACCTGGGGCGACAGAGACGCGGCGTCGATCTCAGTCACGCCCCCGTAGTGAGCGTCTGAGTCCGGCGTGACCGGCTCTACGCCTTCCTTCACGCATGCTTCTTCTCTCAGGTAGCGAATGGTTTCGTCGTCCGCGGGGACTATCCCGGAGGTTGCCCCCGCCTCCACTGACATGTTGCAGAGCGTGAGCCTGCCGGACGTGGGCATGTTCCTCACCGCCGGCCCGTGGAACTCGATGACCTTGAAGTTGGCTCCTTCGGCGCCGATGGTGCCGACCAGCTTCAAGATCACGTCCTTGGGAAGGACGTACCTGCCCAGCTTGCCCGTTACCACCACCTTGAGCGTCTCGGGCACTTCGACGTTGAGCACGACGCCGAGCGTCCAGACCGCGGCCATCTCCGTGGCCCCGATACCGAAGGCGAACGCGCCCAGCGCCCCGTGGCTCGTCGTGTGGCTGTCGGTGCCCACGACGACGTAGCCCGGCCGCACGTATCCGTACTCAGGCAGAATCTGGTGGCAGATTCCTCCCTCGTCTCCGCGGATGTCGTGGAATTTCGCGATGCCGTGCCTGGCCACGAACTCACGTATCTTCTTCTGGTTCGTGGCCGTCTTCGAGCTTTCCGCGGGCACCCGGTGGTCGAGTACTATGGCTATCTTCGAGGGATCCCACGGCCTGGGCTCGAGCGAGGTCCCCGCGTGGATCTCGTTGAACTGGTTCATCACCAGAGCGGCGTTCTCGTGCGACATTGCGAGGTCCACCCTGGGCTCGACCACGTCGCCGACGGCCGCGGTCTTCCGACCCGTGGCCTTCGCCAGGATCTTCTGGACTACTGTCATACCCATGCTCTGTTCTCCTGAGTGTGGGCGAACTACACCACACCCTTTGTCTTCAGCGCCTTGAGCTCGTCGGGCGTTATCCCGACTCCGTACAGTATCTCCTCAGTGTGGGCCCCGAGACGCGGGGGTGGGGACGAGATTGCTCCTAAGCTCTTCTCGAAGAGTGCGGTCAGACCGAACAGCTTCAGGACGCCTATGTCCGGGACATCCACGTCCTGGAGCACACCCCTGTGCTCGAGCTGGGACTGTTTCATCGCCTCCCCCAGGCTGAGTATCGCGCCGCTCGGTATGTCGTGCGCGTTGAGCAGGTCCACCCACTCGTTCGTTGAGCGCTCCGCCAGCTTTGCGTCAATCAGCGGCGTGAGTTCCTTGCGGTTCTTCTTCCGTATGTCACGTTTCTGGAAACGAGGGTCCGTCTTCAACTCCGGGACACCCAGCACGTCACAGAGCGCTTCCCACTGCTCCTGCTTGTTGGCCGCGATGTTGATGTGCCCGTCCCTGGTCTTGAAGGTCCCCGACGGCGCCGCCGTGAAGTTGTCGTTTCCCATGGGCACGGGTTCCTTGCCGCCTATCAATAGATTTGCCACGACCCAGCCCATGAAAGGTATGATGGAGTCCAGAAGAGCGACGTCGATGAACTGTCCCTCGCCGGTGCGTTCCCTGTGATAAAGGGCCGCCATCACGGCGAACGCCCCGTTCACCCCGCCCACTGTGTCGCATACCGGAAACCCGGCGCGCAGGGGGTTGAGCCGTTCGTCGCCGCTCACCGCCATGACGCCGCTCAGTCCCTGGATGATCTGGTCGTAGGCCGGCTTCATGGCGTCCGGGCCGGTCTGGCCGAACCCGGAGATGGCGCAGTAGACGAGGCGGGGGTTTATCCTCGAAAGCTCTTCGTAGCCGAGCCCCAGGCGTTTCATCACGTCCGGGCGGAAGTTCTCAACGACCACGTCCGCGGTCTTGACGAGCTTCCGGAAGATGTCCTTTCCTTCCGGGGCCTTCAGATTCAGCGTCACGGATTTCTTGTTGGAGTTCTGGGCCAGGAAACTCGTTCCCATCAGCTTTTCGTTCAGCTCGGGGACTATCCCGAGCTTCCGCGCCAGGTCTCCGTCCTTGGGGTTCTCTATCTTGACGACCTCAGCTCCGAGCAGCGCCAGATGAAGGGTAGCAAAAGGGCCCGACAGCACGTTTGTGAGGTCGAGGACGCGCACACCGTCCAGTATTCGCTCGCTCATGTCTTGTCTCCGCACCTTATCGGCCCGGTCTTGTGAACGAACCCCGGCAGCTCCCGGCCGAAATGAGCCGCCACTTCGCGCGCTATTTCTATCAGTGCGCTCAGGTCCACGTCTTCGCGCGCGTGCTCGAGCTGAAGCGCGTGGACCAAATCCTCCGTGGCCACGTTGCCCGCCACCACCCTGGTGAAGGGGCATCCGCCCAGACCGGCAAAGGAAGTCTCGATGGACGACGCGCCGGCGCGGAGCGCCGAGAAAATGTTCGCCATGCCCAGACCGTAGGTGTTGTGGAAGTGGGCGGCGGTTTCCATCCCGGCTTCGAGGTGGTGCACCGCTCCGAAAAGCCTCTCGACCTGCGCCGGGTGGGCGTGTCCGGCTGTGTCGGCGAGGCTGATTCGTTTCAGCCCTGCCTCGAGGTAAGCCCGCACGATGCCCAGCACACGTTCCTCGGACACACTGCCTTCAAACCCGCACCCGAAGGCAGACTGGACGGACACCTGCACCCTCTTGCCCGCTTTGACCGCCTCGCCCGCGACAGCGACGATGCGGCCGGTGGCCTCCTCCGTCCCCATGCCGGTGTTCTTCTTGCTGTGAGTCTCGCTGGCCGAGACGCCCATGCAGAACATCTCCACGCCGCAGGCCAGCCCGCGTTCGAGCCCCTTCTCGTTGAGCACGAGCCCGGAGAGTACCCCGCGCTCGGGCCTGTCCGCGGTGAGCCGCCGGAACAGCTCGTCCGTGTCCGCCATCTGAGGCACCCTCTCAGGATGAACAAAGGAGCCAACCTGGACCACGTCGATACCGCACCGGAGGAGCCTGCGAACCCACTGTTCTTTCAGGTTGGTCGGGACGACTCCCGTCTCCATCTGGAGCCCGTCCCGGAGCCCGACCTCGTGAAGGACTATGCGAGTCACTGTACGCGCCCCTTGAGTTACATCTTGTCTGCTATGGCCCGGGCCATGTCCAGCGTTGTGCTGGTCCCGCCCATGTCGTAGGTCCGGACTTTCTGCTCTCTTATTACCGCCGCCACCGCTTTCTCGATGCTGGCCGCGGCGTCAGCCTCGCCCAGCCATTCGAACATCATCTTCGCCGCCAGTATCGTGGCGATGGGGTTGACCTTGTACTGGCCGGTGTACTTCGGCGCCGAGCCGTGCGTGGGCTCGAACACAGCCAGCTTCTCACCGATGTTCCCGGAGCATCCGAAGCCCAGGCCGCCCACCATCTGCGCGCAGAGGTCCGACGCGATGTCGCCGTACAAGTTGGGGGCCACGAGAACGTCGTAGTTGAAGGGGTTCTTGAGCAGCCACATCATGATGGCGTCGACGTTGGCCTCGTCGAACTGCACTTCGGGGTAGGCCTTGGCGACGTCTCGCGCGACCTCGAGGAAGAGCCCGTCCGTGGCGCGCACGACGTTGGCCTTATGAATCACGGTCACTTTCTTCCGCCCGTGCTTGCGGGCGAACTCGAACGCCGCCCGGACTATGCGCTCCGACCCGCGCCTCGTGTTGACCTTGCACGAAACAGCGTACTGGTCGCCCTCCAGGCCGGCGAACGGTGCGAACGCCTTGGACTTCTCGCTCAGCACTTGAGCCAGCTCTTTCGGCACGGGGCTGAACTCGACTCCGGAGTAAAGGTCCTCCGTGTTCTCCCTGAACATGACGAGGTCGAGCCCCTCCTTGTAGTTGAGGGGATTGCCCTCGTAGGCCTTGCACGGCCTGAGACTGATGTAGAGGTCGAAGAGCTGCCGCATTCGGACTATGGGTGAACGGTAAGTAAGTCCCTTACCTCCGAGCTCCGGCGAGAGCTCCGCTTCCGCCGCTTTGACGGGCTTGGACGTGATGGCTCCGAACAGCGCCGCGTCGACCCCCTTCAGCAGCTCTATCGTGCGCTGCGGGAACGCGTCGCCTTCCTTGCACCAGACCTCCCAGCCGATGTCGCCGTGCACGTACTCCAACGGCACTTTCGCCGCGTCCAGGACTATTCTTGCCGCTTCCGTCACGTCGATTCCGACACCGTCACCAGGTAACCACGCAATCCGGTGGCGCTTCATCGTCGTACCTCCGATTCCTGCAAAAGTCAGCCCGCTCGCCGGCTGCCGTCCGGCCTGAGCGGGACAGTGCGCTCTCTGAAACAGCACATCATTCTAACGGTCTGCGAGCTTCCCTGACAACAGAAAACGGCAACGTGGGCCGCGGTCGGGAGCGGCAGCGGCCTGGGGTGCGGTGCCACACAGCGACTTCGGCGCGCGCTCCGGCGGACGGGCCGTAAAACGGCTCCGGCGTTCGGTCAACTTGACACCGGCAACTCCTTCTCTTAAGATGAACAAGGATGTGGCAGCCTTTCGTGCTCATTTTCGGGGCGTAGCGCAGCCCGGTTAGCGCACCTGCCTTGGGAGCAGGGGGTCGGAGGTTCAAATCCTCTCGCCCCGACCACGTTGCAGTTTCTGGACTGTCGTTTGTGGCAGCGAGTATTTGCGCCTGTAGCTCAGTTGGATAGAGCAGCGGATTTCTAATCCGCTGGTCGGGGGTTCGAGTCCCTCCAGGCGCGTGACCAGCAGCGGTGGACGTAGCTCAGTCTGGTAGAGCCCTGGACTGTGGATCCAGTTGTCGCGGGTTCAAATCCCGTCGTCCACCCCACCCTCTCTCGCCTGCCGGGCCGTGAGTACTCACGTCCGTGCCCGCGGGACCCGCCCGTCCGTCAGCACGTTTGTCGGTGCGCCCGTAGCTCAACTGGATAGAGCGGCGGACTTCGAATCCGCAGGTCGCAGGTTCGACTCCTGCCGGGCGTACCATCCTGAACAGGCGCAGAGGACCGCGGAGAGAGGCACCAATTGTGTGACCCTCTCGCGGCTGATGGGAGAGCGTTCCAGCCGTGGTATAATGGAAATAGGCAAGGTATGAGAGTCCGTCCGCAGTGAGCCGCGCCCGCGTACCGAAGGAGGGCTGCCATGACTCGATGGCTAATGTTCCCTTTGTGTCTGTCTCTGCTGGCCGTTCCAGTGCGGAGTCCCGCCGGTAACGCCCACCCGAAACTCTACCTTGAGGTATACCATTTTGAGGAAGAGC
>CAZMZP010000033.1:0-29988 GCA_964570935.1 uncultured bacterium
ACAACTGCGCAAGGTCACGCTCTGGCCCGAAGCTCCACCATTCGCGTATATCCCGACTCCTCCTCCCGTCACAGTAAAGTGCTCGAGGATCATGGGTACCCCGTCGAACTGGAACACGGCCGTGGTACCTTCGGCGTCAACTGTCGTCTGCAACTGCCCACTGACAGATAGAATCGCCACAGGCACTCCGTAGCTACCGGAGCTGACCCTGATCGGGAATTGCTCGCCGGAAGCCGGGCTGTACGTGCCCGCCGCAACCAGCACAGTGTCCCCGTACGCGGCATCTATCGCCCCTTGGATTGTGTGAGAAGCTTTCTGCCACGTGTCGTAGGGAGGCGTATTGCTGCCCGCGGCAGACACATAACGTGTCCCAGCAATCACTCCCTCGGAACCCACCATCAGCAGGATGAGGGTTACCGCCTGGATGATCTGCAACTGCTTGACGCTGTACATGTGCACTGGCCTTGCACTCCGAGGAACAGCCCTGGCGACAACGGAGTCGAGGGGGTTCCACAAAGCTCACCTCAACAGAACTACCTTCCCCGTGGTAGTCGAGCCTCCGGTTTCCAAACGCAGAAAGTAGACTCCAGACGGAAGAACCTCGCCGCCTTCTGCCTTTCCGTCCCAGGCAAGACTATGGTCTCCGCCGTTCTGCAATCCATCTGCCAGGGTCCGTATAGTATGACCCGTACCACTAAACACCCTCAGTCGAACGTGGCCAGCTCCGTTTGTGTGATAACGGATTTCCACACAGGGGTTGAACGGATTGGGGGAAGTCCATAACGGCTCCGAGACTTCGCGTGACTGCGAGGGCTCGTTTCCCACGCCCGTCAGAATCTGGTCAAAGTACAACGCGCCGATATCTGCGATCGTAAAGTCAGCATCCAGGCGCAGCGACGGGTCAGCCGCGTCGATACATGGCGAGTACGCAAGAAGGTGATAGTCTCCCGCAGCCGGGTCGACAAACAGGGGATTCGTGAACACATTGGAGAACGCATCGCACGAGTCACCATTGGCGTTCACGCGGTCAACTACCCCCACGCCGTCAGGAACCTGACCATAAAGGTTGCCGCCGTCGTTCTGCCAGAAGTCACAGAAAGTGGGCGCTGATGGCGGACCCTCCCGGAGACCATACTCCCCATTGCCCGATATGATGCAGCTGTTGACAGTCGCATAATTCCAAAGATTGATTCCAGAACCGGCATTGCCACAGATCGAACTCCTGACTATACTGTCGTGCAGTCCCTCTGTTGCCCTCACGCCATCACCGTGGTTTCCAGACACAACACAGCCGCTGACCCACACTCCAGCGTCACCGCCAATGATACCGTCACCTCCGTTGTCCAGGACCCTGCAATTCCGCAACCACACGCCGAAACCACTTATGCCAACGCCGCCGTTCCCAACGATGTCGGTGTTCTCAACCGCAGCGGACCAGGCACGGATGCCGTCCCCGTCATTCCCGGCCACAAGACAACCCTGGAGGTCGAGCGAGCTACTCGGTGCGTCGCCGCACAGTATGCCGCAGTCACCGTTGCCGCTTACTACGCAGCCTACGAATCTGCCGTAACTATTGAAGTCATCAACGTACACTCCGTAGCCTACGTTCTGCATGACCCGACAGCTTGTGAACGATACTCCCGAATGGCTCACCGACACACCGTTTGCTCCTGTGATTGTCAGTGACACCAGTTCGGCTCCCGCGGAATCGAAACAGAACACGGTTGACGTGCCTAGCGCGTCTACTATCGTATTGGTCGCCCCACCTGCACCAACAATTCGTCTCGCGCCGCCAAATGGACCAATGCGGATTGGAAACTGCTCGCCTGAATTAGGAGTGTACGTACCCGTCCCCACGATCACCGTGTCGCTCGTAGAGGACGTGGCGACTGCAGCTGAGATGGTGTGAGAGGCTGCTTCCCAGGTGGCGTAGGGAGGTGTGTTACTGCCGAAAGAGGAGACGTAGAGTGTCGCCGCGAAAAGGACACTGGCGGGTGCGGCGAGCATCAAGAGGAAAGCGGCCACGAGGAAAAGGCTGTGGACCTTCATCACACTGTTCGCTCATCGGGTGTAAGGTCGCCAGAAACGAACGCGAAACGGCCACGGATAGTGTCTGATGTAACCCCTATTATATCACGGAAGTGTCGTAAGAACAAGGAGCAATGGCGTCACGTTCATGCCATTCGTGCGCCAGGGCGGCCAAAGCGTAGGCTTTCCCTCCACACCCTCCCCAGTGTCGGTACGTTGACAATACGGACCTCCGGCATGGACCGATGCTTTCAGCGGAACCGGCGCGAAGGCGTACACGCTAGCTGAATCCGTGCTATCTCACGACTGACACTGTCTTTGCTTGCTTGTTACCCAGTGCCTCCACGCTGACAATATACAGCCCCTCTCCCACGATCTCGCCTGCCACATCTCGCCCGTCCCATCGTACCAGATTCGCCCCAGCTCCCATGACCTCACCTGACATGACCTCACGCACCAGACGCCCGGCACGATTGTAGACCCGTACCGTCACAGAACTACTGCTGCCCAGCGTGAAGGCAATCCCCACATGGTCGTTGGCAAACCGGCCCCGCGGCGAGAAGGCGCGTGGCGTCAATGACAGGGAGGTAAGCGCGCTCGTCCCTGGGAGTTGGATGCCCTCCACAAATACTGCATACCGCCCCGGCTTGGTCAACGACGAGGTGACGTGCTCTCCGGCTGCGTCAACGGTTCCACCCAGGCGCTGCCAGCTCGAGCCACTGCCGAGCAGATACAAGACGAACCGCTCACCCGTCCCAAGAGATCCGGCGCCGTCGAGTGACAGTTCCAGCGTGGCTGCCTTCTCCAGCACTGAACCGCCCCACGAGACCTCATAACCTGCCAACGCCCGACGCGCGCCGTCAGCCAGCGTGTCAGGCACGTCTGAATCCAGCAACCCGAATATGCCCACCTCAGTGTCTTCGTCGAAGGCATGCGGCGGGAAGTACACGTGCGCTTTGGCATCAGTGGTGTAGACGCCCCCACCCCTTACTGTGCTGACGGTCGCAGGCGCGGTCTCGTATGCCCACGGCGCCTCGTTGTCCACCGTCACCCTCACGAGCGCGACACCAGTCAGACCTAGTGTATCCGTGACGGATAGCCGCAGCTCATAGCTCCCCTCGTGCGCAGTCAGCGTATTCCAGCCACACAGCACGCCTTCCGCCACGGGAGAGAACGACTCAAACAGGGAATCCCACTCGGCGTGCCCGAGCGCACGTACGTCAACCCTATACGACCTGAACCGCGAATCCGCTGCGGTTCCTGCAATGAGGACTGAATCCCGCACCGCTTGACCCGAAGCCGGCGTACTGACTGCGGGAACCGGCGGGGTGGCATCGAGCTCAAACTCGCAGGTCGCCGGAGTCGGGTCCACGTTCCCAATCTTGTCGCGCGCTCTCACCTTGAAGACGTGAACTCCGTCAGACAGGTTGCTGCCATACCAGGAATTCGTCATCGACCAGTCCGACCATGGCGATCCGTCGAAGGAATACGAAAACTGGGTCCACCTGATTTCCCCAAAGGCCGCGGTGAACCTGATGGTCTGGATGGTGTTTGCTGAAATTCGGACTGGCCGCTGCCACATAACTGCCTGCGGAGCCACTCGGTCCCGTTCGTGCCGCGTGATTCCTGCGATATCTGCGCCAATCCAAAGATCTCCTGCACGATCCTCCGAAAGCGCCGTAATAAAGACCTCTCCCGGGCTGGTTTCGGGTAGACCGTCCGCCGCCACGTACGTACCCCAACTCGTTCCATCGTAGCGAGTCAAATTGTCATATGTCCCAAACCAGAGATTGCCGCTGCTGTCCTCCACAATCTGCGAAATGCTGTTGCTCGCCAGGCCGTCGGCGACCGTGAAAGTTCTCCAGCTCGTTCCGTCATACCTGCACGCGCCACCATTGTATGTCCCGAACCAGAAATTCCCGGCACTGTCCTCCAAGATTGAGGACACGGCGTCGCTCGCAAGGCCGTCGGCAGTCGTAAACGTGCGCCAGCCAATCCCATCATACCGGCTCACGCCATACCCGGTCCCGAACCAGATATTCCCCGCGCGGTCCTCCAGAATCGCCGTTATGTGGTCGCCGGCAAGACCGTCAGCGGTTGTGTAGGTACGCCAGGTTTCATTATCATAACGGCTCACTCCGTTACCGGCAGTCCCGAACCAGATATTGCGAGCGCGGTCCTCCAGAATCGCCGTAACGTGGTTGCCGGCAAGACCGTCAGCTACCGTATACGTAAACCAATCCCAGCCATCATAGCGACTCGCGCCACTACCGTATGTCCCGAACCAGATACTGCCGTTGCTGTCTTCTTCAATCGCTTCTACGCCGTTGTCGGCGAGACCATGAGAGGTTGTGAACGTACGCCAACTCACACCGTCGTAACGAGTCACCCCGCCCCCGGCTGTACCGAACCAGAGATTGCCGCTACGATCCTCCTCGATCGCTACCACGCTCTGGTCCGCCAGACCGGTGACAGTCGTGTACGTATGCCAACTCGCGCCATCAAAGCGACTCGCTCCGGTCTCGGCGGTACCGAACCATAGATTGCCGCTGGCGTCCTCCTCAATCGCGAGAATGCCGTAGCCTCCTTCAGTGTAAGTGCGCCAGCTCACACCGTCATAGCGGTACACGCCTGCGCTTGTCCCAAACCAGAGACTACCGTTGCTGTCCTCCATGATTGCACACACCGGACCGCCCACATCCATGAACTTTCGCCAGCTCACACCATCGTAACGACACAGGCCATTTCCCCCGAACCAGAGATTGCCGCTGGCGTCCTCCTCAATCGCCAGAATGGTGTTGCTAACCAGGCCGTCAGCCATCGTGTAAGTACGCCAGCCCGTGCCATCGTAACGACTCACACCGTTATTGTATGTGCCAAACCACAGGTTACCTCTGCGGTCCTGCAGAATGGCAGCAACATCGTTGCTGGCCAAACCATCAGCTGTCGTGTACGTACGCCAGCCCCCGCCATCATACCGACTCACACCGCCACCGACTGTCCCGAACCAGAGATTGCCGCTAGCGTCCTCTTCAATGGTCAAAACGTCGTTGCCGGCCAGACCGTCAGCTGTCGTGTAGGTACGCCAGCCCACACCATCATATCGACTCACACCGCTGGCTTGCACCCCGTAGCCGCGTGTCCCGAACCAGAGATTGCCGTCACGGTCCTCCTCAATGGCCACGACGTAGTCACCCGCCAGCCCGTCAGCAGTCGTATAGGTGCGCCAGCTCACACCGTCATAGCAGCTCACGCCGCCGTACGACGCAAACCACAGATTACCGCCGCGGTCCTCAAGAATCGCGTGGACGCCGTCGCCCGCCAACCCGTCCCGCACACGGAAGTTCTGCCATTCCGCCCCGGCGGTCCCCATCGCAAGAACAACCCCGCCGCACAGCACCAGCACTCCGATGAAACCGCGTCGGGTCAGTCGAGTCAGCCCCGCCGACAGGCACCTGGCCACGCAGCGCGACGCGCGACCAGTGCGCACAGTCTGCGCCACCCCGGCGGCACCATGCCCCCTCCCCCGGCCAACGCCTCGCGGGTTCAGGCAAACGCGCCGCGGTCCCGCAACAATGCATTCCCGAACGCTCACGTCCTACCTCCTGACTGATGCGGCATCTCCATATGCGCCGGCTTACGCAGCCTCCCCATTCAACAGCCACTCCTGCGGGCTCGGCGGTCACTTCAAGAGCACCATCTTGCGCGTGGCAACGAAGCTGCCGGCCTCGATGCGATAGAAGTAAACGCCCGAAGGTTGTTCGCTGCCAGCATCGTCGCGGCCGTCCCACACCTCTCTGTACATGCCCGGCTCGCGCCAACTGTCAACCAGCGTGCGCACGAGCGCGCCGTTCACGCCGAACACCCGAAGGCTCACCGCCCCCGCTGCCTGTATGTCATACCGTATCGTGCATCGTGGATTGAACGGATTTGGGTAGCTCTGATAGGCCATGAACGCGGTGGGTGCCTCGTCCACGCGCACCTCGATGGGACCGCAAGTCTCCTCGTCAACACCCGATGCACCCAAAAGGACTATCCGGTACCAGTAAGTCTGTCCCGCCCGGACCGAATGGTCCGTGCAAGAGAACGTAAACCCAGGACCCGTGGCTACGGGCAGAGCAAGCTCCACGAACGTTCCTCCCCGCGAATCGGAACGCTCTACGCGAAAACTGGACGCCACTGCCTCCACTGCCATCTGCCATGACAGTCTGACGTAACCCTGTTCCGCTTCCGCCGAGGCTGAGGCGAACGCTACGGCAGTCGGTCCCTTCCAGAAGTTGCCCCAGATGCGAACGGAACCATAAGGAGCGGGCGAGAAGCATGAGTATGCAATCAGGGTGGTGCATCCAGCCCCCCTTGCCACAGCGGGATAATGCTGGCCATCCGCGGCCGCCGAAATGACAAGCCCATCGGGATCAAGCACCTCTCCTCCAACCTTCACACGCGCACCATGAATGTCGGGATAGCCACTCCCGCCACTATAGTCCTCCCACGCAACAAGGTAGTTCGTACCGTCAAAGGCCACGGAAGGATACAACTGGCCATACGCAGCTGTGGAAATGGCTATGCCAGACGTATCCAGTACAGCTCCTAACACGCTCACCCGCGCGCCATAGATGTCATCATAGCCATAGCCACTCCCGCTACGACTATCCTCCCACACAACAAGATAATTCGTACCATCAAAAGCAGCGGAAGGATATTGCTGACCGTTCGCGGCGGTGGAAATAGCCGTAACCCCTGAACCAAGCAACTTTCCTGTCAGACTCAATCGCGCCCCATAAATGTCATAGTATGAACTCCCGCCACTCTGGTCCTCCCACACGACAAGGTAGTTTGTACCGCTAAAAGCTATGGAAGGATTGTGCCGGCTATTCTCAGCTCCTCTGGAGATAGGTATGCCGGCCGGATCAAGCACCACTCCGTCCACACTCACTCGCGCAGCATAGATTTCCGAGGTGTTCTGGTTACGACCGTCTTCCCACACAACAAGACAATTCATGCCACCAAAAGCTACGGAGGGATTCCACTGGGCATACCCAACTTGGGCGATGGCTATACCGGAAGTGTCAAGCACCTCTCCCTCCACACTTACTCGCGCACCATAGACGTCATAGCTGCTCAACATCGATTGATTGCTGTTACGCTTATCCTCCCAGACAACAAGATAGTTCGTACCATCAAAAGCCACTGAAGGCCGCCACTGGCCATCAACGGCTGTGGAAATAACTATACCTGAGGGATCAAGTACCTCTCCCGCCACACTCACTCGCGTACCATAGATATCAGAGCTGCCAAAGCCGCCGTTACGGTCATCCTCCCAAACAACAAGATAGTTAATGCCATCAAAGGCCACGGCAGGAGACAGCTGGTTATTCGCAACTACGGTAACGGGCATGCCCACTGGGTCAAGCACTGCTCCTGCCACAGTTACCCGCGCGCCATTGATGTCGTAGCCGGTACCGCTACGATAGTCCCCCCACACAACAAGATAGTTCGCACCATCAAAAGCTATGGACGGATACGCTTGGTAACTCGCAGATGTGGAGATAGCTATGCCAGAAGTATCAAGCACCTCTCCTGCCACACTCACTCGTGCCCCACGGATGTCATAGCTGAAATCCTCGGTACGACAGTTCTCCCACGCAACCAGATAGTTCGTACCATCAAAAGCTACGGAAGGAAGTACCTGGAAGCCCGCAGCTCTGGAGATAGCTATACCGGAAGTATCGAGCACTTCTCCTCCCACACTCACTCGCGCTCCGGCTATGTCTGCGCCAGGCTGACAACCACCGCAAGAAACCTCCCCCCAAACGACAAGATAATTCGTACCGTCAAAGGCGATGGAAGGACACACCTTGTCATACCAGGCATCTGTGAGAATCGCGATCCCCTCCGGATCAAGCATCTCCCCACCCGCACTCACTCGCGCACCATAAATCTCAGACCTGCTCCACATCTCATGGCCGCTGCGACCATCCTCCCACACAACAAAGTAGTGCTCACCGTTAAAGACTACGGAAGGATATCCCTGGCCATACGCAGCTGTGGAAATGGGTATACCCACTGGATCGAGCACCTCTCCCTCCACACTCACTCGCGCCCCATAGATGTCAGATTCGTTACGCTCCTCAGCCCACACAACAAGGTAATTCGTACCATCAAAAGCTATGGAAGGATTGCCCTGGTTAGAACCCGACGGGCGGTATACTCCGTCGCCACCGATGTGGAAAGCCAGGCCCATCTCATCAACCGGTGCGGGTCGGCCGACGGGGACAGGCGGAAGGTAGCCGCGCTTGTCATGAGCACCTGCTTGCAGGACCCGGGATGAGTCAAGCCCCCGATTGCTCTCGCCGTGCATCCCCCCCACGCCCAACCTGTTTCTGTCAACCATACGCACAACATCCATCGGATTCATGCCGTCGGGAAGCTGCAGCGTGTTCCTTTCGCCTTCTTGCAGCAATGTCCCGGCCGATTCAGTCGCTGACGCTGTTCCTACAGCACCGATCCACAGAACCGAACCGACTAGCAGGATCATTCCGACTGTAACCATGCAGAGGCATGGCGCGCTCAGGCGAGACCCAGCCCTAACTACTGCCATGAGCACCCCCGTCGAGCTGTTTAATGAAAAGGCGTCCGACAAGAAACAGAAGTGCCTCACCAATAACCGGTAAGGCTTCGGAATACTCCGTGAAGACAGGCAAGGCACATAAGGCCCGCGTCGCATTCGTGTCCCCGCTGCTACTTGGCAATAAGGCCGTCAATGCCAGGTTGTTCTTGTAACTGGCAGGCAAATCGTATCACATAACTGGCATCAATACAACTCGAAACGGTGACATATAGACAACCCGGGTACTCAATCTGTCCCGCGGCAAGAAACATTTCTTCCATACGCCCCATTGTCGGCCCCCAGAAGTACGAACCTTCGGCAAGCCTGCTACCTTAGCACCTCTGCGTGTGCCTACGCACTTTGCCCCAGCCTAGACCAGGGGAACCATGCATGGCTAGAGGGAAGACCTGAGCACCGCAGTTAGCAGGGAGGTCAGAGCTCGATCAGTCGCCCGGAGCTTCTGGTCCAAGTCCTACAACACCATACCTTTCATCCACACCCCCCCAGTGTCAGTACGTTGCCAATACGGACCTCCGGCACATTCTTCACTCAGGCAGCATCGGCGGCTTCCCCAATCCTGCTTATCTCAGGTACACGAGGGTCTGACCAGCCTCAGGAGTGCACTGTGGCTTCCAAGGTTCCTCATGGTGAGAACCAGCTCAAAATCACTTGACACGCGTACCCAAAATGGGTACGTTCGTACCCGAAATGGGTACAAGGGCCACAATCGATATTCTTTCGTCTGTTCTCTTTGGGAAAGCTAGGCGAGCAGTACTCGCCCTCCTCTACGCCCACTCTGATGAACCGTTCTACATCAGACAGATCACTCGCATAGCTGGAGTGGGGCAGGGAGCTGTCCAGCGGGAGCTGACACAGCTCACTCGTGGCGGCATCGTCACGCGGGTCGTCCGCGGTAGACAGGTGTACTACCAGGCAAACCAGCAATGCCCCGTTTTCCAGGAGCTCCGTTCCGTCGTGATGAAAACGGCGGGCCTGGGCGACCTTCTCAAGTCCGCTCTCGAACCCCTGGCTTCCAAGATAAGAGTCGCATTTGTCTACGGCTCCGTGGCGTCCGCGAGTGAGCGGGCCAGCAGTGACGTGGACATACTCATTGTTGGAAGTGTGTCGTTCGGCGACATCGTATCCGTGCTGGGCCCCCTACAGGAGACCCTGAGGCGAGAAATCAATCCCTCCGTGTATTCTCGCGCCGAGTTCCGGCGAAAACTCTCTGAGCACAACCACTTCCTGCGCAATGTCACAGGTGGAAAGAAACTGTTTATCCTGGGAGACGACCGTGACCTTGCGAGACTGGTTGGATAACGATTGGCTTGTTGAACATAAGACAAGCCTCGAAGAGATTGCCGGTCTGCTTGCCCTGGCTGATCGGGACCTGGCAAATTGCAGGGTGTCTGGTCTGAGCTCAGATTGGCAGCTGGCCATCGCCTACAACGCCGCGTTGCAGGTGGCTGCTGCCGCACTGGCCGCCGCAGGTTACAGGGCCTCGCGAGAATCCCATCACTACCGCGTCATCCAGTCGCTGGTTTACACGATAGGGTCTGATGCGGATCTTGTCTTCCGACTGGATCAGTTCCGAAGGAAGAGAAATGTCTCCGCTTACGACCGGGCTGGTGAAGTGTCCGAGCGGGAAGCGAGAGAGGCAATCGCGCTCGCTGACCGGCTGCGTCAAGATGTCGAGAGCTGGCTCCGGACAAGACACGCAGAACTGATTAGAGACAGGTAGAAGCTCCAGCAGCCGTGATGAGCAGCAGGAAGAGCGGAATGCAATACCTTCTTCTCATCGCAGCATCCTCCTGTCCGCGCAGTGGGTCCGACCCCGGCACGTTTGTGCCCACCGCCGTCCCTAGTGCCCGAGGATCACGACCTTCTTCGTCGAATGCCATCCGTCATACCAGAGCTGGGCAAAGTACACTCCTGGGGAAACGGCGTTTCCATAGTCGTCACGGCCGTCCCAGCGGATTTCGCGGACGGCGGGCTCGGTGGAACTGTCGGCGCCGGAGCTACCGGTTGCGCCACCAGTCGCCCCTGCTTCAACTGCAAGCATCCTGATTGTGCGCCCCGTCACGTCATACAAGCGCAGGCGCGGCAACTGTGACCTGTCCGGTATCACAACCGTCAGCAGCACTCCGCGCAACGCAGGGTTCGGTGACACGCGCACGATGGCCGGCGCCGTGGGCTCGAGGATGATCGGTGGCGCACCGGCAGTCACGGCCGCCGTCTCTGACGCCCGAGCCAGCGTGTTGTCAGCGAACGACGCGGCGTGCGCGTTGTCGGTGAGGCCCGCCGAATCTGCAGGCACCAGCAGCGAAGCCAGCACCCTGAAAATGATCGACGTGCGCATTACGGAGTGCTCGTCGCGCGCACATAGCCAGAGCCGGGTCCCGGGCTCCTCAGTCTTGAAGCCCCATTTGTCTGGAAACGAACCGTCCTTGTTCTGCAGTGAGGACAGGAAACGAAGCACTTTCCACTTCGTGTCGTGCTCACCTGCGCGGGCAAGTGCGAAAGCCGTCGACGCCAGCTCCGAGGTCCACCCCCGCGTGTCGTAGTTCGGGTCGTCTTCGTCGAAGTACGTTATCTCCTTCCAGACCGTATCCCTGGGGCAATCGTTATCTGGGTCTGCCACGCAGCCGCACGGGAACTCTGAAGGGGAAGACGGGCAAGCCTCTTTGCACGAGTCCGCGCACGTGACGTACATCCCGCTGCTGCAGTAAGAGCAGAGCACGTCGGGCACTGCTGATGCCCCACCATCCCGGAGCGACGCCGAAGCATGTCCCTGCGCTTCCATCTTGTTGCCGCATTCCGTCAGAGGGTCGTCGATGCACCAGCACGGGTTTCCGCCCTGCCGCGACCCGTCCGCCGCGGCGCCACCTGGAGGAGGGCCGCACCGTTCCGCGCAGTACGCCTTGCACAGGGGATAGAGCGGGCTCGAACAGTGCTTGCACTCGGGGTCGAGCAGGATCCGGGATTCCCATCCTCCTGAGTATGAGATGGTGCCATCTGCATTGACCTGACGCTCCAGGAATGAAAGCAGCATGGACATCATGGAGTCGAAGTCCAGCACTACGGTTCCTCCGTTATGGTCTACTCCGGTGACGTAGGCGGTCCTGACCCCCGGGTCAAGCCTCAAGTAAGTCCACAGTTGAAACGCCTTCCACGACGAGTACGTGAGGTTCTTGGAGTTTGTGCTGAGTTGGTGTGGGAAAGAGCCGTCCTTGTGTTGGAAGGACTGGGTGCGAGCCAGGATAGGGCGCGCAGCGTACAGGAAGCGTGGGTCTCCAGAGATGCGGTATGCCTGAGCCAGACATATCGCGGCACTCAGTCCCGGGTTGAGCTCGCACAGGTTCAGCCAGCAGTAAGTGGCCAGCCTTTCTGCCACGGCCATGCCAACCTCCAGAAACTCAGTTCTGCCGGTCAGCTCGTATCCACGAAGAAAAACGAATCCCAGGTCGCCGTCCCATTCCTTGTTGGACCACACTCCTTGGGAGGCAAGCAGGGCGTCGAGTCTTTCGGTGGCCTCCCTCAGGTAGGCGGCCTTTCCTGTGGCTTCGTAGAGGTCGAAGTAGCCCGCCGCCTGTGAGCCGTGGAGGAGCCTATACACCTCAGTCCTGGGCTGGAGCGAGTCCTCCCGGGCGTCGGGGGTGTAGAGGTGGCCCCGCTCGTGCGTCCGGAGGAATCGCTCCGCGAACTCAACAGCGTTCAGAATGTCGCAATCGTTGTCGCCGATGCCCCAGCAAGCGGTGGGGCAGAGATTGTCGTCGTCGGCACACCTGTGCGGGAATTGCTCCGGATTCCGTGCGGAGGCGTACACCGTTCCCGACAGAGAGAGCACAAGCATGAAGCAAGTAAGGAGTCTGAACTCCAGTCTTGAATGAGGCGAGCGCATACGGTCTGCCCGGTGAGAGACAACAGACTTCGTGCGGCGGTCTTGCCCGGCCGGCGCTTTCGATTCGTACCTGTCGCAACGTGTTAGGATATCACAAAATACCGAGATATGCAACGGGGAATTGATTGGTTCCAGCGGTCTGCCCGCGAAGACGCTTGCCGGCTCCCCGCCCCAGTGCTACTATTCTTGAAAACGTGGCACTGGCGCGGGTGGACCCGTGCGTGGGCCTGTAGGCGAGACGGGGTTCTGGCTCCTGGGGTCTTTGAGAGTTACTCGCGCGGCGGTCACTAATTCCGGAGATGAAACTCATGAAAGGTACGACTGGCGCACGCAAAAACACATCGCGGATAACCAGGTTTGGTGTCTCCCTCGAGAAGGAGCTCCTGTCGCAGTTCGACGGATTCGTCCGGGAGAAAGGGTTCCCCACGCGCTCGGAGGCCGTTCGGGCCCTGGTGCGCGAGAGACTCGTCGAGGGCGAGTGGCTGAAAGGAAGCGACGTGGCCGGCGCGATAGTCCTGGTCTATGACCATGGCAGAAGGGACGTCGTGCGCAGGCTGACCGCCGTGCAGCACGACTTTCACAAAACGGTGCTGTCGACCCAGCACGTTCACCTGGACCACGACAACTGCCTGGAAGTGGTGGTTGTAAGAGGCATGGCAGCGGACGTGCACCGGCTGTACAAGGGACTCCAGGCAATAAAGGGGATGAAGCACGTCAGTCTGAGCGCGGGTACGACCGGCCGCGCGATTCCTTGATGGAGAAACGAGCCCGCCGCAGCCGCCGCGCGATTCCTTGATTGACGGTCGCCCGCGCCGACGTAACTGCGCGATTACTCAGGAGGCTTTGCTTGCACATTCCGGACGGGTTCCTCGAGGCGAGAGTGTGGGTGCCCGCCTGGGTGGTCGCCGCCGGCGCCGTGGCGGTCTGTTCCAGGAAGACCACGCAGACCCTGGGCCAGCGGACGGTCCCCGTCATGGGTGTTACCGCCGCGTTCATCTTCGCGGCTCAGATGCTGAACTTCCCGGTCGCGGGCGGGACGTCGGGCCATCTTCTTGGCGGCGCCATCGCCGCTTCTCTCCTGGGGCCGTACGCGGGCTTCCTCGTGATAACCGTGGTTTTGCTGGTCCAGTGCTTCATCTTCCAGGACGGCGGCGTCACGGCCCTGGGCGCCAACGTGGTCAACATGGCGCTTGTGGGAACCGCGGCCGTGTACACAATCGTCTGGCTGGCAAACCGGATCAATCGCGGGAGGGCCGGCTGCATCGCGGGCGCAGTCGTGGCTGCCTGGGTCTCGGTCGTGCTGGCATCGCTCATGTGCGCGATTGAGCTGGCGCTGTCCGGAACCTCTCCGGCCCGGGTCGTCATTCCGGCGATGGTGGGCATCCACGCCGTCATAGGGATTGGTGAAGCGGTGGTAACCGGTTTTCTGGTCGCGTTCGTGCTCAGGACGCGGCCTGAGCTGATGCACGTTAACGCACGACCGCCAGCGCAGCGGACGGCGCGAGTTGCGCCGCCGGAGTGACAACCATGTCTCAGAAACGAGTGCTCATACTCTTCGCGGTAGCCTCGGCAGCGCTCGCCGCGTTTGTGTCACCGTTTGCGTCGACATTTCCAGACGGGCTGGAGAAAGTGGCCGAGAAGCTCGGGTTCGTGGACAGGGGGAGCGCGGCACTCCGATCTCCGGCGCCGGACTACTCCACGCCAGGGATACCGAACGGACGGTTGTCGGGTTCGGTCGCGGGGGTGCTGGGTGCCGGAATAGTGTTTCTGTGCGCCTACCTGGTTGGAAGAGCGCTGTCCGCGGCGCGGGAGCGAAGACCGCGCGGAAACCTCTGAGGCGCGGGAGCGAAGGCCGAACGGGAACCTCTGACGCGGGGAGCGAAGAAGGGAAGTATGGATCTTCTGTTGATCGACAAGCACACCGACATCCAGAGTGCGGTCCACCGGCAGGACCCGCTCGTGAAGCTCCTGTCTTTTGTGGCGTTCGTTGTCGTCGTGGCGCTTCTGCCCAGGGGCGCCTTCGTGCCGCTGCTGATAGCGCTCGTGACTCTTCTCTGCATGACACTCGTCTCTCGAGTGCCTCTCGGCTTTCTCTTGCGCAGGACGCTTGTGGTCGTGCCCTTCGTGCTGCTGGTTGGGGCCGTCAACCTCTTGGGGCGGGGGTTGAACCTTGCGCCTGCGTGGGCCTCCCGCGTCGCCGGCCTCGCATGGATAGGGACAACCGGCGTTGCGGCGGATAACGGCAGCGGCGTCGCCCTGGTCTCGTTCGCAACGATGGCGGCCAAGTCCTTCATCTCGGTGTTCAGCTTCGGTCTGCTGTTGAGCACGACCGGGAGCGCGAAGCTGCTGGCCGCGGCAAGACGGGCCGGTGTGCCCGCCGTCCTGACTGTGGCGACCGGCTTCATGTTGAGGTACGTGTTTGTGCTGGTGAGTGAGCTTTCCCGGCTGAGGAGGTCCTGGGAGGCGAGACGAGTGGGACGACTGCACTGGCTTGCTGAATTCCGCTACCTCGGCAGTCTGATAGGCGTCCTTCTCATAAAGTCGTACGAACGCGCCGAGAGGGTGTACCTGGCCATGTGCGCGCGGGGGTTCGACGGCCTTGCCGGCTTCCAAGGACACGATTCGGTCTCGCCGGCCGGCGGTGGGTCCGCGGCGCACGACGCACCCCTGATCCCCAGGCGCGGCCGGGGTTCGGTGACGAGCGTGGCGTTTCCGTTGCTGCTGATCGGCCCGGTGCTCGTCGCCGCGCTCATGCGCCTTTGAGCCAGGCCGACAAACGGGAGTTGTCATTGCGTCTGCCGTCTTGAGCCAGGCCAACAAACGGGAGTCCCCCCGGTGTCAAAAACGTCCAACCCAGTGATTCAGATAGAATCCCTCTCTTACAAGTATCCGGACGGTACGATTGCGCTCCGCGACGTGTCGCTCAAGATCAACGAGGGTGAGTGCGTGGGTCTCATCGGTCGGAACGGCGCGGGCAAGACGACGCTCCGCTTCCATCTCAACGGACTTCTGCGCGGCGACGGCGAGATCCGCGTCGACGGGCTCGACATGTCAGACGAGAACCTCAAGGCCGTCAGGAAAGCCGTTGGCATCGTCTTCCAGGACCCGGACGACCAGCTCTTCAGCTCGACCGTCTTCGACGACATCGCCTTCGGTCCGCTGAGCATGAGGCTCCCGCGGGACGAAGTGGACTCCCGCGTGAACCGGGCGCTGAGAGACGCGGGTCTGGAGGGTCAGGCCGGGAAGGCCCCGCACCATCTCAGCTTCGGCCAGAAGAAGAAGGCCGCGCTGGCCGCCATACTTGCGATGCGGCCGAAGATAATCGCCCTTGATGAGCCGACAAGCAACATGGACCCCGGAAGCAGGCGAGCCTTCCTTCGCCTGATAGAGTCCCTCGACGCTACAAAGGTGATTTCCACGCATGACATGGACAGCGTGTTTGAATTGTGCGACAGAGTGCTGCTGCTGGACTGCGGCGAGTTGATTGCAGACGGCGAAGCCCGCGCGATCCTGGGGGACAAGTGCCTCATGGAATCGCACGGGCTCGAAATCCCTTCGATGCTGCGGTCCTAGGGCCGGGCGCCGTTGGGCTCGCCCCGGGGACGGTCGCCGGCACGAGGACAGCGCCTCGCGCCGCGCGGCTCTGAGAGCCCCGCCGCCTAGTACCTGTTGTCTCTCAAGTGTTCAGGCATGTACCGGCTTGTCGGGTCTTCCGCAGGAATTCCGCCGCGCCAGAAGGCCTCGGCTCCGCGCCACACCATCCTCTTGAGCGTGGTGGGTGTGCCATGCACGTCGTACCTGGACCAATCCCACAACGCGAGGACCATGCCCGCGGCCTTGCCGTCTCTTCCAGCCGCATACTTGCTGAAACTGTTGACGGAGAGCGTGTCTCCACCGATGCAGCCCAGCACCGAGAATCCCCTTGAGAGAAGGTAATCCATCGAAGGGTAATCGAGGGTCCTCTGCCTGTAATGCGCGTCGACCAGCACTATGTCCTTGGGCAGGGAGTCGAGCACCGTATGAATGCCGGCGATGGAGCCGCGACAGTTGTCCTGCCCGGGGCAGTTCTGCGAGTGGATGAGCATGTCCGCCCACATCATCGTCCCGACACCCTTGCTCTTCAAGTGTTCGTATATCTTCATGACGTCACTCAAGAACAGCCTTCTGGCGTCGGCCTCAGGCAGTCTCGCGAAGGCCAGCACCTTGTCGTGACCGATGTGCAGGTATCGCGGCCGGACAACGTCGATGACCTCGTCCAGTATCCCGAAGAGCTTTTCGTACACTTTCGGATTAGAGGGGTCGTACGTGCTCTTGTCGATGCAGAGGCTCGGATACCCCGTGCAAAGAAGAGACGTCTGCTGGCTCAGCGTGTAAACCAGCGGAATCACCTCCAGGCCGGCTTCGCGGGCGTACTCCACTATCGCGCGAAGCGTGTCCTTGGGTGTGGCTCCGGGTCTCGCAATTGCCGGCGCCGAATCGAACTTGGTCGCGTTGTCCACTTGAAGCATGACCGTGTTCATGTGCAGCGCCTGTGCGACGTCGATGAGCTCTCTGATCGACTCCATCTGGCTCACCTGTTTGTAACTGCCGAACGGCAGTAGAAGCGCCCTCATCTCCACGGACGGGAAATCCACGATCTCCATCGACGGAACGACGCGCGCGTAGAGTATCGGGTCGGACGTTATCAGCTGAAGCAGAGTCTGGATGCCGTACCTCACACCCTCGACGTTCCCGCCGACGAGCACGACTCTCTCGGGCGTGACCGACAGCGCGTAACCCTGGTCCGGGTATCTGCCGAACCGCTCTCCCGAAAGGCCGGGGAGGAGTCCCTTCCAGGCGACGCTGTCCTGCAGCGTGCAGATGACGATTACGTTCTTCTCGGGGATGAGGTCGGTGTTCATAAGCTGCGGGTCTATCCCGAACAAGCCCATCATGGTGGCCTTGAGCTCCGCCGTCCGCCGCCGAACCTCCTCGGGGGTCCCGGTGGGGGTGACCAGCGCCGTGGTGGAGGTTGGCAGGAACGCTTTCCCGGTCTTCCATTCCAGCTCAATGGGCTCGGGGATCGCGACGGCCTTCGAGTAATCCGAGGTCGGGAGATACCTCTGGGCGGACGAAGGAACTGTCGCCAGGGTAGTAATGAAGACAAACAGGGTCAGGCCGAGAAGCGCCCTTCCGGCCGTGACTCCACGAGTTGCCGTTCTCAAGGATACCTCCAGTCTTGCAGTTATGATTTGGCCCCGCAGCGGGGTTCGGGCCCGCGGCCGACCGCGCACGTGGTCCGGGCGGGCAGGCCTGCAACTTTCGAACGAGCCCCACGTCATGAGTCTATAAGGCGGCTCCGCCCAAGTCAATTCGCCATTCTGTTACTTCCCGGCCTCCAGTGGCGCCGGCGCCTGCCCGGCGCGAGTCATTATCGTGTTGTCACGGCGTTTCCGCAGCTGGTAATGTGTGCGTCGATGAGAGAAACAAGAGCTGTTCGTAACCTCCTGGTGACACTTCTGACCGTCGTGCTGCTGCAGGGAATCGCTCACGCCGGAGTCTCGGAGAGCGCCGGCTGCCTGAGCGGCGCCCAGTGGCGCGCCGGTGCGGAAGCCGCTTGCCCCGCCAACCTATTGTACCCTGGCCGTTCTGTCTTTCTCCGCGAAGACGTCGTTCCTTCAGAAGGCACGTCCGGCCTGGCCGAAGCCTCTGTTCCGGGCGGCGGCGCGGCAGGATTCTGGCTGCCGGACTCGATGGAGGCTGGCTGGCTCGCGCGGGACAAGAAGCTCCATTTCCTTGCCTGCTATTCGATTGTGCTGACGGGCGAAGCAGCCACGGACAGGCCGGTGACCGGAGTGGTCTGGGCCGCCGGGCTCTCAATCGCCAAGGAACTGTGGGACCTCTGGTTCAAGACGCCGGCGGCGGACAGGGGTGTAAGCAGGGGAGACCTGGTGGCGGACGCCGCCGGAATCGTAGCTGCCGTCATCGCGGTCGAGGCGTTCGGCGATTGACGGTCGCCCCGGCCGTCACTACGGAGGCTCTCGCGCCCGGACTGAGCGCAACCGAGCCCGGGGGATCGAACCCCCATATCAACACACCTCTCTCTTGCTGCACTCAGTTGACGCGGTTTCACGATATTGTTATCATCCCGCGAGATGCGCGACTACATCCGCACGCCGCCCACCGCGGTCGCGTGCCGCAGTCGCGTCTTGCAGGGTCCTAGTCAAGCGAAAGGAGAGCTCGACATGCGCAGTAAGTCTCTTGTGATGGCAGCCGTGTTGGTCATGGCAGTCTCGTGCGCGTGCCATGCCCAGGAGTACGAAGACTGGTCTGTGGCGCAGACGTCGTCCCCGCAGAGGTCGTTCAGCGTGGGCGCGCAGCTTGGACTGCCCTACGTCCTTGGAGTAGACGTGGCCAGCCACTTCAACTCCAGAATGTCAGCCGGCCTGGGGTTCGGCTTCGTGCCCGACCTGATCACTTTTGGAGGCCAGTTCAGACTCAATCTCCTGGAGCCGGGTCCCGACAAGACCATCCCTATTGCCGCGGCAGGCATAAACCAGTACTGGATCGACGACGCGGGCAAGAGCACCGACGCCATCGCCATCAACTTCCTGGCCGGCTTCGAGCATTTCTTCGGCTCCAGCACGAGCCTTGGTATGCACATCGGTTACATAAAGACCATAACCGAGAGCGACGACAACAGCGTTAAGGTCTGGGGAATCAACGACGACATGTCGAAGCTCTTCCTCGGCGTAGCCGGACGGTACTATTTCTAGCAGCTGGTAACAGCGCGCGATCGCGCGCAAAGACGCACGGCCGAACACGGCGACGCAACAAGGCGCAGGGGGCCGGCGCGGAGGTCCAAATGAGTGGCGGCAGAATAGTTATTCTCGTGATCATAGTTTTCGTTGTGGCGCTCTTCGTGGGGTTTCTGATGGGCTCGAAGCGGGTGGCCGACGTTCAGAAGGAACTGGGCGCGGTCAAGACCGACCTGGAGAACTGCCAGAAGGACGCGGGAAAGGCCAAGACCCAGAAGGAGCTCGCGAGATGCAGGTGGTCTCTCGTGGAGACAAGGGCCAGCGCGGAACGGCGGGATTTCGGGAAGGCGAGTGAGGCTTTCACCAGCGCGAAGCTGGCCTTCAGCGCGGCGGCCACGGAATCCGGCTACGCCCCCGAGTTTTCGGAGAAACTGGCGCCGGTGCAGACCGGTCTGGGTGACATTCAGGCCGGACTGGACGGGAACGACGTGACGGTGACCGGCAAGATCACAGAGGTCGTGAACCTGATAGACGTGCTGCTACAGCAGTAGCCGGCGGTCGGCGCCGCGCCGAACGAATCAAGAGCGCCGGAGAAGCGGCAGGACAAGCAGCATGCACCACTCTTTGGCGCTCAGTCTCGCGTAGCCATCGGCCCGGGTGGTGGCGCAGACCTTCTTTATGTTCGCGAGTTTCTTTCCCGTGTCGGCGGCGTGCCTCTTAAGCCGCAGCGCGAATTCCAGAGTCTGACCCGACAGCATGAACTCGCTGAACCCGCCCAGACTGTCAAACACCGGCTTGCGCACGAAGTAGACTCCAAGGCTGAGCCCGTTCAAACGTAGGGGGATGCGCGCCAAGAACGCCGTCAGCGCGGAAATCAGGCCACGATTCTCGACACTCACGGCGGTTCCGCCGCCCAGGGTCTCCCCGTCGTGCAGGGTCTCGCATATGTGACAGAGACACTCCTCCCTCGGCGCCAGGTCGGGATTGAGCAGGACGAGGAACCTGCCACTGGCGGCCGCCGCTCCCGCGTTCACCGCTGCAGAGAGCGTCGGCAGATTTCGGGAGACTACTTTGGCGTCGAATTCCTCGGCATGGACGAGACGCGAGGAGTGTTCCCCGTAGCCGGTCACAATTATCTCCGCGCCCTTTCCGAGCTTCCGACGAAGCGCGGCGCGTGCCTCGGCGAGCTTGTCCAGTAAGCTCGGCAATCCTTTCGGACAGCCGTTGACGGGGACTATTACGGATAAGAGAGGTCGGTCGTCCGGCGTTGCATCCTGCAATGGCCGGACCGGTTCCGGTTGTGGAATGAATGTCCCGGAGACGAGCTCTTCGAGCATTGCCTCAACTGTATCTTCAAGTGTGACCGGCAATAGAGTGGGCCTCCCTGAAAGGGGCGCACAGTCGGCCCCCGCCGGGTGGTAGGATTACTGCAACGGGCATGCCAGCCGGATGCGCGCCCGGCGGGAGAACGCCAATGACCCTTCAGGAAATGTTCGAACACGCGGAATCGTCGAGGTGTCAGGTACTGGCCGCGGCAGAGAAGATGGACACCGTGAGTTTCGTCGAGCGGAGACAGGGACTGTTCTCCGTCAGGGATCTGCTCGCGCACCTCATGGACGCGGAAGACTATTGGATTGGGTCCGTGGTCTTGAGCGGAAGACACCGCAAGTTTGCTCCCGAGACATATTCCGACGTCAAGCCGCTGAAAGCGGACTGGGACGAGGTCCGAGAGCGTACCAGGACTCTGTTTGCGACGCTGTCCGCCGAGCTGCTCGGCCAGACCCGTACCGTACGGCGGGAGACGGAAACGGCTTTCCTCGTGGACAAGATCCTCTGGCATTTTCTCACCCACGAGTCTCATCACCTGGGACAGGTCTGCATGCTGATGAGAGAACGCGGGTTCGCACCGCCCGTCGTGGACCTTCTGTGACCACGTGCGTTCCGCTTCGGCCTCACCTTTAGCCCGATACTACGCTTCTGTGACCTGCTTGACTTGTCGTCACAAAAATGCTATCATGCCTGCCGGATTGGGGCGCTGCCGTGCGACAGGACGATGCATGCGCTCCGCCCGTCCGGATGCGGACGGGGCCTCGAGCGCTGTGCGAGTCGTGTACGACACGACAGAGTCGCGACGAGGAATTGACGCGCCCGGGCTGCTGATGGCGACGGCGATTTCCCTTCTGACCCGAGCACAAGGCTCCCGCCAATTTCCGTCAGAAAACCTGAGTCCCGCAAGTCGGACTTTGCTTTGCGCTGCCAGAGCCAACTCTTGCGCCTGTGTACCGGCACGGCGTTGCCCTGGAGGTTGGTGATGCCCGCTGAGGCAAGGGGCACGCAGTCTGCGGGCGCGAAACCCGCGCGCAGACTGACTCACGCATTGGTCGTTCACTACGAACAGGCCTTCTTCATCAGGCAGATAATCGCCGCGTCCGTCCCGGCGGTTTGCCTCGTCTCCAGAGAGTCGGTCCCGGCGCCTTCCCTCGTCCCGGCCTTCTACGTCGTCGTGGCCGCCACCGGACTCAACCTCATCTACTACTGGCTGACGGTCTCAGGCAAGTTCCGCTCCAACTTCAAGTGGGCGCAGATCGCGCTGGACATGCTCCTTTGGACAGTGCTTGTCCACTTCACGGGCGGCAGAGAGAGCATCTTCTTCTTTCTGTATCCGCTCGAGGTTCTTGTGGGGGCCTTCACGCTTTCCGCTTCCGGTTGCGTCTATGGTGCAGGGGTGGCCTCCCTACTCTTCACTGTGGAAGCCGGCGTTCTTGGTCCCCACCCGGGGCTCGACGGCAATCACGATGTAAGGATCATCTTCATTTTTGCCGTCGCGGCTCTTGCGGTGCTCATCGTCAAGAAGCTGGAGAAGAAGACTCGTGAAGTGGAACGTCTGAGAGACATGCTGCGGGAGAGAGCGGAGAGGGCGGAGACCAGTCTCAGCACTCTTCTTGACACGGTCACGAGCGGCCTCCTCGTCCTGGACGAAGATGGAGTAGTCCTGTCCGTCAACGAGCCTCTTGCCGGAATGCTGGGCGCCAACGCGCAGGAGCTGGCGACCGGGAGAGACGGCGGCCCGAGGTTCGCGGGGCTCAGACAGAGGCTCATGAAGACGCTGAACAGCGGAGAGGCCACGGATAGTTTCGAGCTCGCGGCCCCCGGGGCCGCGGGCGCTCCGAAGAAGCTGGAGGTTCAAGCCAGGGTGTTCCGATTGGGCGGGTGCAGATGCGTCACGGCGGTGGTGTCTGAAAACGGCGGAAGCGAGCCCGCCGCTGCTCTCGGGCCGCGGCGCCGCGATGACGAGACGCAGTCTGGTGCAGTCTCCGCGGCCGCCCCCGGTCCGTCGGTCTCGGTCGTGGCGCACGAGGTCAAGAACTCGATGACGTGCGTCCTCGGGCTCCTGTCCCTGCTCAAGGACGACGTCTGTCGGGACCCGAAGTCTCTGGGGCTCGTGCGCAAGGCGGTGAGTGCCGTGGAGGAGCTGGACGCGTTCGTGTCGGACCTTCTTCTCTACTCGCGACCGGCCGCTCCGCGGTTCGAACGCGTCGACCTCGTGTCGGTCGTGGACTGCGTAGCCGAGTGTCTTGAGGGAAAGACGTTCCGCGACAAGAACGCAACACTGACCAGACAGTTTTCGGTCCAGCGGCTGGACGTCGAGGCCGACTCCAGGCAGATGCAGCGCGTGACGATGAACCTGCTCCTGAACGCCTGCCAGGCCGTGCGCGACGACGGCAACGTGTGGGTGTCGGTCGGCAGGGAGAACGACTGCGCGGTCGTCGAAGTGAGGGACGACGGCTGCGGGATACCGGAGGAGTCCATGGACAGGCTGTTCGAGCCGTTCTTCACGACGAAGACGTCCGGCAGCGGCCTGGGACTTCCAATCGCAAGGAACCTCGTCACGGCGCACCGGGGCAGCATCGGCGTGAAGAGCACCCCCGGGTCCGGGACGAGCGTGACCGTTCGCATCCCGATTGACAGGACCGAGCAAGGACGGCCCGGTCGTGACCGGAGCGAGCCGGCCGCAGTACCGGCCAGGGCGCTCTCTGAAGTTGAGACGCGGAACGCAGTCTGATGAAAGACATTCTTCTGGTTGACGACGACAGGCGGATCCTCGACACGGTGGGTGAGTGTCTGGGCCGCATGGGTCTGACCTTCGAGACGGCGTCCTGCTGCGACGAGGCGATCTCCGCGCTTCGCAGTCAGGATTTCCGTCTGGTCCTGACCGACATAAAAATGCCGGGAGAGGACGGTTTCTCGCTTCTCCGCCAGGTGAAGGCGTCGTGGCCCGACGTCGAAGTGCTGGTCCTCACCGCATTCGGCAGCGTCGAGGGCGCGGTCCGTGCGCTCAGAGACGGCGCCTACGACTACATCCTCAAACCCTTCGACCGCGACGTGCTCGACGCGGCCGTGGCCAGGGCGCTCGAGAAGTCACGCCTAATCGATGAAACGCGGCGGCTGAAGAGGCTCCTTTCCGACAAGTATCACTTCCAGAACATAATCACGAGAGACGAGCGTCTTATGAAAACTCTCGAGCTTCTGGAAACCGTGGGAGATTCCGGCGCGACGATATTCATCACCGGCGAAACCGGCACCGGGAAGGAACTGGTCGCGAGGTCGGTCCATTTCAGCGGCAACAGGAAGCATAGGCAGTTCGTCAAAGTGAATTGCTCCGCCATTCCAGAAGGACTCCTGGAAAGCGAACTCTTCGGCCACGAAAAGGGGGCCTTCACGCACGCGACTTCACGAAGGATCGGGAAGTTCGAGCACGCCAACGGAGGCACGGTGTTCCTGGACGAGGTCGCCGACATCCAGAAGTCGATACAGGTGAAGCTGCTCAGAGTTCTGGAGCAGAAGGAATTCGAGAGGGTCGGCAGCAACGACACCATTCACGTCAACGTCCGCGTCATCGCCGCCACCAACTGTGACCCGGTCAAGGCCGTCGCGGACGGGAGGCTCCGGGAGGACCTGTACCATCGGTTGAACGTGATTCCTGTCAGACTTCCGCCGCTGCGGGAGCGGAAGGGCGACATACACCTGCTGGCCGAGCACTTTCTTGGTAGGTTTAACCAGTCGCGGAGGACTGATTCGGCGCGCGGAAAGAGCGCGGACAGGAAGGACCAGACACTCTCTCCGGAGACGCTCAATGTCCTCGCGGCCTACGAGTGGCCGGGCAACGTCAGGGAGATGGAGAACCTGCTCGAACGACTGTCAATCGTCGTGAAGGCTTCCGTCCTCAGGCCGTCAGACCTGCCGGAGCACATGAAGAACGCCTCGACCTGCGCCGACGGGGCTTCTCGGACGCTCGCGCTCGCTGAAATCGAGAAGGATCACATACTGCGCGTGTTCAGGCTGTGTCGCGGGAACATCCTGAGAGCGGCGCAAACGCTGGGCATCGACCGCACCACGCTCGCGAGGCGCCTCAGACGGTACGGCGCCGGTTCGCGGTCGGCTCGGTAAGCGTGACATGAAGACGTCCCGTGTCACGCGCGCTGAGGAGCCTCCACCCCCGTCACTTTGTGACCCAAGCCCCACCCACGTCGACCTCACTCTTCTGGCGGTCCGCGACCCCGCGCATGTTGACGGCGAAACCCTGACGGTGCTATATTCCCTAGCTGTTCTGCCTGGGTTGGTCAGGAGTGGCGGCCTACCGCCCGCGTTCAACATTTTAATCACTGGACCACTGGAAGGAGTTTCGCATGAAACTTGGAGAGCTCTATCTCAACTGTATCGAGGCCGGAACCCGGGCAGACCACAGAGGCAATACGGAGATAAAGAGGCTTCTGGCCGACGAGAAGAAGAAATACGAGAAGCTGGAGGGCGTCGAGAAGGAGCTTTACGACCAGGAGCGCCTTCGTAATCCCTACACCGACTGCAGAATCCTGCACGGCGACCCCAGGACCGAGGTGAAGCGCATGATGGTGGGCATCGATGCGCACTCGGACGAGCTGCTCCTGGCGAACGAGCTCAACAAGCAGGGCAGGAAGGTGGATCTGGTCCTGACTCACCACCCTGCGGGGCACGCGGTCAAGAGACTTCCCGAGGTGCTGGACATCCAGGCGGAGCAGTGGATTTCGATGGGCGTGCCAGGGCACGTGGCCGACTCCATCGTGGAGGAGAAGAAGACGTGGGCTCTGCGGCAGTTCCACGTGAGAAACTCCGACGCGCCGGTCGACGTCGCGCGCATCCTCGGCATTCCGTTCATGGCCACTCACACGCCGGCCGACAACCATGTGGCGGGCTACATGCAGAAGAAAGTCGAAGCGGCTAAGCCCAGAACTTTGAAAGACTTGATAGACGTCATCCTGGACGTGCCGGAATACAAGCACCACGCGATGCTCCAGGCCGCACCGACGATCGTGTGCGGCGGGAAAGAGAGCCGCTGCGGCAAGGTGTTCGTGGACATGACCGGCGGGATAAACGCCGGCAAGCAGTTCCTGCCCGAGCTATCGCGGCGCGGCGTCAGCACGCTGGTAGTCATGCACATTCCGGACGAATCGGTCGACAAGGCGAAGGAAGAGAGAATGAACGTTGTGATCGCGGGTCACATCGCCAGCGACACCCTGGGCATGAACCTCCTTCTGGACAACGCCCTGCGCGGGAAGGTCGACATCATCGACTGTTCAGGTTTCACGAGGGTTGCGCGCAAGGCAGGGAAGTGAGCGCGGGACGCCATGTTCCGGCGGAAGGGACGCGCCTCCGCGGACACGGGACGTGAATGGAGACTGAAGCACACAGCGTGTTCAGGGTCGCGTTGGCCCAGGTCAACTTCCGCGTGGGTGACATCGAAGGCAACACGCGCAAGATAATCAAGTACGTTAACGAGGCTCGGGAGAAGCAGGCCGACCTGGTCGCTTTCCCCGAGCTTTCCGTTACCGGGTATCCTCCCGAAGACCTCCTGCTCAAGTCGTCCTTCATCAGGGAAAGCCAGGAGGCAGTGGGCCGGGTCGTTGCGAATACGAAGGGAATCATAGCCATCGTGGGGTTTCCGTGTCCCGGCGGCGCGCTGCCCGGAGGCCCGGGCGGCGCCGGACCGGCCGTGGGGGCCGGAAGCGACGCCGAAACGAACGCTTCCTGCGCCCCGATTTTCAACGCCGCCGCCGTCGCCTGCAACGGCAAGCTCATCGCGGTCTGCACAAAGATGGTCTTGCCCAACTACGGAGTGTTCGACGAGAAGCGCTACTTTGCCCCCGGTCGAATTCCCCTGGTGTTCGAGCCTGTCGGGTCGCGTGGAGCGGTCCCGCCTGGTGTGCGGGCCGCGTTCGGCGCGCGGGGGAGGGGTGCACTGCGGGCACTCAAGGGGCCGCGTTTCGGCGTGAACATCTGCGAGGACATCTGGAGCCCGGGCGTGGCAAGACTGCAGGCGCGGGCCGGAGCGCTCGTCATCATCAACATCTCCTGTTCTCCGTACCACGTGGGCAAGGGTGAGGCTCGGGACGGAATGCTGTCGGCACGAAGCAGTGAGACCGGCGCCGCCGTATGTTATGTAAACCTGGTCGGCGGCCAGGGCGAGCTCGTGTTTGACGGCGAAAGCGTCATTGTCAGCCCGAACGGACGGCCCATCGCCCGCGCGCCCCAGTTCGAGGAGGCGCTGCTGGTCGTCGACGTGGATGTGACGGAAATCGCGCGGAAGGGGAAGACGGTCGGAAAGCTCGGGGCCGGAATCCCGGCGGACGGCCCGCGGCCGGGTAGGGCGCAGCTGGTCCGTATCGCGGGCTGGGGAGAATGGAGAGCAGGGAGAGGCGGGCGCGGCCAGACGGGGAAGCAGAAGCAGGCCGTGCGGTCGAAGCCCGTACGACCGCCGGTCACGGCGCGCCTCAAACCGGTCGAGGAAGTGTACCGGGCGCTGGTCCTCGGCGCCCGCGACTACGTCACGAAGAACGGCTTCAAGAAAGTGGCGATCGGCCTCAGCGGGGGTATCGACTCGTCGCTCGTGGCGACCATCGCCGTGGACGCTCTGGGCGCGGACAACGTGCGCGGCATGCTCATGCCGTCTCGTTACACTTCGAAGAAGAGCAATGAGGACGCTCTGGCGCTGGCAACAAACCTGCGCGTGAAGACGATGACGATTCCCGTCGAGGGAGTGTTCGGTGCGTATCTCAGCACGCTCAGGCCCGTGTTCGCGCGAAAGAAGCCCGACATAACGGAAGAAAACATACAGGCCCGTATCCGCGGGAACTTCCTGATGGCGCTGTCGAATAAGTTCGGATGGCTCGTGCTCACGACGGGGAACAAGAGCGAGGTAGCCGTGGGATACTCCACGCTGTACGGCGACACCGCCGGCGGGTTCGCGGTGATAAAAGACGTGCCCAAGACCTTGGTCTACCGCCTGGCCAGGTTCAGGAACTCGATTCAGCCACGCGGGGTCATCCCGCGTTCGGTGCTGACCAAAGCGCCGACGGCCGAACTGCGGCCTAACCAGAAGGACCAAGACTCACTCCCGCCCTACGCCACGCTGGACCCGATACTCGAGGCGTACGTTGAGAGGGACAGAAGCTGTGACGAGATTGTGGCTCGCGGGTTCTCGCCGGAGGTCGTTGACAGGGTTGCCTCAATGGTGGACGCCAGCGAATACAAACGCCGCCAGGCACCGCCCGGCGTCAAGATCACGCCCAAGGCATTCGGAAAAGACAGGCGGATGCCGATCACCAATTTCTATAGGATAAAAAAGAGATAGAACTCCCGTCGGTTGGGCTTGCGGACGGTTGTCCTGCGGTGCGCGGTCACGCGGGCAGAAGCGGGCTAGACTGTCTGCGGAGCTTTGCGAGAGGTCTTCTCGGCGGGTGCGCCCTTTCCTGGCGTGTTCTGCTTTCCGGTCGTGTTCTGCTGTGGCGCGTTTTCCTGAGGCGCGCCCTCGGGCGGAGCAAGCTCTTCCCCCTCGGGTTCCTTCCCCTCCATCCGCTGCATCATCTTTTCCTCGTTGGCGAGGTAGCGCTCACGCACGTCCTGAGGGAAGAAATGTGCGATGACCCCCGAGATGGCCATCGCGCTCGGGGCCAGTCTGGATTCCACGACAGGCGCGGAGGGCTTGTCGGTGACGACTATCAGGAGCGCGAACAACACGGCCACGAGAAGCACCGCCTTGAAGAACCCGAACACCGCTCCCGCCAGTCTGTCAAACCAACCCATCTGCACGGCCGAGATCGCCGCGCGCACGGCCAGGCCTATGAGCTTGAACAGAAGAAGAATCACCGCGAGGACCACGACGAATGAGACAACGGTGACCGCCGCGGGCTGGTGTATCCACTGTTCGAGGTAGCGTCCGAGAAGGGGGTGATACCTGAAGGCGAGGATGATGGCCAGCACGAGGCCGATGAGGGAGAACGCCTGTCGCACGAACCCCTTCACAAGCCCCTGAATCGTCCCGGCCACGCAGATGACCAGTATGGTGATGTCCAACCAGTTCATCGCACGCATATTGCCGAAGCACAGCAGGGTTGTCAAATGCTTTTTTGGCGCGCGACGGGGGTGTGAGGATTGCGTTGCGGACCATGGGCCGGATTTTTCTCTTGACAACTGCACAAATGTGCAGTAAGTTGTAATCGGAAGGCGTCCCGGACCGAAATGCCGGGATCGTAATGGAGGTGCCCTGGATTGAGAAACGACGTAACTCGTTGCCGATCTTGCTGGGGCCGCTGCAACCTGCCAGGTCTGCCTGGCCTTAAGGGACTCGTCGGGACCGGCAGCGACCTCGGCCTCGGCAAGATCGCATAGATTGTGATGGAATCGCGCAACGGAAGCGCACGGCGAAATCGTGCGACCAATTCGTTGAAAACAAGGGGGTTAGACATGGGAAAACGAAAGCCCGGTGAGCCGGGCCACGAGTCCGGCAGGCCCCGGGCTCTGGGCAAAAAGACGTGGCTCATACTTGGACCCACGATAGGCGCCGGGCGTGGTTCCGGAGTCAGCTCCGGCCTCGGGCTGCGTCTAACCCACAGGGCCAGAAAGGTGTTCGAGTTCATACTGGCCTCCGTGTCCGAAAAGGGCCTCCCTCCGACCATTCGGGAAATCGGCGAGGAGTTCAAGATTTCCTCGACGAACGGCGTCAGGTATTACCTGGACGTGCTCGAAAAGGCGGGGTGCATCAAGAGAACCGGCAAAATATCCAGGGGCATAGAGGTCAGGAGAGAATGGGTAGATTCTTTGCGCGGCGAGCTCCGTGGGCTTGCCGCGGGCTCGGTTGAAATTCCGATTGTCGGCCGCGTGGCGGCAGGCGCGCCCATTTTGGCTGAGGAGAACATCGAGGACGTCATCGCCGTGGACAAGAGCATCGCGAGGTCCGGAAGGATGTTCGCGTTGAGGGTGCGCGGAGACAGCATGAAGGAATCGGGACTTCTGGACGGAGACCTGGCCATCGTGCGGCAGCAGCATCACGCCGATTCCGGCGACATCGTGGTCGCCCTCCTCGGAGACGAGGCCACTGTGAAAAGATTCGTGCGCAGGGAGGGCAGGCCCGGGAGCGGCAGAGAGAGCGAGGTAATACTCAAGCCCGAGAACAAGGACTACAAACCCATCGTAGTGAGATCGGGGACGCAGTTCAGTCTGATAGGCAAGGTGGTAGGTTCGATAAGAAAGTACTGACGCGGGGAACGCCGCCGGCTCAGTTCTCCCGCCGGCCGGCGCTCCACCGGCGACGCGATTCGGGGCGATGTCGTGACCGGGACAGCAACATGATCGAGACGATCAACGAAATCGTGGACGTCGTTTCCGTTTGCACCAACGGA
>CAZMZP010000034.1:0-6769 GCA_964570935.1 uncultured bacterium
ATCTTCTTTCATTGGAGCGATACCGAAATACTGCGATTGTGAAGCCACGTACTTTCTGGGAATTGTTGCGGGCGAAGAAGACGAAGTGAGCGCTGTTTCAGATGCCTGGGCGGGGCGCTCCGCTATTTCCCATTCCCGAGAATAACCTTCCCGCCTTCAACCCCGAAGAACCCGCTTCGCCCGCTGGCAGCCTGGTCTCCGAGGCCCGACAGTCCCACGACTACATCGAAAAGGTAGCCGGGAATGGCCCGAATGCCTCCTCCGTCATTGCCGGTGCCGTCGTTCAGCCAAGTCTCGACGTCGTTGACGTCCTCGGCGGAGAGCGGCTTGAGTGTGGCTCTTATGAGGACGTAGTAAGTCGCCGCAGCGTCGAGTAACGCCAGGTCGGCGACCCTGCCGGTCACGTGGAAGCACAGGGAGTGCTCGATGTGCTCGACGTCGAACACCGCCTGGCTGCTGCCTTCCTTCGTCACCACGCGGAAGCCGTCCTCCCAGGGGTCGTACACGACCCGGTAGGAGAGTCTGTTGACTGCGACGAGCTTGTCGAACCAGGCGCCTCTCTTCTTCCAGAGTTGTATTTCGTACTCAAGTGTGGCGGGCAGGCCACGGCTGAGTGTTTCCACGATGCGCGGGGAGAACAGGTTCGCGGCCGTGAAAGTGACCGTAAGGAACCCGGCGGACTGTCCGAGTCTCTCAACGCGGAGCAGCGGCTTGGAGGATTGTGATGCGATTGCGTCGGCCGCCGTGGCAGGGACAGGGGCCAGGGCGCAGTCGCAAGTTGCGCCCAGGCTTATCAGGCAAACGATGAGCAGTGTCGGGACTCTCGCCATCGTCGGTGGTCGTCCTCGCTCCGGTAGTAGTGACCGCGGAACGGTGCTCGCGGGATCGCGCCGCGGTCGGCCCGTCGAAGCCATTCCGGCTAGAACGGCCTTTGAAGCCTCAGTATCCAGACCGGGTCGGAATCCTCGTCCCTGGGGTCCTTGGCCACGCACAGCCGGAAGCCTTCCTCGTTCCCAAGCCCAATCCCGACGTCGAACTCCATTCTCTGGTCTTTCAGCCGGTCCCAATCGTACCAGGCCTTTCCAGCGTCCACAAAAACGACGAACTGCCCCCACTTGGCGATGTCGAAGAGATACTCGACGTTCGCCAGAAGAAGCTGGTCGCCCCTGAACTCCTTGTACGAGAGCGCGTTCAGGGTGCCGAGGCCGCCGGCGTAGAACTCCCTCTGGAAGGGCAGGGTGCCCGACACGGTTGAGCCGGCCGTGAGCCGCACGTTCAAGTACTGCCCCGGGCCCATGAACATGTACGTACGCAGGTCTGCCGCGAGACGCGTGTACTGGGTGTCGCTCACGTCCTCCGCGTCCTTGTTCTCGCCCCTTTCGTAGTACAGCCGGTAGCGCTGCGTTCCGGGCTCGTATCCGTCGCCGTCGCGGGAATCGAACTCGTACACGCCGGTCACTGTCGCCCACTTGCCCTCGTCCACGGCCGGGTTCTCCCTGAACTCCCGAGAGTGCCTGTGGAAAAGCCCCTTGGACTTGGTCTCGAGCGACTTGTGGGTGTCCTCGGCGTACTGGAGTGTCACGGTGTTGTCACCCCAGAATTTCTGCTTCACGAACACGAGTCCGCCCTCGCGCTCGAAGTAGTCCCTGTAGTCGTGCTTCAGACACAGCGCGGTGATGCTGTTCTCAATCACGCCCGAGATGTCGCCGTCGTACGTGTCGGTGACAAGGTACAGGGCTGCTCCGAACGAGAAGAACTCCGGCCTGAAGAGCGGCTGCTCGAACTTGAACCTGTACCGCCAGTGCTCGCCGTCAAAGGCGTAGCCCTCCATGAGCTGGACTGACGGGTAGAGCGTGCTGTCGCCCTTGAACTCCTGGTGACAGAAGATCGAGAGGCCGTCCACCCTGTCGAACGAACCCGAAAGGCCGAACCCGAACTCCGGGTGCTCCTTCGGCTTCGCCATCACAAAAGGCTTCATGGTGTCGCCGAAGCGCATCTCGATGTCGGGGCCCTCCTCCAGGGTGATGTCCTTCTCGAAATGGAATCGCCTCTCGGCCTGCTCCTCTTCCGGCGCTATCAGGTCCGGAATGTAGAGCGTGTCGACTTCGGGACCCGGCGGCGCGGGAGGAGCGGGCACCGGGGAAGCCGGCTTGGCGGTCGCGGCCGCTTCCGCGGGCGGCTTCTGCGCTGCCGGCGCGGGGCCCGCCTTCGGCGCGGCCAGACACGGGGTCGCGATCATGACCGCGAGCGCGATGCAGATGAAGACGGCACGCGCGGGGACGATGGGGGGGAACGCACTTCTCATGTCCTCTCCTTCTCGCGAATCCTTCCCTCGACGGTTCGCGATCTGGACAGACCCGAGCCGCAGAATCTGTCTGGCCTTTCTTCTCGGGACAGGGGCCAGCAATGGTGGCTGTTCTTTGCTTGACGCTCGTTCGTACTGCGCGGCAGCCGGCGGCGCGCACGTCCTGGCGCGCTCTGGCCGCAGCCTGCGCCGCTGCTATTCTTCCAGAATCTTCTTCTCGATTCCGAGCTTCTTCATCTTCTTGTGCAGGGTCACTCTGTCTATTCCGAGTCTCCTGGCCGCTTCGGTCACATTCCACGAAGTCTGTGAAAGGGCCCGCCGTATCGCCACGCGCTCGGCTGCGTCAAGGGAGCTTTTGAGGTTGTCCGCGCCCGCGTCCCCGCCAGCCATCCCCGGTATCCGAACCGGGGGTGCCCCGGTACCTCGAGTCAGGCCAGCAACTTCCGTGCCTGATGATGCGTCAGTCCCCGCCAGGTCGGGGCAGATCGTCAGCAGCTCTTCTCCCGACACGGCGGCCGAGTCGCTCATGATGACGACTCTCTCCATCATGTTCTTGAGCTGCCGCACGTTTCCCGGCCAGCGGTAGCGCCGCAGCGCCTCCAGCGCCTCCTCGGACAGTGTCTTCTCGTCCTTCGCGTTGTCGAGCGAGAAGTGCCTCAGGAAGTGAGCCGCCAGAAGAGCGATGTCTTCGCCCCTCTCCCTGAGCGGAGGCACTTCCAGAGACAGCACGTTCAGCCGATGGTAAAGGTCCTCGCGGAACGCGCCCTTTTCGATCTCCAGCTTCAAGTTGCGGTTCGTGGCCGCTACTATTCTTACGTCAAAACGTATGGTCTTTGTTCCACCCACTCTCTCGAATTCGCTGAATTCCGCGGCCCTCAGGAACTTGGCCTGCGCCTCGAGCGACATGTCCGCCACTTCGTCCATGAAGAGCGTGCCGCCGTCGGCCAGCTCGAGCTTGCCCTTCTTGGCCTGCGCGGCGCCGGTGAAGGCGCCCTTCTCGTGCCCGAAAAGCTCGCTCTCGACCAGGTCCCTTGGGATGGCGGCGCAGTTGATCTTCACAAACGGGAAGTCGCGGAGCGCCCCCTGCTCGTGGATGGCGCGCGCCACGAGCTCTTTGCCGGTGCCGTTCTCGCCCAGGATGAGCACCTTGGCGTCGGACGCGGCCACCTTGCGGACTTCCTGCCGGAGCTTCTCCATGACCGGGCTCCGGCCGACCATCGTGAAGTCCTCGCGCTCGGCCCTCAGCAGCTCGTCGCGATGCGTTCTGATCCTGGCCGCGTCCAGAGCGTTCCTGATTGAGACGAGAAGCCGCTCGGGCGAGAGTGGTTTCTCGAAAAAGTCGTACGCGCCCAGTTTGACGGCGCTGAAGGCGTTCTCGTAGCTGCCCTGGCCGGTCATGACTATGGCCGGAAGGTCGGGGAACTCGGGCCTCACCGTCTTCAGAAACTCGAGCCCGGTCATGCCGGGGAGATAGACGTCCAACACGGCCAGGTTCACCTGGTTTTCCTTGAGGGACTTGATTGCCTCTTCGGCCGAGGACGCCGTGAGCACCGAGAAGCCTTCGTCTTCCAGCATGCCCTTGAGCGAGCGCAGGATTTCGGGCTCGTCGTCGACCACGAGGATCACGCTCTTTCTTTTCGGGGGGGCTTGTTCCACGAAGTTCACCTTGGACCGCTGTTCCTGGTCACGCCTCTGGGTCTGCGCGGGGCGCCGGCCCGGAATGCGAGCTCGGCCCGCCGGCCGCGCCTCCGCCGTCTATTGATAGCAAAAACACGGACTCGAAATCAAGGCAGAAAGGGGGAGAGAGCCTGAGAGGGCCGGGTGGAATCGTATACGCCGGGGAAAGCCTGGGGACATCGCTGAGGGCCGGGTGGAATCGTGTACTCCGGGGAGGGCCTGGGAAAGGGACGGTCACTGAGCCGAATTCGAGAGCTTGACGGGTTCCTTGGAGTCCTCGTCCGACCTGTTTATGATCCTGTCGGACGCGAACTCGTCGCACACTCTGCGCAGGTAGACAGTCTGGACCTCGGGGTAGGCCAGCAGGATGAGGTTCGCGAGCGACAGGTTCTCGCGCTCCATGAGCCACACCACGCCCGGTTCCGTGCATCTCGACAGCGAAGCCCGTCCGTCTGTTCCGCCGCCGGGCGCGGGCGGGCTCCCGCCGTTGCCGGTCGCACTGGCACTGCCACCCCCGCCGTCGCCGCCGTTGTGGCTCTTGCCGTTGGCGTTGGTCGCGGTGGCGTATTCAACGTAGGCAAGCGGGCCTTCCATCTCTAGGCCGACCACTCTCTCCAAGAGCCCGGTTTGGCCGTTGTCCGTGACAGCGAGCTTCGGGAAGACCTTCATCATGATCTCGGGCTCAATCCTCTGGCGCAGGGACCTGGTTATCGCCAGAGACGTGAGGTTGAGCGCCTCCCTCAGGAGCGCCGGCCCGTCCCGCCAGTCGTTGACGCCCTGAGACAGGTAGAAGACCTTCATCTTGTGGTTCTGGCCGAGCAGGACCGACCAATCGCTCTCATCGAGGAATCGCACGTCCTCCATGCTGCCGCGCCAGAGCGTGGGGCAGAGCCAGATCTTGAAGAACGGATGGTACTCGAAACCGTTGGGATGATAGGCAGTGATCGAAGGGTTCTCAATCCTAATAAGGATTCCTTCAGCGGAGCCCGTCCACCTGCGAGGCGTTTGCCTGTGCTGTATTCCCGACACCTCCCAGGACTCGGGCAGGATCTTTTGCAGCCGGACCATTATGTCGGGAAGCCTTATCGAGTTCTCCCAGGAGTCGCCGTTGTCGTCCCGCGCCGGGGCTGGCGGAACGCTGTCCGCGCTCGCGCTGTGTGCGCCTGCTTCGCGCGCACCGACGGGACCAAGACCGGCCAGGCACGGTGACGCGCCGAGGCCCGTCAAGACCACAAGCCCCGTGCAGCAGACGCACGTCGCTCGCCGCGCGTGGACGGCGAAGATTCCGAACCAGTTGACGCTCGACCCGACGATGCTCATCAGTTGACCGTTCCCTGAACCGGCAGAAGTATTCTCACCAGAGTGCCGCCGGCCTCCCGGCTTTCTATCGCAAGCTCGCCCCCGTGCTGCGAGATGATCTTGTTGACCATGGCGAGGCCGAGACCCGTGCCACGCTTCTTGGTCGTGAAGTGCGGAGTGCCGACCCGGCCGATGTCGGACTCCGAGATCCCGCAGCCAGTATCCTGAAACGTGATTTCGACGAAGTCTTCCCCGGCGCGGTCAGGAGACACGCTGGTCAGGACGACGCTGAGCGGCGACTCGAGCGCGCCCGGGCCGCGTCCAGCGTCCACGCCGGCCCCCTTTGCGGCGCCGCCGCCCGCCTCGCGGCCTGCCGTGGCACCACCCGCGCCGCGGCCTGCCGCAGCACCTCCCGCACCTGAGAGGACGGCGCCGGGACCTCCAATGGCTCCTCCGGCGCTATCCCGCCAGGCTCTGGCCCCGGCCGAACGGCGGGACAACGCAGTCTTGATATCAAGCACGCCTCCGTCCGGCTGGGCCTCCATCGCATTCTTGACTATGTTGGTAAACGCCATCCTCACCTGCTGCGCGTCAGCGGCGGCGAGGGGAAGTGAACCGCTCAGTGAAAGGACTATTCTGACCTTGCCCGCAGTCTCCTTGCCGGCCGCGTCGGCCTCGGACCCGGGCGCGTCGAACCCGTGAAGGTCGGCAAGCTCCTTGATGACCTTGTTGACGTCCGTGGGAGCCAGGACTGGTTCCGGGAGCTTCGCGAACTCCGAGAACGAGGTGGCCAGCCGTTCGAGCGAGCTCACCTCGCTCAGGATTGACTCCAGCGAGTCCGAGAACCGCACCTTCTCCTCGGCCGCGAGTCCGTCCAGATGCGAGCGGAGCCGATGGATTGACACCTTGATGGGAGTGAGCGGGTTTCTGATCTCGTGAGCAGCGTATCGAGCCACGTCCTGCCACGCCGCTATTCTCTCGGCTCTCGCGAGCTGGTCCTTGTGAAACTTGAGGTCCTCGGTCATGCGATTGAACGACTCCACCAGGTACCCTATCTCTCCACCCGCCTTGGCTGTCACTTTCTCGTCGAGGCGCCCCGCGGCCACCCGCTTCATGCCGTCGGTGAGCGCCAGTATCGGCCTGCTGACCTGACGCGCAAGCAGCGCCGCGGCCGCGAGAGAAACCCCGGCCATCACCACGAACAGAATCGCCGCAGTCACCCACACAGACTGCTTGACGACCCGCGTGTAAATCTCCAGCTGCCCGTAGTACAGCCGGCCCTGGGTCACTTCCCTCACGTTGGGGAAGAAATCCTGGCCCAGCCAGAAGCCGGGCACCACGAGCCTGTCGCCGGGTTCGCCGGCGCTCGCCTGCGGCGCGCCAGACGGCGCATCGGCGGCGCTCTCACCTGGGGCGCCAGACGCCTCGCCAGACGCTTGCGGCGCGCCAGACGCCTCGCCGGTGTCGCCCGCGCCCGGGCCACCGCCG
>CAZMZP010000035.1:0-9224 GCA_964570935.1 uncultured bacterium
TAGACATCCACCCCGGCGCCAGAATCGGCGAGAGCTTCTTCATCGACCACGGCACCGGAGTCGTAATCGGCGAGACATGCGTCATAGGGGACCGGGTAAGGATCTACCAGGGGGTGACGCTGGGGGCCAAGAGCTGCCGGCTGGACGCCGAAGGAAATCCCATCAAGGGCGTCGACAGGCATCCCGTGGTCGAAGACGACGTGATTATCTATTCCGGCGCCACGATTCTGGGAAGAGTCGTGATAGGGCGCCGCTCGGTCATAGGCGGCAACGTCTGGCTCACCCATGGCGTGCCGCCAGACAGCCGCATCGCGCAGGCGGAGACAAGCTAGGGCGCGCCAAGTTGGCCGCCGGCGCCGCAGGGGTTTGAGGACAGCGTGGGGTGCAACTCGCTGGCGTCAGCGGGCACCGGCGACGGCGACTTTCTATTCATAGCGCAGTGCGTCTATGGGGTTCAGGCCCGAGGCCTTGCGGGCCGGGTAGAACCCGAAGAAGAGACCCACCACGAAGGCAAACGAAAACGACAGGACGACTGACTGGGGCGTGACCACGGTCGGCCAACCGCCGAACTTGCTGGCCAGCCTCGTGGCCGCGAATCCCATCACAACTCCCACTATGCCTCCGCTCAGCGAGACTATGAGCGCCTCCACCAGGAACTGGCCGAGGATGTCCCGCGGCTGGGCGCCGATGGCCTTGCGGATGCCTATTTCTCTCGTCCGCTCGGTGACGGACACGAGCATGATGTTCATGATGCCTATGCCGCCCACCACCAGGCTCACTATGGCGATTCCGGCCAGGAGCATGGTGAAGGTTTTTCCGGTCTCCTGGACAGTGGAGAGAAGCTCGGCCTGAGACCTGAGTTGGAAATCATCCTCCTGGTCGGCTCTCAATCTGTGCCTTTCGCGAAGGAGACTAGTGATTGCGGTGGTGGCCTTGTCCATCACGTCAGAGGACTTTGCCTGGATGTTCAATGACGTGACGTAGTCCGCGCCGAACAGACGCTTCTGCGCCGTTTTCAGCGGAACGAACACAACGTCGTCCTGGTCCCGCCACCCGCCGGCGCCCTTTTTCTTCATCACTCCGATGACCTGATAGCTGTTGCGTTTGATCTTTACGTATTGGCCGGTCGGGTCTTCGGTTCCGAACAGATTTGTGACCACCGTCTGCCCGAGAACCGCCACGCGGCGCATGAGATGGTTATCGCTCTCGCTGATGAAGGAGCCTCTTTCAATCTGGAAATTGTTGACCGCCGGAAAGTTAGGCGTCACTCCGTTGATGCTGGTGTTGGCGTTCCTGTTCCCGTAGACGACCTGGGCGTTTCCGGAGTATGAGGCGTCGACCTTGGCGACGTAGCTCATGTTCGCGATTGCAAGGGCGTCGTCGTACGTCAGGGTCGTGATGTTCTCCTCGCCGCCTCTGCCGGGGCCCCTGTGTCCTCCCTCGGGGTGAACCATCAGGAGGTTCGCGCCCATCTGGCTTATCCTCTGGGTGATCTGGATGCTCGCGCCCTGGCCGATTGCCACCATCGTGATGACCGCGCCCACTCCGACCACGATTCCGAGCATGGTCAGGAAACTCCGAAGCTTGTTAGAAAAGATGGAGAACAGGGACACGAGCAGGCTTTCTCGTAGCTCGGATACAGAGAATCGCCTTCTTTTCTTGTTATTGCGACCTTGTTGGGAGGTGCCCCGTGTCCCCGCTCTCCCGCCGTTTCTTGTGTCCTCCACGATCTCGCCGTCTTTCAGGCGGATGATCCTCTGTGCGTAGGCAGCCACTGAGTTGTCGTGAGTCACAAGAATGACTGTCATCCCCTTTTCGTGAAACCCGGTCAGGATCTTCATTATCTCTTCGCCCGACTTGGAGTCCAGGTTGCCCGTCGGTTCATCCGCGAGGAGTATGGCGGGCTCGTTAACCAGCGCCCGGGCGATGGCCACGCGCTGCTGCTGGCCGCCCGAAAGCTCTCTCGGCCTGTGCCGCGCCCTGTCTTCCAGGCCGACCGACTTGAGCGCCGCAAGGGACGTCTGTCTTCGCTTGCCGTGGTTACCGGCGTAGATGAGAGGGAGCTCGACGTTGGACAGAGCGGTCAGGCGGGGCAGTAAGTTGAAGGTCTGGAACACGAACCCTATCTTATCGTTCCGGACGCTCGCCAGCTCCGAATCGGAGAACTTGCTGACGTTCACGCCGTCTATCAGGTACTCGCCACTGGTAGAGACGTCGAGGCATCCGAGTATGTTGAGAAGCGTGGACTTGCCCGAGCCGGACGGCCCCATTATGGCGATGAGCTCGCCGTCCTCCACCTTGAAAGTGGCGTTCTTGAGCGCGGGGACCTTGATGTCCCCCATGCGGTAGGTCTTGCTGACGTCCTTCAGCTCTATCAAATCGTCCTCATCAATGCGGGCCGCCCATCATCATCGGTAACCTACGCCTGTTCTGGCTGCTGGACTCGCTGTCGCTGTTACTCGAGGTCCCGCCCTGCGTCACAACGACCCTCTCCCCTTCGTTCAACCCTTCCAGGACCTCGACCATCTTCCCGTCGGTGATCCCCGTCTTTATCTGCCGGCGCACCTGCGCGCCGGCTCCGACTGTCACGAACTCCTGACCGTTTTCCTCGACCAGAGCGCCCCGCGGGATCTCGAGCACGTTCTGCCTGCTGACGACGGTGAACTCCACGTTGGCGGTCATCCCCGACGCCCAGTGGGCGGGCACGTGCACCGCTTCCACCAACACGTCGTACTCGACCACGTCGGATACCAGCGTGCCCTCACGCGATATCTTGCTGACCTTGGCCTCCACCCGTTCGTCCGGGAAGGCGTCCAGCAGCACCCACGCGTCCTGGCCCTGCCTGATCTTGCCGATGTCCGCCTCGTCCACTTGGACGGTGGCCACCAGCCTGTCCGCGATCGCGAAGAGAGCGGTCGCCGTGGACACGTTCTGTCCGGGCTCGCACGTGCGGCTTATCACTTCTCCGCGTATTGAATTAGTGAGCGGCACCGGCCTGTACGCTTTGTCCGCGATCTCGTAACCGGCCTTCGCCTCCCTGTCGGCTTCAGTATCGTTGGCCTCCTGGGCCGATTCGAGAGCTGACCGGGCCGCATCCAACAACGCAATCCTGTCTTCGCTGGAAATCCACGCGAGGATGTCGCCTTCCTTGACCATGTCGCCTTCGTCAACCAGCACCCTGTCTATGCGCCCGCTCACCGGCGAGCTGACCTCGACGCGCGTGTGCGGCTCGATCGTCCCGGTGGAGAGTACCTTGACTTCTATCTTCCCGCGCCGGACCTGGACGGTCTCGAACGTGGTATGCTGTGAGCCGTTGGCGCTCCTGTCGCGGAAGTAGTAGAAGGCCGCCAGCGCCACGACCAAAGGAATGATCACGAGCCACAGCTTCTTCATCAGTTCACCCTCCCCAGAGTCTTCTCCAGTCTGGCCGCGGAAACACGAACGTTGAGCAGCGCGCTCAGGCGGCTCGTCTCCGCCTGGGTGAGGCCGCTTTCCTTCTGCTGCAGGAAGAAATAGGACGTGAGGCCCTGTTCGTATTGCATCTTCGTGAGTAAGTACATCTCGCGCGCCGCCTCCAGGGTCTTCTCGGTGACTTGCACGATGTCGCGCGCCAGCTCCCAGGTCGAGTAAGCGGCTTCTACCTCTTCCTCCACCTGTAGCTCCAGCTCGCGGATTACGTCGGTCTGATTCTCGAGCGAGAGCCTGGCGGCGCTCAACTGCGCCTTTCTGGCGTAGCCGTCGAACAGTGGAAGAGACAGACTCACTCCGGTGCCCCAGCCGCCGGTCTGCTTCGTGAATTCGTCACCCGAGAGATCGTACGACGCGGAGAAGGACACCCTCGGGAGATAGTCGCTTCTGGCCTGCGTCACTTGCGCCTCCAGCGCGGGTCTGTTGGCCTTCTCGGAACGCAGCTCCGGCCTTTCCTGCTTCGCCTGCTCTACCAAGGTAGCTACAGCCGGAAAGTGGGCGTCCCTGCTTTCGTACGCCAGGGCAAGCTCGGCCCTCGCGGCTCTGCCCAACAGGAGATTCAGCTCCACCTCCGCCTGGGCCAGCTCCTCCTCCGCCCGTCTCATGTCGTATTCCGCCTGCAGGAGGCCGGCCTCGGATTCCTTGACTGCCGGAGAACTCTCACGGCCGGCCTGGTACCTGAGTCTGATGAGCACAAGGTCGTCCTTCCTCCGCTTCGCCACGTCTTCGACCAGCGAGATCTGCTCCTGCTTCTGCAGTATTCTGAAGAACGCTTCTTTGACCCGGAGGACCAATTGGTCCTCCGACAGCCGGTACTGCTCCTTAGTCACCTCCACGTTCGCGCGGGCGGCGTCCACGGAGGCTCGCCTGGCCCCACCCTCGTACACCGAGTAGCTCAGGCCGACGCTGGACGAGTAGCTGGTCTCAAGTTCACCGTCGAAGCCTTCGGAGTTCCTGATGGAGGTGGAGAAGTCCGCGTTGGGATAGTAAGAGGAGCGCGCGGACTGCACGCTCATGTTAGACTTCGCGAGCGAAGTTCTCCGCTGGGCGAGCGCGGGACTGTTGTCCTTGGCAAGCTGGATGCAGTCAGTCAGCGCGAGTGTGTCCTGCGCGACGGCGCGTGTGACCGGCGCGGCCGCCTGCGCGGCGATGGACTCAGCGCTGCCGGACGGCGCAACGCTCCCGGGCTCGTCGGCCGCCCCTGCCGGCGACGCCGCCGACATCGGCAGCGAGAGGAAGGCCGCCAGGAGCGAGATCGCCACTGCAATCCGTATCGTCACTGCTTCGCGGACCGCCCACCGGACGCGTGTTGTCGCGTTCATCGCGACCCTCGTCCCGACCCCGTCCCTCGCCCGGAATCCGGACGGGTAAACCGCCCGGACCCTCGATGGGATTCCCGTCCCGACTTGCCGTCACGGCCGAGCCCCGGCCTCATGTCGTCCGCGTGACCGCCTCCCGGCCCGATCCACGGCCCAGTTTCCATCTCTCTGAAGTGCTTGAGGAACATCGAGTGCAGTCTCTGCCGCTGTTCAGGCGTCAGTATCGTTTGCTCATCGAGCATGTGGCGTATCATCTGTTTCTCGAGTCCGACCTGGAGTGCGCCTATTTCTTCCACGACCCTGTCCATGGCCAGCGTGTCGGGCGCGTCTGCCCTGAGCGATTCCATCAGTACCCTTCTCTTGTCCCGGAGCTGCGCGCGCGTGCCTTGAAGCTCGTCCTCGAACGTCTTTCTCTGTGCTTCGAGCAGAGTCATCTGCTCCTTCGTCAGCGCCAGCTCTCCGCGCAGGAGCGCGAATGGATGCCCGTCGGGACGCGGCACGTGCCTCCGCCCCGGGGTGAGCCAGCGCTCATAAGCGAAGGTCGAGAGCATCGAGAGAGCGATGATGGCCAGAACGGCCAGTATCACTGTGAGTGTCTTCTTCGTCATGGTCCGCCTTCCTGACTGCTGTCCGCGGGGCTTCCGGCATTCCGGGTCTTCCAGAGTTCGGGGTTCTTCTAACCGTTGCCCTCGGGTGTTACGTAAGCGCTGTCTCTCGAGTCAATCGCACCGTCGTCTCCGGTCCCGGCCTCAGCCGCGTCACCAGGGTCTGCGTAGAACGCGCCGACAGAGCCGCTCGGAGAATCGTCAAGCCCTCCGAGGTAGTACTGAAACACTTGTTCCGTGCTGGAGTCGGCCTGCAGCTGCGACGTGACCGTTCCGGTCCGCGCCGCGAGCATGCCCGCCTGGCTCCCTGCCAGCACGCATGCCACCACGATTCCGACGGCCGCGACCGGCTGCAGCCGGCGCACTCCCCCCAGGACGAGCGAGGCGGGGGCCAGATATCGAGCCTCGGTCTTGATGATTCTCTGCTGTAACTTAAACCAGAAGGCAGGCGAGGACTCGATGCGCTCCTGCTTTCCCCATGCCTGCCATTCCTGCGCAAACCGCGTCACGAGGCCTGCGCAGTGGTTGCAGGACTCCAGGTGAGCCTTGACCTCGCTCGCCTTGTCCGGGGAGAGTGTCTTCTCGACGATGTCAGTCATGTTCTTCTTGATGAATTCGCAGTTCATGCTTTCCTCGTTTGCGCGCCTCAAGTCCGGCGCTTCACCATGTTTGACACACCGTCGGCTGCAATCCTGCGGTCGATTCTTTGTCACGGCTCCCCGAGCGCGTGCAGCAGCCGCTTCTTCAGGGTCTGCTTCGCGCGGTGAACGAGGGACTCCACGGCGGCCGGCGAGACCCCCAGCGCCTCCGCGATCTCTTGCTGTGCAAGACCCTCGAACTTGTGCAGCACTATGGCGGCATGCTGCTTGTCGGGCAGAGCCGCGAGGGCTTCGTTCAAAACCCTGCTCCGCTCGTCGGCTTCGAGCTCCCGGTCAGGCCGCCGGCTCTCCGGCGCCTCCACGGCCCGGCCGACCAGCTTTCCGGCGGGCTCGGAGAGACTCAGAAAGCCCAGGTAGCGGTCCCGTCTCCGCCTGCGGAGATGATTGAGTGAGAGGTTCACGGATATGCGGTAGAGCCACGTGGAGAGCTTCGAATCACCCCTAAACCCGCGGGCGTTCCTGTGGACCTGGACGAAAACGTCCAGAGCCACGTCCTCGGCGTCCTCCCGGTTGCCCAGAATGCGGTAGCACGTGTTCAGCACGGCGCTGTGGTGTGCGTCGACGAGACGCGAAAACGCCGTCTCGTCGCCCGAGGCGACCTCGCTGAGCAGGAGCTCTTCGCCGGCGGGGTCGCCGTCTTCCCGGCAGTTCTTGTCCACAGTGTCCACCTACAATCCTCGGCCGAGTTACTGAGCAGAGAACCAGAGGGGCGGCATCTACCGCCCTGAACGGAAGCAAGACCTCTATGATTAGACACCTGAAGCGCAAGAAACCACTGAAAAATCTGAGAGGGAAGAGAATGATGGGACATGCAGGCCGCGAGGCGGAAGCGGCCGGGCGTTGATCTGGCCCGTCACAAGGGTCGGTGCGGGCCGGCCCGCGGAAACCGGTTCGAGGGTGGCTCCGCGGGCTCGCCCCTAAGGTGCGTTTATCGTGAACGGGACGCTGTAGTCCTCGCAGCTCCCGTCGGACGCATCCGTCACCCTCACCATGTATTCGGACGACGTGCCGCCGCCGCAGTCGCTGACGGTCCACGAGTACGACCCGTCGTTGGGCGTGCCCGCAGCGATGGTACACAGCAACGCTGCTCCCTTGTACAGCTCGATGTTCGCGCTACCGCTGCCACCCGTGTGATTCCACAGGATCGTGCGGGCCTGCCCGACCGTCCAGTTGCTGCCGGAGTAAGGATTCGTGATTTCGAACGTGCAGGGCTGCCCGATGGTGAACAGGTCGCTGAAGGCCGAGCATGTTCCATCCACCGAGTCCGTTATCTTGACCCTGTACTCATTGGAGTATCCCCCACCGCAGTCGCTGACGGTCCACGAGTAGGAGCCGTCGTTGGGCGTGGAGGCGGCGATCGTGCAGAGGAAAACGTCCGCCTTGAAGAGCTCGAGTTTCACGTTGGCGCTGCCGCCGCTGGGGGCCCAGAGAATGCTGCGGGCCTGGCCGTTCAACCACGTGCTCGTGGCGTTGGGGTTCGAGACGTCGAACCCGCAGGGCTCGCCGATGGAGAAGAGGTCGCTGTGCGCGTAGCATTCCGCGTCGGCGCCGTCCGTTATCTTCACCCTGTATTCGAGCGAGTATCCGCCGCCGCAGTCGTCGACTGTCCACGGGAAGGAACCGGTGTTTGACGCGGCCGGAGCAATCGTGCAAAGGAGCGCCGCCGCCTTGTACAGCTGGATACTCACTGTCCCGCTCCCTCCGCTCTTTTCCCAGAGGATGCTGCGGGCGTCTCCGTTGTACCACTTGCTCCCGGAGAACGGGTTCGTGATGGTGAACCCGCAGGCCTCTCCTATCACGAAGTAGTCGCTGAATGCGTAGCAGGCGCCGTCAACGGAGTCCGTGATCTTGACCCGGTAGTCCGAGTCGAACCCGCCACCGCAGTCCGTCACCAGCCACTGGTACGAGCCGTCGTTCTCGGTGGACGCCGTTATCGGGCACAGGAGCGTCGCCCCGTTGTACAGCTCCAGCTTGACGTTGGCGCTGGCGCCGCTGGGGTCCCAGAGAATGTACCTGGTCTCGCCGTTCAGCCAGGTGCTGGCGGCGCTCGGGTTCGAGAACACGAACCCGCACGGCTCGCCCACGGTGAAATAGTCGCTGTACGCGGAGCAGGAGGCGTTGGCTGCGTCGCTTATTTTCACTCTGTAGTTCGTGGCATAGCCGCCGCCGCAGTCGTTGACCACCCACGTGTACGACTCGTTGTCGGGCGTCGAGGCGGCTATCGCGCACACGAGCGCCGCGCCCTTGAACAGCTCCAGCTTGACGTTGGCGCCGGCGCCGCTGGACGTCCACATGATGTACCGAGTCTCGCCGTTCAGCCAGGTGCTCGTGGCGTTCGGGTTACTGAACACGAACCCGCACGGCTCGCCTACAGTGAAATAGTCGCTGTACGCGTAGCACGTGGGGTCGCCCACGTCGGTTATCTTGACACGGTATTCCGTGGAGTATCCGCCGCCGCAATCGTCCACCGTCCACAGGTAGCCGCCGTCGTTGGCCGTGGTAGGGGTGACAGTGCAGAGCGGGGCGGTGCCCTTGTACAGCTCGATTTTGACGTTTTCGCCGCCGCCCACCAGCTGCCACATGATCTCCCGTCCCTCGCCGTTGAGCCACGTGCTCCCCGTGTGCGGGTTGGTGACGTCGAACGAGCAGGTCTGGCCGATGGCGAAATAGTCGCTGAAGTCGTAGCAGGCGGGCGCGGAGTTGTCGGTCACCTTGACCCTGTACTGGGCTGAGATGCCTCCGCCGCAGTCGCTCACGACCCACTGGTACGCGCCGTCGTTGGCCGCGGCGGCGTCTAAGTCACAAAGGTACGCCGCACCCTGATAGAGCTCGAGTTTGGCCGTGCCCGCGCCCGCGGGGCTCCAGGATACGGTCCAAGTCTCGCCCACAACCCACGAGCTTCCGGCTGCAGGACTCGTCACCGCGAGAGCGCAGCTCGACGTGAGCGTGAAGTTGTTGTCGCTTTCGTCGCAGCAGGAACCCTGTGACACGCTGCACACCCGCACCTTGTACAGAGCCCCAGCGTCCGCGCCCGCGAAATCAGTCTCGAAAAGGCCGTCGTTTTCGGTGCTCTGGGCGAGGGTCAGGTAGAACACGCCGTTCTTGTACAGGTCGACGCGCACGTTCGCGCCGGCGTTGGAGGACGTCCACGTGACGGCGTGAGACTCCCCTCT
>CAZMZP010000036.1:0-21742 GCA_964570935.1 uncultured bacterium
TGAACGGCCGGGTGGCCTTCGCTGCCCGGCCGTTCGGCTGTCCGGCCGGAAGGATTCACGTTGGAATGTTCGACTCCACGCGGTACTCTTCCGAACGGGGGAACGTGAACAACAAGGAGGAGCAATCATGAAGGAGGAGCAATCATGCTGATTGTCACAACACCCAGCATCGAAGGTAAGCGCATCGTCTCCTATCTCGGAATCGTGAGCGGCGAGGCCATTATGGGCGCCAACATAATCAAGGACTTCATGGCCAGCATCCGCGACATCGTGGGAGGCAGGTCCGGCGCGTACGAGCAGGAGTTGAGGCAGGCGAAACAGATATCGCTGGACGAGATGACGGCGGAGGCCGCCTCCATGGGCGCGAACGCGGTGGTGGGTGTTGACCTGGATTACGAGAACATCAGCGTGGGTCAGCACGGCGGCATGCTCATGGTGAGCGCGAGCGGGACCGCGGTGGTATACAGAGACTAGCGCGGCGCCCGGGCCGTCCCCGGGCGATACTGTGAGGACTGGCCTGACGTCTACGCCGTCTCCGGCGATTCTGTTTCCCGGGCCGCAGGCTTGACGGGCTTCGCCATCACCATCTTTTCCCTCGCGCACGCGGCCGTCCCCGGCCGCGCGCCCCTGGGCCTGTTCACAAATTTCTTCTGCGTGTATATGACGGGCACGGCCGACGACGTCTTCGCCTTGCTGAAGTAAGCGGCGATGGACGCCGTCTCCTCGATCGCCCTCCGGGAAGGCGCGTCCTTGCCCCTGCGGCGCAGGATCACGTGAGAGCCGGTGACTCCGTAAGCGTGAAACCACAGGTCTTCGGGCTTGGCCAGTCGGTGCGTGACGTAGTCGTTCTCGCTGTTGTTCCTTCCCACGATGACGGTGTAGCCCTCGGACGTGGCAAAAACGCGCGGGTTGAACAGCCCGCGGCCCGCGGCCGCCGAGCCGCGCGAACCGGGAGCACCGCTGCCTGCAGGCCGGCGGCCTGACGCGACGGGCCGGCGCTTGGGTTCCGCGCCTTCCCGGCCTCCGCGCTCCGCCAGGGCTGGTCTCCTGCCTGTTCCCACCAGCGCCTCCAGTCGCTGTCTCAGCCGCGCCAGGTCGTTCGGGCCGATTTCGTCCGGGACTTCGGACACGAACTTGTCTATCGCGCGCAGCCGTTGTTCGACGCCACCCATGCGCTTCTGGAGCACCTCTCGGGCCCTCTTCGCCTTCCGGGCCTTCTTGAAGTACCTGTCCGCGTTTTCCGAGGGTGAGAGCGCGGGGTCGAGCTCAACCCGCACTGTCTCCGTCCCCTCGCCGTGTATGTCTCTGAGTTCCACGGCGTCCGCGCCGCGCGGCATGTCCTTCATGTGCGTAAGGATTAACTCACCGGTTCTGCTGAAACGGTCGCCACACTCGGCCGCGGCCATGTCCTCTCCGAGGGCCAAGTTCAGCTTGTCGAGTCTGACCCGGAAGGCGTCCGCGTCCGACCTGAGCCTGCGCGAAGCCGTTCGCCTGTACCAGAGGCACAGTTGAACGAGGCAATGACGAACGGCCTCGAGAGCCGTGTCGAAGCGCTCCACCATGTAGCGCGGGTCCCGCGCGAAGGCGGCCGCGCCAAACGGGAAGAGCGCGAGGCCAAACCTGGCCTGTGACGCCGGCGCTTCGAGCGGCAACTCCGCCCCGGCGGGCGCGCCCATCGCCGGGGAGACGCGTTCCTCCTGGCCGGCGGGCGACCTGACCGCCGCCGCGAAATGCAGCTCCGGATGTGTGAGCCCCCGCCTCAGCTCCTCCAGGAGGTCCTGCGCGCCTCGGCCGCCGGCGTTCTCTATCATCTCCAGAGCGGCATTGGGACTCAGCCCCTCTATTCGTCTGGACAGTCGGTGGTCAAGCTCATCCTCCGACTTTTCCTCTGTCCACGCGAGGAGAGACTCCGGCGAAATTGCCTCCACTGCCGTCTTGTCCCTGTCGACCGGGGGCCGGTATGTCGCGCCGGCATGGAGTATCCCTCCGGACGCCGAACGCGCGCCCTCCCTGCTGGAGGCCAGAATCGTGCCGGTTGCAGCGTCCGCCAGCACGGCAACCGGCCGCCTGCCGAAGAGCTCGACCCACATCACGAGTTCGGAATCGTCTGATTCCCGCGTGAAGACGATGCGGGCGACTCTGTCACGGCCGTGCTGCTCGATGCGCGCGAGAACCGTGCCCTTGAGCGTGTCCGACAGTGTCTTGATGAAGCCGTCCGGGTTCTTGGCCGCCGGGGCGTCCGGCAGCGGCCGGTCGAGGGTGACGACGCACGGCAGCGCCGCGTCCAGGCAGACCACGAGAGTGGGCTCCGGCAGCGAGCGCTCGCGTCCGGGGAGATGTTTCTCGCGCCGCTCTTCCGTGGCGGCGGGCTGGATCAGGACGGCCGCCGGCGCGGCGCCGGAGACACGCTCCACCCTTCGGCCCAAAACGGCGGGAGAGAGGCCGGACGTGAGCTCTCTTACTACCTGTGTGAGGAACAAGTTTTCCATGGCGCCGCGAGTCTATCAGATAGTCGGCCGCGCCGCCATCGCACGGGAGGACGGCCCTCCGCGAACGCGTTGTGGCGCGAGCGCGTTGTGGCGCGGCGCACCGCCGTCGCGCGGGCCGCCCCGCCTTCAGAACTTTCGGTTGACACCCGTGACTGCGTTACCTAGAGTGAAATTCTGCTATAGTCGTAACCATCAGCGAGGAGGGGAGTTTCAGTGGTTAGAAGCATGACAGGTTTCGGCAGGAGCGAGATTGAGAAGGACGGAATCCTTCTCGTGACGGAGATCCGCAGCGTCAACCACAAGTACTGCGAGATCTCCCTGAGACTTCCCAAGTGGCTGACCCATTTCGAGGCCAGCGTCAGGGCTCTGCTTCAGAGGCGGATACTGAGGGGAAAACTGAGCGTGTCCGTGACGTGGAACGGAGACGGCGGATCGGGCGCGCTCGCTCTGGCGGAAGACGTGGCGGACAGGTACGTGGCGCTATTGAGGGCGCTGAAGGCCAGGTACAACCTGGTGGACGAGATCGACCTCAAGACACTCGTGAGTTTTCCCGACCTCCTGAGCCCCGAGAAGTTCCCGGCCAGCGATGAAACGAGCTGGCGGTTGGTCGAGGAGAGCGTTACGAAGGCGATAGACGACGTCATCTCGATGAAGGACGCGGAGGGCGCGAGCCTGAAGGAGGAGCTGAGAGCCCGCGCGACAGGGCTGCTCGAACACGTGCGAGCCGTCGAGACGCGCGCTCCGCTGCGGGTCCACGAGGCGCGGGACAAGCTGCGGGCGAGGCTGGCCGAGCTGCTCGCCGGCGGAGAGATTCCGGAAGAGCGCCTGGCTCTCGAAGTCGTGATATTCGCGGACAAGCTGGACTGCACCGAAGAATGCGTCAGGCTGCGGGCGCACGTGAAACAGTTCCTGTCGCTGTTGGATTCGGACGAGCTGGCGGGCCGGAAGCTGAACTTCCTTCTCCAGGAAATGAACCGGGAGGCGAACACGATGGGCGCGAAGGCCCTCGACGTGGACGTCGTGAACCAGGTCGTCTGCGTCAAGGACGAGATAGAGAAGCTCAGAGAACAGGTGCAGAACATAGAGTAGGGGCCGGCGAGCCCGTGTTCGGTTCACTGTCCCGGTCGCGCAGCCGGCCGGTACCCCCAAGAGGCTTGAGTAAAGTGGACGAAAGTAGTATCCTGTTTGAAGGCCGCAGAGACAGGGTGGCCTACCCCATAGTGGTTACAGGGCCCTCGGGCGCGGGCAAGACTTCGCTCTGCTACGGAATCGTCAGAGACTGCTCCGGCGTGGTGTACTCCATCTCCGCCACCACCAGACCCCGAAGAGAAGATGAAGTGACCGGACGGGACTATCACTTCTTGGAGCAGGACCGGTTCCGGGAGATGATGGGAGCCGGAGAGTTACTCGAGTGGGCGGAAGTGCACGGCCACTTCTACGGAACGCCTCGATTCTCGGTGGCGCCGTACTTGGACAAGGGCAACAAGGTGATAATGGACATAGACGTCCAGGGGGGCGCCAGCCTGAGAAAGGTGTTCCCGGACGGCGTGTTCGTTTTCGTGATTCCGCCTTCGATGGAGATCCTGGAAGAAAGGCTGAGACGAAGAAAGACTGAGTCCGAGGAAGTCCTCCGGACGCGATTGAGGAACGCGAGAGAAGAGACACGGTACTGGAAGCATTACGACTACCTGATAGTGAACGACAAGCTGAATGCCGCGCTCGACCGATTGAAGAGCATAATCGCCGCGGAGGATTCGCGACTGAAGCGTCTGATCCCGGCGTGCTGAGTCGCGCGGAGCCGGACGGCCGCTGAGGCGCCGGCGGCCAGGCCGCGAGTGGACGCGTTTCCGGCGCTGCCGGGTGCGCGCATGGCAGGAGGGTTGATGGCTGAGACTAAGGACGAAGGTAAGACGATGGACAGCGTGAGCTCGTTCGCCAACAAGTACGAACTGGCGATCATAGCCGCGAAAGAGGCCAGGCGGATCAACGACGTTCTGCGAATGGCCGGCCAGGAGCTGGAAGACCAGGTCACGCTCCATGCGTTGGACAAAGTCCAGAAGGGCAAAGTCAGGTACATGTACGACACGCAGGAAGGGAAAGACGAATGAGTCCTCGCGGGAAGTCACCCGTCCGAGCCCGGGACGCGGCCGGCGCACGGCCGGCCGGCGAGGTAGCCGCAAACGCCATCCCGAGTCCGAGTCTCTCGGGGAAGACGATCCTGTTGGGCGTGACGGGCAGCATCGCCGCGTACAAGGCGGTGGACTTGCTGCGGGAGCTGACCAAGAGAGGGGCGCGGGTGACGGTGTGCATGACCGCCGCGGCCCGGGAGTTCGTCGCGCCGCTGACGTTTGAAGTCCTGTCGGGCGGCAAGGTGCTCGCGGACATGTTTTATTCCGCGGCGGGTGAGACGGCGGAACTCGGTCCCGAGTGGCACCCCGGACGCGCCGCAGGACGGCAGCCCGTGTCCGCGGCCGGAAAGTCATCCAGACCCGTCCAGCACATAGACGCGGTGGCCGATTCGGACCTTATACTGATCGCCCCGGCCACAGGGAACATCATCGGCAAAGTCGCGTCGGGGATCGCCGACGACCTGCTCAGCTCGATACTCATGGCGGCCGGAGGAAGGGTGGCGTTCGCGCCGGCCATGAACGTTCGGATGTGGGAAAACCCGGTGGTGCGGGCCAACGTGGAACGGCTGCGCTCGCTGGGTCACAGTTTCGTGGAGCCCGAGCGGGGCGAGCTGGCGTGCGGTGAGACTGGCAAGGGACGGCTCGCCGCCGTGGAGACCATCGTGGCCGCGGTCGAGACTCTCCTGGGAGAGGAGAAGCCGCTTTCCGGGGTCAAGATACTCGTGACCGCCGGCAGGACCGAAGAGCCCATAGACGAAGTCAGATACGTCTCCAACCGGTCCAGCGGAAAGATGGGCTACGCGCTCGCTTCCGCCGCCAGGGACATGGGCGGAGACGTGACGCTGGTGAGCGGTCCCGCCTCCGTGGAACCGCCCGCCGGCATGAAGTGTGTGCGGGTGCGGACTGCCGCACAGATGAGAAACGCGGTCAGGGCGGCTGCGCCGCGCGCGGACATGGTGCTCATGGTGGCCGCCGTGAGCGACTTCACGCCCGCAAGCGCGAAAAAAGGCAAGATCCCCAGGGAGACCGGCCGGCTCGAAGTCGAGTTCCGCCGCACCGACGACATTCTCGGCGAGGTGGGCCGGAAGAAGGGAAAGAAACTGCTCGTGGGCTTCGCCGTGGAGACCGAGGACGAAGTCCGGCGAGCCGGAGAAAAACTCAGGAAGAAGAACCTCGACATGATTGTCGTGAACAACCCGCTCGTGCCGGGCGCCGGGTTCGACGTCGAGACCAACGTGGTCACCATGATCGACCGCGCCGGGAAGGTCGAGAGGCTTCCGCTGATGTCGAAGCGCGAAGTCGCGATGGAAGTGTTGAAGAAGGCCGCGAGCCTGAGGCGCGCGTGAACGGCGCCGGCCTTGCGCCGCCCAGGCGCGCGTAAACACATCTCTGCATCGGTCGATTGAATCCCGCACTGAGCCCTGTCCGCACAGGGCCTCTTCTTGAAAGGACCACCGCGTGAGAGACCCGGAAGAGCTTGCCGTCCTCATCGCCGCCGCCAGACGCTACCTCGAGGACCGCGTCTCGATGGGAGAGACTTCCATCGTGCTGGGTCCGGGGAGGGCGCCGCGCCGACCCGGCGGAGACGCGCTCCCGTCGGGTGCGTCGCACGCACGTGAGGCCGCCGGACGCGACACCGCGCGCGCGAACGGCTCGGCCGGGCCGGACGACCCGGAACGTCCCGCCGACATCCAGGTGGACAGACGCGCCCTGGGCGAGCTCGAGAAGAAAGTGAAGAAATGCACTGATTGTCCGCTGCACAAGAACAGAACTCAGGCGGTGTTCGGCACCGGCAGCGGCAGGACCGGCCTCGTCTTCGTGGGGGAGGCGCCGGGCAGGGACGAAGACATCCAGGGCGCTCCGTTCGTCGGCAGGGCCGGCCAGCTCCTGACTCGCATAATCGAGGCGATCAAGTTCAACCGGGAAGACGTCTACATCACCAACGTGATCAAGTGCAGGCCCGAGGGCAACAGGGACCCGCTTCCGGACGAGGTGACTACGTGCTCGCCGTATCTCGCCGGGCAGCTCGAACTACTCAGGCCCAGGGTCATCTGCGCGCTGGGACGGTTCGCGGCGGAGGCCCTGAGCGGCGTCAAAATGTCCATGGCCGAGTACAGGCGCGCCGACCTTTCGTACAAGGGTATCAAGGTCATAGCGACGTATCATCCGGCCGCCTGTCTCCGGAATCCGGACCTAAAGAAGCTCGTCTGGGAGGACGTCCAGAAGCTAAGAGATGTCTGGAAGAATTCCGGGTGAAAGTGCGCTATAATCTGTAGCGGAGACATACCATGAGAACATCAGACATCGAGACCAGCGCGGGGAGAGTGCCGCCGCATTCCATAGAGGCCGAGCAGAGCGTGCTGGGCGCGATGCTCATCGATGCGGCCGCCGCCGGCAAGTGCCTGGAGCTTATCCGGGACGACGACGCCTTCTACAGAGAAGCCCACAGGAAGATCTTCCGCACCATCACTTCGATACACGACAAAGGTGAACCGGCGGACCTGGTGACCGTCGGAGAGGAGCTCAAGAAGAAGGGAGAGCTCGAGCAGGTGGGCGGGCCGTCCTACCTGGCCTCGCTGTTCGAGCAGGTGGCCACGTCGGCGAACGTGGAATACTACTGCAGAATCGTCCTGGAGAAGGCCACCCTCCGCAAGCTCATCGAGGCCGGCACCACAATCGCCACCGAGGCCTTCACCTCGAAGGAGGACTCGGGAAGCGTTCTGGACAGAGCGGAACAGATGATATTCGGAATCTCGGACGCGAAGACCAGGACCGGGTTTGTGGCGCTCGGGGACATCCTGGGGCACAGTTTCGAGGTCATCCAGGAGCTGTACGACAAGAAGAAGCACGTGACTGGAGTCGAGACGGGATTCTTCGAGCTGGACACCAAGACCGCCGGCTTCCAGCCGTCGGACCTGGTAGTGCTGGCCAGCAGGCCGTCGATGGGCAAGACGAGCCTCTCCATGAACATCGCCGAACACGCGGCAATAAAGAACAGGGTGCCGGTGGCGGTGTTCAGTCTCGAAATGGCCAGAGAGCAGGTCGTCCTGAGGATGCTGTGCTCTCAGGCGCGGGTGGAATCTCACAGGGTGAGGACCGGATACCTCAGGGAGTCCGATTGGCCGCTTCTGACCACGGCCGCGGGGCTCCTGTCGAAGGCCCCCATCTACATAGACGACACTCCCGCCATGAGCGTGCTCGAAATGCGCTCCAAGGCGAGGAGGCTCAAATCCGAGGCGAACATCGGCCTGATAATAGTGGACTACCTTCAGCTCGTCCGGGGCCTGTCGGACGTGGAGAACAGACAGCAGGAGATCTCTCAGATCTCCCGGTCGCTCAAGGCGCTGGCCAAGGAACTCAGGGTCCCGGTGGTCGCGCTTTCCCAGCTTTCCAGAGCCGTGGAGACGCGCGGCGGAGACAGGCGGCCGGTGCTGTCGGACCTGAGAGAGTCCGGGGCAATCGAGCAGGACGCGGACGTCGTCATATTCATCTACCGGCCGGAAGTGTACGAAAAGACCCCAGATAATGAGGGAAGGGCGGAGCTCATAATCGGGAAGCAGAGGAACGGTCCGATAGGCACCGTGGAGCTCACGTTCATAAGCGAGTACACCCGCTTCGAGAGCATGTCCAAGAGGCCGGAAGAGCCGTTCTAGCCGCCTTCGACTCCCGCGACGCGGCTGACCGGAATCCATTCAACATCCCCTTGCCTTTGAACCCGCAAACGGATATTGTGCGTTGGGATACGCTCCGTGCGGTGCGCGCGGAAGCGTCGCCGCGCATGGGGCCGCTGCGTACGGCGTGCCGCCGCGAGTCGCGGCGAGGCCGCCCCGCCCGGGCCCTTCCGCGTGAGTCCTTTCGCTGGTTCGAGGAAGCCCGATGGATGCCAATCACTCACTCGCGGGCGCCCAGACCGTGGGCCGCAGAGTCGTCGAGAGCCTGGAAGAGACCGGCAGGGTCTTCATATTCTTCGTCAGCGTGTTCAGGTCGTTCCCCGGTTTCTGGCGGAAGGGCCATCTCGTGCTGGAGCAGATGGTGGCGATGGGCATCGAATCGCTGCCGCTGGTCTTCGTCACGTCAATTTTCACCGGCGCCGTGGCGGCCGTGCAGGCCGCGTATCAGTTCCAGGCCTACGTGCCGATGCGATACCTGGGCTCGGTCATCGGCAAGAGCGTGGTCATAGAGCTGGGTCCTGTGCTCACCGCCCTGGTCGTCGCGGGGAGAGTGGGCGCCTCCATCGCCGCGGAGCTGGGCACCATGAAGGTGACCGAGCAGATCGACGCGCTGGAGACGATAGGAATAAGTCCGATAAGATATCTCGCCGTCCCGAGGATGATAGCCGGAATGGTGATGCTGCCGGTCGTCACGATTTTCTCGGACTTCCTGGCCATCGTAGGCGCTTACGTCGTCGCTTACGTCTCGCTGGACGTGGCCACGAACACCTTCATGGAGGGCCTGAGACTCTTCTTCGAGATGAGAGATGTCTTCGGCGGGCTCGTGAAGAGTCTCTTCTTCGGCGTCGTGATAGCCACCATGGGCTGCTACTTCGGTTTCCACGCCGAGGGCGGCGCGGAGGGAGTCGGCCGGGCGACGACCAGAGCTGTCGTGTCGTCCTGCCTTGCGATACTGGTGCTCGACTACATGCTGGCCACGCTCATCTTCAGAGTGCTCCTGGGGGCATGAGGCGCGCGGCCGCCTTCGATTGTCCGCCCGCGGACGGAGAAGGCCGGAAGGCCGCGGGGTCCGCCGCAAAGGACGAAGATAAGTGATTATCGTCAAGCAGCTCGAAAAAAGCTTCGCCGGCAAGAAGGTCCTTAACGGCCTCGACCTCACCATCACTGACGGCGAGTCCCTGGTAATAATAGGAAGGAGCGGGTGCGGGAAGAGCGTTCTCCTCAAGCACATCATCGGGCTCCTCAGGCCGGACAGCGGGCACATCTTCATCGACGAGAGGGACATCACCGTGATGAAGGATGCCGAGCTGAGCGAGCTCAGGAAGAGGTTCGGGATGGTCTTCCAGGGGGCCGCGCTGTTCGACTCCATGACCGTGGCCGAGAACGTCGCCCTTCCGATGCGCGAGCACGCTCGCATGCCGGAGTCGGAGATACGCGGCCGCGTCACCGAGAAACTGCGGATGGTCGGCCTGGAGGGCGTCGAAGACGTGCATCCGGCGAGCCTGAGCGGCGGCATGAAGAAGAGAGTCGGACTGGCGCGGGCGATGGCGATCGACCCGGAGTTCATCCTGTACGACGAGCCGACAACGGGCCTCGACCCGATAATGGCCGATGCCATAAACGACCTGATAAGGAGTCTCCAGAAGAAACTGACAATAACGTCCGTCGCCGTGACGCACGACATGAGGAGCGCGTACAAGATAGGCGACAGGATAGCGATGCTTAACGAAGGAAAGATAATCTACGAGGGTACGCCCCAGGAGATCCAGAAGTGCGAGGATCCGGCGGTCTGCCAGTTCATCTCCGGCAGCGGGAGCGGCCCCCTCACGGACTCTTGACACTGACAGCGACCGGTACACGCATGTCGGTCTCCACAGGAGGAATTGATGGACAGGAGAGGCACTGAGCTAACGGTTGGCGTCACCGTTATCTTCGCTATCTTCGTTCTGGTCGGCGGGATAATCTGGATAAAGGGCTGCCAGGTCGCGAAGCGCGAGCACGTGTACAGGGTCGCGTTCGACGAAGTGGGCGGGCTCACCGTGGGAGACCCGGTGACGGTCTTGGGTGTGGAAAGGGGCTCGGTCAGGAAGATCGAGCTCGGCAGAGCCCGTGTGTATGTCGACCTGTCGGTGGACAAGGGAATCAGGATCACCAAGGACACGGGGTTCTACGTCAGGAACATCGGGCTGATGGGCGAGAAATACGTCGCGATCACGTTGGGCAAGTCCACGGAGCCCGTGGCCAGGGGCGAGATCCTGGACGGCAGGTTCGAGAGCGGCGTGCCCGAGGTCGTGGGCGAGATAGGCATAGCGCTCAAGGATTTCGAGAAGACGGTCAGAAAGGTCCACGACGTGCTGGACCAGGTCGAGAAAGAAGGAAAGATCAGCGGCACTTTCGAGAACCTGAACCAGTTCAGCGGGCAGCTCCGCGGGGCGCTGGAAGAGAACAGGGAGGACCTCCGCTTGGCCGTGGACGACCTGCGTTACACCAGCAGCAAGCTGAGGCAGTTCGCCGAGGCGCGCGGCCCCGAGATAGACACGACCGTAACGCAGATAACCGAGCTCACGCGGGACCTGGACGGGCTGGTGACCAAGCTCGAGGGCCTGAGCGGGGCCGTGGAGACGTTGGTGCAGAAGGTGGAGGGCGGGCAGGGCACGCTCGGCAAGATGGTGAACGACGATGCCCTCTACAACGAGATGAAGACCACCCTCGAAGAAGCGAAGGCGTTGATAGCGGACATCAAGGCGAACCCGCGGCGCTACCTCAAGTTCAGCGTTTTCTAGAACGCCGCGCTGCGCGAGCGGGGGTGCGCTCCGAGGCACGGGGCGCCGCCGCGGGCGGCTTGCCCGGGGGCGACGCGCGTGCCGGCGTCCGCCGCGGTCCGTGCGTGGGGACAGGCAACACAAATGAAATCCCAGAAGAAAATAGTCTTTCTTTGCCGGAGCTGCGGCCACGAGAGCAGTAAGTGGTTCGGCAAGTGTCCCTCCTGCGGAGAATGGAACTCGGCAGTCGAGGAGGAACGCAGGAAGACGAAAGAGAAGTGGGTGGAGAGGGGCATCGCTCTCCGACAGCCCAGGCGTCTCGCCGACATCGGCGACGCGGAAGTCGAGAGAACACCGACCGGCATAAGCGAGTTCGACAGGGTGCTGGGAGGCGGCCTGGTCACGGGCGAGCTCGTGCTGGTGGGCGGCGACCCGGGTATCGGAAAATCAACGCTCCTGCTCCAGGTGCTCAGCAGGCTCGCGGAGGCGGGGAAGTCCTGTTTCTACGTCTCGGGCGAAGAGAGCGAGGCCCAGACCAGGATGCGGGCGAAGCGGCTGGGTGCCCTGGCCAATGACCTGTACGTGAGCTGCGAGACGGACGTCACGGTGATTCTGAACCAGCTGTCCGACCTCAAGGTCTCGGCGGCCGTGATAGATTCCATCCAGACGGTGTACGACCCGGAGCTCGACGGCACGCCCGGCAGCGTGGGGCAGATCAGAGAGTGCGGGCTCAAGTTCCTCAATTTCGCGAAGAGCAACCCGACCGCGCTGTTCTTGGTGGGGCACGTCACCAAGGAAGGCGCGGTGGCCGGCCCCCGAGTCCTGGAGCACATGGTGGACGCGGTGCTTTACCTCGAGGGTGAGAGGTACCAGAACTACCGCGTGCTCAGGGCCGCCAAGAACAGGTTCGGCTCCACGAACGAGATCGGCGTGTTCGAGATGGTCGAGACGGGCCTGGCCGAGGTCGTCAATCCCTCCAAGGTGTTTCTTTCGGAGAGAGACTCGGCCGTTCCGGGTTCGGTGGTGGTCAGCAGCATTGAAGGCACGCGGCCCCTGCTGGTGGAGCTCCAGGCCCTGGTGTCGCGGACCGGCTACAGCTTCCCGCAGCGCGCGTCCACCGGTTACGACTCGAGAAGACTGTACGTCATGCTGGCGGTGCTGGAGAGGCGCATGGGGTTCCGGCTGGGCTCCATGGACGTGTTCGTGAACGTGGCCGGCGGCATACGACTGGACGAGCCCGGATGCGACCTGGGACTCGTGGTGGCCGTGGCCTCGAGTTGCAAGGACGCCGCGGTGAAATCCCACACCGCGGTCACGGGAGAAGTGGGCCTGGGTGGTGAAGTGAGACGCGTGTCGCAGATCTCTCACAGGATAAACGAGGCCAAGAAACTCGGTTTCAAGAGGATAATAATACCGGCCGGCAACCTCTCCGACTTGGGAGCGGCGGCCCGGAGCGATTCATCCATACAGGTTGTGGGCGTGGACGACGTCAGGAGCGCCGTGGCTCAGGCGCTGGAGAAAACGAAGAGTGAGAAGAAGGTGTGACACCGCCGCAATCCTTGTCGCGGCAGGCGCGGGGAAGCGGCTCGGCCGGAAGGGCGAGAAGGCATTCGCAGTCGTGGCGGGAAGACCGCTCATCTTTTACTCGCTGCTGGCGCTCGAGAATGCACCGGACGTCGAACGGGCGATCGTGGTCGTGCGGCGTGGCGCAGTCCGAAGATGCCAGGCACTGGTGAAAAGTCTGGCTCTGAGGAAGGTGGAAGCCGTGGTGGCGGGCGGGCGGAGAAGGCAGGACTCGGTCAGGAACGGGCTCCGGTTCGCGGGCGACAGCGAGTACGTGCTGGTGCACGACGCCGCGAGGCCGTTCTTGAGCCGGCGCCTCGTGTCGCGGACGATGACGGCGTGCAGACGGACCGGCGCGGCCATCGCTGCCGAGCCCGCCTCGGACACGGTCAAGCGAGTGAAGGGCCGCCGCGTGACCGGGACAATTCCGCGACAGACGCTCTGGCTGGCGCAGACGCCCCAGGCGTTCAGGCGGGAGCTCCTGGAACGCGCGTTCAGGAAATGGCCGCGCGGGCTTGACGCGACCGACGACGCCGCCCTGCTGGAGAGAGCGGGCATGAAAGTCGCGGTCGTGCCCGGGGATTCGTTCAACATAAAGATAACGTACCCAGAGGACGTCGTCCTGGCCGAGGCTCTTCTCAAGGCGGGGAAAGGCCGGTTGGCCTGGAAGCGCCTTCCCGGCCGGAATCGGACGAGGCCGAAAGAGCGACCATGACATCGAATCACACAACTGAAGGCCACAGAACAGGAATCGGCTACGACGCCCATCCGTTCGTTGAAAACCGGGCGTTGGTCTTGGGCGGAGTGAGCATACCCCACACGAAGGGGCTCGGAGGACATTCTGACGCCGACGTTCTCTGCCACGCCATAGCGGACGCCCTGCTGGGCGCGGTGGCGGCCGGCGACATCGGCCTGCTCTTTCCGGACACCGACCCGCAGTACAAAGACGTTTCGAGCATCGCGCTTCTGGGCAAGGTCCGGGACCTGGTCCATGAGGCCGGAGCGCGCATAGTCAACGTGGATTCCGTGCTCGTCATCGAGGAGCCGCGGGTCTCGCCTCATTTCGGCGAGATGAGGGACCGGATCGCTGAGGCGCTTCTGCTGGACCGGGAGGCCGTCTCCGTCAAGGCCACGCGCAACGAAGGCATGGGATTCACGGGAAGGGCCGAGGGCGCGGCCGCCTTCGCGATCGCCACCCTGGTGGTCGCCGAGCCCGCTTAACAGCGATTGAACAACGACATGTCAGCGAACCAAGTACGAGTCCGCTTCGCTCCCAGCCCCACCGGCAGTCTTCACGTCGGCGGCGCCAGGACCGCCCTGTACAACTGGCTCTTCGCGAGGGGCAGGCACGGCGCGTTCGTCCTCAGGATCGAGGACACCGACGTGGCCCGTTCGACTCCCGAATCCGAGGAAGGCGTGATGGCCGACCTGAGGTGGTTGGGAATCGAGTGGGACGAGGGGCCTGACCGGGGCGGCGCGTACGCGCCGTACAGGCAGTCGGAACGGAAGGACATCTACACGGCGTTCGCCATCAAGCTGCTCAACAGGGGGAACGCGTACCGCTGTTACTGCACCGAGGAGGAACTCGACGCCGAGAAAAAGAAACTGCTGGCTGAGGGCAGGCCTCCGCAGTACGGCGGACGCTGTCGCAGGCTGTCCGCCGAGGAAACGGCCGAATTCGAGAGGGCGGGAAGAAAGTCGAGCGTCAGGTTCTCCGCGCCGCAGAAGGAGTACGCCTTCGACGACGTGGTTCGGGACCGCGTGACGTTCCCGGCAGGCGTCGTGGGAGACTTCATCATCCTTCGCTCCGACGGAATGCCCACGTACAATTTCTCGTGCGTCGTGGATGACCACCTGATGAGGATATCCCACGTCATCAGGGCCGAGGAGCATCTGTCCAACACAGTCAGACAGCTCATGCTGTACGAAGCGTACGGCGTAGCGCCACCCACGTTTGCCCATCTGTCCATCATACTCAACCGCGAGAGGGCCAAGCTGAGCAAGAGAGACGGGGTCACCTCGGTCGCGGAATTCAGGAAGATCGGCTATCTGCCTCAGGCGATGACGAACTACCTCGCGCTGCTGGGATGGTCACCCGGAGAGGACAGGGAAATGATGACCGCGGACGAGCTCGTGACGAGCTTCTCACTCGAACGGGCAGCGAAGGCCGCGGCCGTCTTCGACACGGCGAAGCTGGACTGGATGAACGGTCACTACATAAAGAAGCTGGATGCGGACGAGCTCCTGCGGCTGAGCCTGCCGTACTTCCGCGAGACCGGGCTCAAGGACGCGGGCGACGATAAACTCAGTAAGATACTCCTGGCCGTGAGAGACGGCCTGGCAAAATTGAGCGACCTTCGCTACCATGTGGCCATGTTCGAGCGGGAGGCGCCCGAGTTAGAGGCGGAGGCCGTCGCTCTGCTCAACGAGCCGTCTTCCCGTCAGTTGGTGTCGGCGGCGGCGGCCCTACTGGAGAGCTCCAGCGTGGGGTCGCAGGAAGACGCGAAGACATGGCTCAAGCTTGTGGGACAGGAAACAGGCAGAAAGGGCAAGGAGCTCTACATGCCCATTCGGGCGGCGCTGACCGGGAACCTGCACGGGCCCGAGCTGCCGCTCGTCATAGACATTCTGGGCAGGGAGAGTTGCATCGAGAGACTGCGGGCAGTCGGAGGAACCGGATGAAGATAGTCGTACTCAAAGGCGGCGCATCGAGCGAGCGAGAGGTGTCGCTCGTGTCCGGAGCGGAAGTCGCGAGAGCCCTGAGAGAGAAGGGCCACAGTGTGAGCGAGATGGACGTTGGGGACGAGCTCGAGTCGTTTGCGGCGAAGAGCCCGGCCGGTGGCGCAGTCCCGGGAGATTCCAAGAGCCCCGGCGCTACCGCGGGAAGGAACCCGGGTCTCGTCGGGTTCGTGTCGAACACGGGAATCTCGTCGTGCGACGTGGTGTTCATAGCTCTGCATGGCGGGACGGGCGAGAACGGCACCGTGCAGGCGTTGCTTGACTTAATGAGAGTTCCGTACACCGGGTCTGGCATGCTGGCGAGCGCCCTCGCGATGGACAAATTCCTGACCAAGCTGATGTTCGAACGGGCTGGCATTCCGACTCCGGCATGGCGCGCGGTGGAGAACGCCGACCTCGCGAAAGTCGAACGGGCCGTGTCCGAGCTGGGGGGGCCGGCTGTCGTGACGAAGCCCAGAGACCAGGGCTCCACGATAGGCATCAGCGTCGTGGACGACACGAGACAGGTCAGAGACGCGGTGGAATCCGCCCTCAAGTACTCACCGGACGTCCTCATCGAGAAGTACGTACCGGGGAGAGAAATCACGGTCGGGATACTGGGAGAAAAAGCGCTTCCCGTTCTGGAAATCGCACCGCAGACCGGTTTCTACAGCTACGAGTGCAAATACACAAAGGGAAAGAGCAAATACACGGTTCCCGCGGAGATCGACGCCAAGACTGCGGCCGACGCCCAGCGATGCGCCCTCGAGGCCTTCAGGGTCCTCGGTTGCGCGGACTTCTCGCGCGTGGACTTCCGTCTGCCCGACGCCGGCCGGCCCCAGTGTCTGGAAGTGAACACCGTGCCCGGCATGACGGGGACGAGCCTGGTTCCGATGGCCGCCGGGGCAATCGGGATGGACTTCCCTTCGCTCGTGGAAGAGATTTGCCGGCTGGCCCTCGCCCGGCGGGGAATCGTGGCGGCCGCGAAGGGCGCCTAGTGCCGCCGGCCTGCCGTGCGCGGCGTTGACCCGTGCCGGTAATGCGTCGACGCGCCGGTCCTGGCCGTTCCCGGGCGAGTTATGTGTTTCCGCCGGCGCAGGATTCTGATAGAATCCGCTGGATGCGTTTGCGCTCCCGAGGGTGCGCACTCCGTCGATGGGCCGCCGTGTCACCGTGCTGCGCTTTCCACCAGACGGCTTGCACCGGCGCGCCGGCGCGTGCGGGAGCGGTCGAGAATCAAGAGCAGTGGAGGCAAGAGATGGACCAAGTCGAACTCATGCTGAAGGAACTGACCGACGCCGTCGGCATCTCGGGGCACGAAGAAGACGTGTCCGCGGTGATGGAGAAACACCTGAAGGGGCTGGGCGAGATTTACTATGACCGGCTCGGCAGCCTGATATGCAAGAAGACCGGCAAGGCGGGCGGGCCGGCGGTGATGCTGGCCGCGCACATGGACGAAGTCGGCTTCATGGTGAAGCATGTCACCAAGGACGGTTTCATCAAGTTCCTGCCCATCGGCGGGTGGTGGGGCCACGTGGCCCTCGCCCAGCGCGTGACGGTCAGGACCGCGAAGGGCGACGTTCTCGGCATAGTCGGCTCCAAGCCTCCTCACGACCTTCAGGAAGACGAGAAGAAGAAGGTCGTTGACCTCAAGGACATGTTCATAGACGTAGGCGCCACAAGCGCCTTCGACGTCGAGAAGAAACTCGGCATCAGGCCCGGAGACCCCGTCGTGCCCATGAGCCCGTTCTCTGTCATGGCCAACCCGCGGCTTTACATGGCCAAGTCGTGGGACGACAGAATCGGCTGCGCGGAGATAATAGAAGTCTTCCGGAGACTCCAGAAGGCGAAGCACCCCAACGTGGTGTACGGCGTGGGGACCGTTCAGGAGGAGGTCGGACTGAGGGGGGCCCAGACCAGCGTTTCGGCCGTGAAGCCGGACATCGGGTTCGCGCTGGATGTCTGCATCGCCCGAGACGTGCCCGGGGCCGGTGACGGCAGTGCCGAGAAGCTGGGCGCGGGCGCGGCCGTCGTGGTGTACGACGGTTCGATGATCCCGAACCCCAGGCTGCGTGACTTTGTGGTGGACGCGGCCAAGGCGAAGAAGATCCCTTATCACTTCGCCTCGCTGGAACGCGGCGGCACCGACAGCGGCAAGATACATCTGCACGGGACAGGAGTCCCGTCGCTGTCGCTCTGCGTGCCGACCAGGTACATCCACAGTCACACAGCCATAATCGACAGGAAGGATTTCGAGGCCGTGGTGAGCCTCGTCACGGAAGTCATAATGCGCCTGGACGCGAAGGCCGTGGCCAAGCTGACAAAGTAGGCGGACGGGAAGGGCCGGGCTTCCGGCCGGTCCCCCGGCACAGCGTCGCGCGCGAGAGAGTCACGCAGGCATGAGCGCGTTCACTGAAGACCTTCGTGCAGCCCTGGACAGAGACCCGGCGGCCACAAGCGCGGCCGAGGTGATATTCACGTATCCCGGGTTTCACGCGGTGACCTGGTACAGGATAGCGCACACGCTGTACCACTGGCGCGTGCCGGTCCTGCCCAGGCTCGTCTCCCTGGTCACCCACTTCTTCACCGGCGTGGACATCCATCCGGCGGCCGAGGTCGGCAGAGGGCTTTTCATAGACCACGGTTCGGGAGTGGTGGTGGGAGAGACCTCAATCATCGGGAACGAGGTCACTCTGTTCCAGGGAGTCACTCTCGGCGGCACGGGCAAGGAGCGCGGCAAGAGACATCCCACGCTGGGCGACCGCGTCGTCGTGGGCGCGGGCGCCAAGATACTGGGTAACATCGTCGTGGGCGACGACGTGTACGTCGGCGCCAACGCAGTAGTGCTAAGGGACGTTCCGGGCAACTGCACCGTAGTGGGAATACCCGGCAGAGTAGTGAAGAGAGAAGGCCGGAGAGTGCCCTCCATGACTCTCGACCACGTTCACATGCCGGACCCGGTTTCGAGGGAGCTGGAGAGCGTCCAGAGGGAAATCAGGAGAATCGAAGAACATCTCAGGATCTGGGAGGGTGGAGTCCAGGGCTCGTTCCTGGACGAGAGTGAAAGGCCCGCCACTGAACCGCCGGTAGCCGCAGAGGGTGAAACCCCCGGTGAAGACACTTCACGCCCATCCGCTGGCAAATAGCGCGGCATAAGTTCCGGCGTCGCACAGAGCATCGCTCTCAACGCTGTATAACAATCCGGTCAAGGCATTCTTTGAACACAAAGGGTGGAATCATGCGCATCTACGACAACCTAAGGCGGCGAAAGGAGGAGTTCGTTCCCCTCAACAAGGACTTCGTCGGAATGTACGTGTGCGGGATGACCGTGCAGGACAAACCGCACATCGGCCACATGTTCTCGGCCATCGCCGGCGACGCCATAAGGAGATACCTGGAATACAAGGGCTACAACGTCCGGTACATATACAATTTCACCGACGTGGACGACAAGATCATCCAGAAGTCGAACGAAGAAAAGATCCCCTGGCAGGACATCGCGGCGCGGAACATCGAAGCGTTCCACAAGTACGCGCGGCTCCTGGGCATCAAGCCCGCAACGGTGTATCCCAAGGCCACCGAACACATCACCGAGATAGTGGACATGGTGAAGAAGATCGTGGACAAGGGCCATGCCTACGAGAGCGGCGGTGACGTCTACTTCGCCGTGGACACGTGGCCCGGCTACGGGAAGCTGTCCGGAAGGAAGCTGGACGAGCTCAGGGCCGGCGCCAGGGTGGACCCGGGCGAGAAGAAGAGAAACCCGCTCGACTTCGCGCTCTGGAAGGCGGCCAAACCGGGCGAGCCCTCGTGGGAGAGTCCGTGGAGCAGCGGCAGACCGGGCTGGCACATCGAGTGCTCGGCCATGTCCATGAAGTACCTGGGGGAATCCTTCGACATACACGGCGGCGGTCAGGACCTGATATTCCCGCACCACGATAACGAGATCGCGCAGGCCGAAGCCGCCACCGGGAAACCGTTCGTGCAGTTCTGGATCGAAAACGGGCTGGTGAACCTGACCGGCGAGAAGATGTCCAAGTCCACCAAGCACTTTCTGGCAGTGGAGGACATCTGCGCCGAGGTTGACCCCGAGACTTTGAGGTTCTACCTCCTGTCCACTCACTACTCCAGTCCCACGGAGTTCAGCATGGAGCGGCTGGCGGAAGCGGACGCCGGCCTCGAACGCCTCAAGAACGCGCTCAGGAACGCGGCCATCGTGAGCGCCGAGGTCGACCCGGCCGCGGTGCGGCCGGCCGACGGGGAGCTGTCGGCCGCGACGGCCGAGGCACGGAAGAAGTTCGTGGAGGCGATGGACGACGACTTCAACAGCGCGAGGGCGCTCGGCTGTCTCTTCGACCTTGCCAGGGTCATGAACAAGCAGGTCGAGGCCGGCATCGTGTCCCCGGCGGAGCGCGCCGCAGTCGGGTCCGCGGCCGTCGCCCTGAGAGAGCTCGGCAGAGTGCTTGGACTCTTCTGGAAGGACGAGGAGGCCGTGCAGCAGACCCCGGACGACGTGAAGGAACTTCTCACGCAGCGGGAGGCCGCGCGGAACAGACAGGACTGGGCCAGAGCCGACGAGCTCAGGAAACTGGTGGATTCAAAGGGATACACAATAGAAGACAGGCCCGGAGGTCCGGTGCTTCGCAGGAAGAGCGGTTGACGCTCCGGGCCGCGGGTCCCAGGGGCCGTAGCCGTCGTGCACCGCGCCGTAGCCGTCGTGCACCGCCTCGCGCGTTCCAGGCGGCGATAACGAGAGCTGGCGTAGCTCAATGGTAGAGCTCCTCACTTGTAATGAGGGGGTTGGGGGTTCAATTCCTCTCGCCAGCTCCAGTTCAAGCGGCCACGTGTGGTTGCGTTCGCGCGGCGGGTCGCCGCACATGAGTACAACGTCTTTGCTTCCGGCTCCCAGCGCGGGCGTCGAGTCGGAAGCCACTCGGAGGTTGAACAGTTGAGTTAAATGTGGCAAGATTGACTCTTGCCATCCAGTGGAGGGGTTCCCAAGAGGTCAAAGGGAGCAGACTGTAAATCTGCCGGCAATGCCTTCGGAGGTTCGAATCCTTCCCCCTCCACCATGTATCAACCGTGAGACTTTCCTAGTTTGTCTTAAGCCCGCAGGGAGATCTGAGTTGGGTAAATTACCAGTCAACCCCTTTGCGCTTGGCGCCGCGTTTGTGGATAGGGCCGTGGAGCTCGGCTGGGTTGAGGTCGAGTCGGACGGCATGCGGAGTTCCTACTACCTGACGGACTCGGGTAGCGGGGAACTGGTGAAGTTCGGCGTCAACCTCGACAAGGCGATGCAGTTCGCCGTGCTCCCGGAGAGGAACAACGCGACCCAAAGAAAGCGGCCGTTTCCGCTCCAGGCGCGCGATAGGGGACAGGGGCATCCCAGGCAGCATCCCGGCGCCGCTCGCTCCGGGCACGGGCATCCGATGCACAAGGGCCGGAGCCAGGGGCCGAAGAGGCGGATGGGACCGGGCAGGCGACCCGCCGGAAACATGTAATCAGCTGTTTCTCAATGAGTTAACGGACTCGGCCGCGGTCCGGGTCCGTCGAAGAAACAGCCGCGCCGGCGTTTTTCGCCACTGCGCAGTCCGGCGCGCGAAGACGTGTGCAATTATATGGCGAACAACGAGTTACGCTTCTGATGTCGCGTGCGGTTGTTTCGCTGAAGGCCAGGGGCGGGAGTAGCTCAGTGGCTAGAGCGTCAGCCTTCCAAGCTGAGGGTCGCGGGTTCGAATCCCGTTTCCCGCTCCACTTTTTTCAGAAAGGTGAGAGAAACCCCTTGACAGATCCCGGGGTCTCTGTCATTTTATAGTTTTGCACATCCCCAGTGTGGCTTTTTGTGTCAAAAAAGCCGAGTGGTGGGGTTTTTTAGTCTCTTGAAGCCTCGCCTCTGCGCCACAGTCACACCGGTCTAATTCCCCTCGACGCGCGCGACTGGAAGGGGAATGCTTTTGTCTCATTGCCCGGGTAGCTCAGTCGGCAGAGCATTTGCATGGTAAGCAAAAGGTCATCGGTTCGATTCCGATCCTGGGCTCACTAGAGAGAAAAGCTGGCAGCGTTGCCGTACGCAACCGTCTGGTTATTCGGCGCGCAACTATCTAGCGGAATCCCTGCTCGATCTGCAGTTACCGCTATGTCTGTTTGTGTGTACGGACGTGCGCCCGCTTTTGGTTAGGAGCGTTGGACTGGAGATTGTTCCTCGGGAAGACCCGGGGAAGCGTAACGTGCCATCGGACGACCCGGAGTTTGCCGGTAGTCAGTGTGCCAGGAGGTTTTTCTGATGAGTAAGGCTCGTTTTGAGCGTACGAAGCCGCACGTGAACGTTGGGACGATAGGGCATGTGGATCATGGGAAGACGACGTTGACGAGTGCGATGACTATGTTTTTGAACAAGCGTGGTTTGGCGC
>CAZMZP010000037.1:0-10679 GCA_964570935.1 uncultured bacterium
GACTGCCAAGAAGGAGGGAAGACGCGTGGGCCGTGCGCTCAAGGACGCCCTCCAGAGGGTGTACAGGGCCCTCGCCGTGAACCCCGACCTGTCTCCGTTCGGCGCGCTCCCGATAGGCGACGAGACGAAGGGCGGAGGGGGCGCCGCATTAACGCGGCAGGCCAGACCGGCGGGTTCCGAAGATGTGACTGGCGCGGGCGCGGAAGGCGACGCTCAGAAGAAGGAGGCTGCGCCCAAGAAGCGGAAGAAGAAACCTAAGGTGAAGCGCCTCACGCCCAACGCCGTCGTGAAGAGAATCAAGTTCGGAGAAACCGGAGTCTACTGCGTCGTGGACAGCTTCGGAGAGGACGGCCCGGAAGTCTTCGCAGAGGAGACGACCATCTACATAAACCGGGACCATCCGCTGTACAGGAGGGAGGCCGGGAAGGTCGAGACGCACACGCTCAACCTCGCGCGCCTCATCACGCAGGAAATCTCCCTCATGAAGGGGCCCAAGAACCCCAGGCAGGCCTTCGACAGGCAGAGCAAGCTCCTCCGGGACGCCTTCGCGGAGAGGGAGTAGGGATCGCCGCCACTCGGACGTTGCCTCCGGGCACTGCTCGGTGCTATACTCCGTTTCTGTGTCGTGCCGGCGGAGATGAGGGGGTGGTTTGCCATTCCGGAGACAACGTGACGGCCCCGTAGAACATGTCAGAGCCCAGCCAACAGAATCCCGTGAGTCATCGATCGTTTGACGGCTCGTCAAAGTGCGACGAGCTATTTTTGTTTGCCGGTGACGGTTGCGTGGCTCGGACGGCCGTCTCCTTCCAAGGAGGTGCTGCTTGAGGAAGCCGTTTCCCGCATTCCGTACGACAGGCGTTTTCCTTTGGGTGTCGGCACTGGTGCTGGTTGCTGTTGTCGCTCCGCCGCCGTGCCGTGGTGGTGGCGCCGCTGACACGGCGCGCGGTGCGCGCAAAGCCGCGCTCTCGGCGCACACGGCGGGAACGATGGCCGCGATCGGCGCCGCAGTGGGGCGCAGCGGGACTGCACGGCGTGTCTCGACTGACGAAGTCGGACCTCCATTCCAGATAGGCGTCGAGCCGGAATCCGCGCCTGACGACCAGAGACTAGCCGCGGTCGCGTTCGACGGCACGAACTATCTGGTGGTCTGGGAAGATCGACGCACCGGTTCGACCGACCTTTACTGTGCGCGCATGACCTCGGACGGGGAAGTGCTCGACCCGAGCGGCATCGTGATTTCCGCCGAGCACAACGCCCAAGGAACGCCCGCCGTGGCCTTTGACGGCACGAACTACCTGGTTGTCTGGGACGACTGGCGTTTCAGCATGGATCCCAACATTTATGGAGCACGCGTGAGCCCTGACGGCACGGTTATCGATTCACTTGACGCGATACCCATTTCAACCGCGACCAACGGCCAGACCAATCCGGGGATCGCCTTCGACGGAACCAACTATCTGGTCGTCTGGGAGGATTGGAGAGGTGGCACTCTCACTCCAGACATCTACTGCACTCGCGTCAGCCCGTCGGGGAGTGTGCTGGACACTGCTGGTGCAGTAGTGTCGGCTGCCGCCGAAGACCAGACCCGGCCCGCCGTGGCCTTCAACGGAACGGACTACGTGGTTGTGTGGGAAGATACCCGTAGTTACGGCATGGACATATACGCAGCGCGTGTGACTACTGCCGGATCCGTTCTGGACCCCGCCGGCATTGCGATTTCGACCGCGACCTCCTCGCAGCAATATCCGTCCGTGGCCTGCGACGGTGCGAACTGCCTGGTCGTGTGGGAGGACATGCGGAGCGACTATTCGGGAGATATCTACGGGGCGCGGGTCAATCCCTCGGGTGCGGTGCTGGATGTCGCGGGCCTGCCCATCTCGCCTGCGTCATCCTATCAACTGCGTCCCTCGCTGCTCTTCGCCCAGGGCAGCTATCTCGTCGTCTGGGAAGACTGGCGCAACGGGCTCACTGCAGAGGTCTACGGCGTTCGGTTGAACTCCGACGGCACCGTGCTCGACAACATCGGCATGATCCTTCCCACAGGCATGTACGATTACGGTTACCTCGACCTCGCGTTGGGGTTCGACGGCACGAACTACCTCGCCGTGTGGACCGATTTCGAGGGCAATCTCTCGGACGTGACAGACGTGCTCGGCGCCAGAGTCAACGCCTCGGGCGACGTGCTGGAGCCGGGAGCCATAATGATCTCTGCCGAATCAAGGCAGCAACAGTTCCCGGCCATATCGTACGACGGAACCAACTACCTTGTTGTGTGGGGTGACCAGAGCTCCGGCTTTTACTCTGAGATCAGCGGGAGACGCGTCGGGAAAGACGGCACGCTGCTGGACCCGAAGATTCTGATCTCGCCTCAGGGCGATGGCTGGAACGTCCAGCCTGCATTGGCGTTCGGCGGACGTGACTATCTCGTGGTGTGGAACGCAGGCGGTGGCCTGTACGGAGCGCGCGTCGACACGTCGGGCACGGTGCGAGACCCGGCCGGCATCACAATCCGCGCAGGTGCGAACTCGACTGGATTCCCGGCAGTTGCATTCGACGGCCGGAACTACCTTGTCGTGTGGGAGGACAACTCTGCCGGTTTCGAGTCGGATCTGTACGCTGCGCGAGTGGATACGTCCGGAACAGTGCTGGCCCCGGGAGTGTTTCCGGTGTCCGCGCAAGGCGGCTCCGAATGGATGCCCGCGATTGCGTTCGACGGCACGAACTACCTCGTTGCCTGGAGTGACGACAGGACCGGTATCTATCAAGTCTACGCAGCGCGCATTGACACCTCTGGAGCCATACTCGACCCGGGCGGCATAGCGCTTACCAGTGGGGACGATGGCGGCTGCTTCCCCGCTGTTGCGTTTGACGGCACGCAATACCTGGTAGTCTGGGTGTACGGTGAATCCTCCAGCGGGGGTATCTCGTGCGGCGCCGTCTACGGGGCGCGCATGAACACGTCCGGAACAGTGCTTGACCCGGCAGGCATTCAGCTTTCCGGCGAGGGTTTCACCTGTTTCTCTCCGGCCGTGGGGTTTGACGGGATGAACTTCCTGGTGCTCTGGACCCAGTATCAGGATATCCCGCCCCACCTCGTGGACGTTTACGGAGTGCGCGTGAGCAGCGTGGGAGTCGTGCTCGACCCCAGCGGCATCTACATGGGCGGTGCAGCGTTTGAGGACACGATAAACTATACTCCAACGCGGCCTGCGGTCTCGAGAGGACCGACCTGCAGCATGCTCATAGCATACCCCGCTCTGACCCCAACCCCATACGGCGGCAACCGTATCTGGGGGAACAAGTGGAGCGGACCGACGGCCATCGCCTTCGCTTCTGTGACGGCCTCGGGGAGTGGAGGACGAGTGACGTTGTCCTGGGAAATGGCCGTCGATGCGCCGGCGTCGAGCTTCGAGGTGTGGCGGTCTGACTCGCCCGAAAGCGAGTTCGCGCGTCTTGAACTGGGGGTAGTCCGGGGACGCGAACGGACCTTCTCGTGCGTTGATGAGGCGGTGGTCTCGGGGATGACCTACTGGTACCGCATCGTGCTGGCCGGCGCTTCAGGTGGGGAAACGTATGGCCCGGTCGGCGTGCTGGTGGAGGCAGCTCCGGCCGTCTTCGCAATCGAGCCGGTGTTCCCCAATCCCTTCAATCCGAGTTGCACGATTCGCTACGACGTCGCCGCGGCCGGCAGGGCAAGCCTGAGAGTCTTCGACGTCAGCGGGAAGGTCGTAAGAACGCTTGTAGACGCCTGGCGAGAGCCGGGGACGTACGCGACCACCTGGAATGGATGCGATGACGATGGACACGCGCTCCCTTCGGGAGTCTATGTTTGCGTGGTGAAGTTCGGCACACTCACTGCTTCGCAAAAAACAGTCCTTTTGCGATAGGAGAGCGCGATGGCGTCTCTCCGGGGCGCGCGACGCTCCAACAATCGGGGCGCATGACGCCCATAGCTGCCAGGCCATGGTACGTTGAGCCCGGTGTGGAGGGAAAACATGAAGGATAGGAGACGCAGGTCGGCAGTAGTTGTCCTGGCCGGCCTTCTTGTCTGCGCGATCACTCCGGTGGCCTGTGCCGGACAGGTCGGGCAACCTACTCAGGCAGACGACGCCGTATTCCACTTCGTCGGGACAAACCTCGAGGCAGAGCACGGCTCATCCAACTTGGGCGTGTACTGCTACTATGACATCACGCTTGGCTGCAGCCTTACGAGTGACTTGTTCGGGTTCCGCAGGTACTCGGTCAACTGGGTGAGCTTCCGAAACCAGGTGCACTACGTGTTTCGAATGCTCCGCGGATGTCCTACGTGCGAGACGTACTTTGTCTTTCTCAACGGGGACGATTTTGACCTCTCAGCGGCTGCGTCTGAGGTCCAGCTGCTTGTCAAGGGCACGTTCGTCAACCCGACGGCAGAAGACATCTACACAGTCCGCCTGACTTTGGGGCGAGACAAAACGTTTGTGACCCCATACGGGACAGTCATCTCGTACACCCGTTCCGGGGGAAACGAGCTCTTTATGGGCACGGCCGATTCCACGTATGCCTATGCGGAGGGCGGTCAGTTCGAGGGTCGCCTGACGTGGCCATGCTACGCGCCTGACAACCCCAGCATTCAGTTCGGCTCGATGCTGACTCAGGACAGCAATGGCGCAATCTGCTACCTCGATGCGGACCCACCCCGTGGGGTAGTCGCGGGCGCGGCGGCTGACGGCGCCTCCCGGGTCGTGGTGGAGGTCTCCGGTAGTGAGACGACCCCGAAGGACTCTCTGGCGGCCGGAGATGGGTTCTGGGAAGAAGGCGAGTGGCAGAACATGGCGAGTAGCACATGGCGCCGCACGTGGAGGGCTCCGATGGACTTCGACTCGGTGGGTGTCCAGCCCGACCACCTGGCATCCAGACTGGTCGACCTCCACCTTGAAATCGACGGGAAACGGTTGGGCGTGCCCCCGCTCGTTCTGGTCAAGCCGCCGGTAGTACTGCTGCACGGATTGTTCGCGACCGGAGAGATGTGGGATGCGATGGCTGATGCGCTCAAGAGAGACTACGTCAGCGGGGACCCGCTGCTCGTTAGCGCACCGGACTACGACCGGGACGCACACTTCATTGACAATATCGATCTAGTTCAATTGGGAGTCAGGGAGGCCATACTGAGAGCGAGAGAGCAGCGCCTGGGCAGGGGAGACCCGAACGTCTTCGGGAAGATCGTCGTAAAGAAAGCAGACATTGTTGCGCACAGCCTGGGCGGCATCATGGCCAACCTGTACGTCATGGACGCAGGGTACGGCTACGATGTCAACCGGTTAATCACCATTGAGACGCCTCATGCGGGCTCTGAGGTGGCCAACTTTGTGCTGCATTTCTTCTTTTGCGATCTGGATTTAGAGCAGACTCTGACCTGGAATCTGATGAACACCGTCTTGGGCGCCATCAATCGTTCCCCGACCGGAGGCGCTCTCGAGGACCTGCAGGTGGGGTCGCCCGCCATGCGAGCGTACCGCAACGCTGTGCTGAGCACCAGCGCGAGAGTACGAGTGTTCCCCGTCACTGCCCTGCACTCAGGCAACGCGCCCGGGGAGGGGATAGCAAAGCTCTACCGGACACTCAGCACCCTGGACAGGGTCTTTCATTATCCGGCTCCGTATTTCCCCGGGGAGCTGGGTAGTCCGCTCTCCGTGGAAGGCGGGCTCTTCCCTGGCGGACAGAACAGTTCGGATTTCATCGTATCGTTGGCGAGCCAGGCAGGAGGTCTCCCTGAGCTGGCGGGCGAGCCGCTGGCCACGCTTGACCACTGCAACACAGCCAATGAATCAGACGCGGCGGAGCGGGTGATTGCGCTCCTTAATTCTCCTATTAGCATCTTTGCCGAGCGGTTTGCGGCGCCCCTCTATCCGGCTGCGCCGGTAGAGCCAGTTGTCAACCAAGAGTGTTCGTATGACGTTGGGAACGGAATTCAGTTAGCACAGCACGCCGGCCTTCCGAGGATGTCGGGTCGAGCTCTCGAGGTCTCACTGCCCACCGCTGGAACAGTCTTTGCGCCTGGCGATTCAGTCTACGTAGAAGTTTCATACTCCGGCAGTCCTTACCCGAGGGTTCTGTTCCTGAGCGCGTCTGAGGACTCGGCGAGCGATACGATGGCACCGTATCAGTTCTCGTTCGCGATTGACGGCGACTTTGCCGGGCCATTGGTGATCGCGGCGGCCGCGATAGACGGTGATTGGCGGACAGCCGACAGCCTTATCGCCGAGGTCACCGTCAACGTACTGCCTACGGCACAACCAGTCAGGTTGCGCGTCATGCCGGACGGTCCGCTGTACTTGACTATGGGGCAGACGTGCCAGTTACGCGTCAAGGGCATATACCCTGACAGCGTCGCGCGTGACATCTCCTCAAGCGCCGTGGGCACCCTTTACAGTTCCTCCACCAGTTCTGTTGCTACAGTTGGGCCGAACGGCCTGATAACCGCCCTCACTCCAGGAGAAACTCTGGTGCGAGTGGAAAACGGAGCGGCTGAGGAGTTCTACGTCATAGTTGACTCGGTCGCAACGACCGGCATGTCCTTCGCTGGAGCCTCGGCCGCCGCCGAAGGTGGCTGCGTCAAGCTGTGTTGGGAGATGGGGACCGAGGTTCCAGCCTCCAGCTTCCGTGTGGAGCGCGGCGCGTCCTCAGGGGGGGAATTCACAGCGCTCGGCGCCCCCATATCAAAGCAATCAGCACACTCGTTTTCCTGCACCGACTGCTCTGTTGTGTCCGGAACCGCGTACTGGTACAGAATCGTGTTCTCAGGCGCAGACGGTGACGATGTGTACGGCCCAATCGAGGCGTCCGTTCCGTCCACTCCGATTGCCTTTGCGCTGCATCAAAACTATCCCAACCCGTTCAATCCCAAGTGCACAGTGCGGTATGAAGTGCTGGAGGCGAGACAGGTCAGTCTGAGGATATTCGATGTCGCCGGGGCTTCTGTTCGAACACTTGTGTCTCGCCGTATGGAGCCCGGAGTCTATACCGAACTGTGGGACGGGCGGGCGAACGATGGAACCATGATGCCCTCAGGTGTCTACTTCTGTCGGCTCGAGGCGGGTAATCTTGTGGCCACCAGGAAGATAGTGTTGCTTAGGACGGAATAGATCATGAAACTCCTCTATATCTTCCCACATCCTGACGACGAATCCTTCGGCCCTGCCGCGGTGATGCACTCGCAGCTCAAGAAGGGCCACCAAGTCTACCTGCTGACGTTGACCAAGGGCGGGGCGACCCGTGAGAGGCACAGGCTGGGCCTCTCGGTTGCAGAGATGGGGGAGATCCGCCACAAAGAAATGCTCGCAGTTGAGGAAGTCCTCTGCTTGAACGGAATGACGGTGCTCGACTTTCCCGACAGCGGGCTCAAGGAGCTGGACCCGAGAATTCTGGAGCAGGCGGTCAAGAGCCACATCGAGAGCCTGCGGCCCGACGTCGTCGTGACTCATCCAGTTCACGGCATAAGCGGGTTTCACGATCACATCGTGACGCACGCGGTCGTGAAGAGGGTGTATCTCGAGCTGAGGGACGCGGGGGCTCCCGGCGGCGCGGGGGCCGGCTTCCCCAGGCGCCTGGCCTTCGTAACGCTTCCCGACAGCGGCAGGCCGACCTGGAACGAGGACGGGTCCGCACGCCTCAAGCTGACCGAGGAAGCGCTGATCGACTGCGTTGTGCATCTAGAACCCGACGACATCCAGGCAATGAGGAACGCTCTGGCCTGCTACGCCACGTACAAGGACACAATCGAGAAGTCTGGCGTTGTCGAGAAGATCGGCGACCGTGTGTATTTCGAGTTCTTCGGCGAGGACTTCACTCCGCCGTTGAGTGAGTTGACAGAGTGGATGTGACGGGAGTCAGTAGTCAAGCCGAGGCAACGCGTGGTGAGACCTCTAGACCCGTCGGCCGCGGCGACGCCGGCCATCCAGGAGGTGCCCGATGCCCGTGACAATCACCTGCTACGGCGGTGTGAGAGAGATTGGCGGGAGCAAGATCCTGCTCGAGGACGGGGCGGGCCGCCAAGGTGCGTCTCACCAGAACGGCGGCGGCCACGCCGGCACCAGCCGCGAAGGTGCCGGAACTCGAGACACCGCTGGTCGTCGCATCCTGTTCGACTTCGGCCAGTCGTTCGACCGGCACAAGGTCTTCTTTGACGGCGTGTTGCTCAGAGAGCGCGCCAGCCGCGGGCTGCTGGACCCCATCGCGCTTGGACTCATTCCCCCCCTGCGCGGCCTCCTGCGTGAAGACGTGATTCCGGTGTTCAACGGAGCGCACCTCACGGTTAGGGAAATCCCCCCCACCGGCCGCCAGAAGACACCCAAGCAGGAAGTCGAGATATCGCCCGAGGCCGTGGAAGAGTTCTGGGAACACTGGAGGAGCCGGTGCCCCGAGCAGTATCGAGACTTGAGGCGTGAATCGGGCCCGGTGGTTGACTTTCTGTTCCTCTCGCACGCGCATCTGGACCACATCGGTGACGTCCAGTACGTCGCACCCGACGTACCCGCGTACAGCACTCGCGTAACCGCGGCCATAAGCAAAGTCATAATGGACGTCGGCCCGGCCGGAAAGTCGGGCGCCGTTTACGTCAATCCGTGCAAGAGCTCAGCGGAGGGCATACTGCAGGCCGACAGGGAACAGCCGTTGGTCCCTCGGCCGTGGGGGATGGTGGACGGAGGATTTGGCGGGGACGCGCTGGACGGTGAACCGTCCGCGCTCGACTCTTCTGACGGAGACAAGTCTGCCGCCGCCCCCTCCGGCGACCGGCTGGATTCGGCCGCCTGCTTCTGGGACACGCCGCCGAGCAAGTCCGAGAAAGGTCTTGCCCCGAGGGCTCCCGCGCCTCCCCCCGGCTCCTGGCTCAAACACTGGAACGTGGACCACTCGCTCATGGGTGCTGCCGCCTACGCCGTCGAGACGGACGCGGGTTGGGTCGCCTACACTGGCGACCTGAGGTTTCATGGCGGGAAGAGCGAGACGAGTCACAAGTTCGCGGCGGAGCTGGCAAAGCTTCATCCGGTCGCTCTCCTCTGCGAAGGGACGAGGCTTCCCTACAAGCAGGCGAACGTGACGGAAGAGGAAGCGTGCCAGAATTGCCTCAAGGCAGTTCGGCAGGCCCAGGGGAAACTAGTCGTGGCGGACTTTGCCGCGCGGAACGTCGAGCGACTGTTGAGCTTCATGACAATCGCGGCGGAGACCAGGCGGACGCTGCTGCTTCAGCCCAGAGACGCATACCTGCTGCGGGCAGTGCTTCTCGCCGACTCCGGCGCCATTCCTGACGTGATGGAAGAGGCATGCGTGGGTCTTTACGCGGACCCCAAAGGCAGCCAGTCCGACTGGGAGAAGAACGTTGTTAGGCGTTACTCCTCCTGCCGGGTCGGGCCGAACGAAGTCCAGGGAAGTCCCGGGGATTTCATCCTGGCCTTCAGCCTGATGGACATGGCTGACATGCTGGACATTCAGTTTCTGATTGGAGACGGGATGTCCGGCGTCTACATCTTCTCCAACAGCCCCGCCTTCGACGACGAATACGCGATTGACCTGAAGCGCCTCATGAACTGGACGAGGCACCTCAATCTTGAGATGATTGGCCTCAAGCTGGAGGGCGAAGACGTCGAGGCCGTGCGCGGGTACCATTCGTCCGGTCATGCGTCGCGTCAGGAACTTGTGGATTTCGTGAAGCAGGTGAAGCCCAAGATGCTGATCCCCATCCACACGGAAGAGCCCGAGGAATGGGTGGGCGAGCTGGCGGGCACGGGTATCAAGATATGCCAGCCCGAGGTGGGGAAGGAGATTGACGTGCCGGCCTGAGCGGCGCGCGGCACGCCACTGTGGCTCTCGCCCGGGCCGCTGCGGTGCGCCCCGCTGGACGCCAGGTCGGGAATAGAGGAATAGGTTGTGAGAAAGGAGGTTCGTCATGGCAACGTACATCATCCTTAGTCGCATCGCGCCGGGTGCCTTCTCGGACCCGAAGGAATTCAAGAACATAGCAGCAACAGTCGCAGAGAAAATAAAGGCCTGGTGTCCGGGAGTCGAGTGGAAGCAGAGCTATTCCACACTGGGGAACTTTGACGTGGTGGACGTCGTTGAGTCTGACGACCCGAAGCAGGTCCAGAAGGCCGCCATGATAATCAGGTCATACGGCCACGCGGACACCGAGACACTCCCGGCGACGCCGTGGACGCAGTTCCTGGAGAATCTGGGGTAGGGGCTCCGAACCGTCCTTGTTTGCCGCCCTCGGGGCTGACACTGGGCTCAATCCCCGTGGCAGCCGGCCGGGTCTGCACACGTTTCATCCTTGTGAAAGACTGCGCCGAGGCGCTGGCTAATTCTCGGGACGTCGGTGACCGCTCCCTGAGCGGCTGAACATCGCCTCAAGTATTCCAAACGGGCATTGGAACCCCCCAAATCCACAACTTCACCGTTCTCTAATCATTTAACTATCTCATAATCAAGAAGTTACTGCGCCCGAAGAAAAATCGCGGCGCTGTGGAGATTCTTCTTGACACACTGCGTCAACATATGCCATGATACGTCAGCAAGGTGAGATCACAGAGTCCTCAAACAGGCACACACCCCAAACCAGGAGGAGGTACCCAGGCCATGATAACCATGCCGCCAATCGAAAAAGAGTCTCCCCGACTCAAGCTGCTGCTGGACGATGCCGCCAC
>CAZMZP010000038.1:0-3114 GCA_964570935.1 uncultured bacterium
CCTGGCCAGGGTATGGGAAGTCGTGTCGCGGGTAAAGGCGCCCGTTATAGCGTGCGGCGGGATTTCCACGGCCGCGGACGCGCTGGAGTACATCGTTGTGGGCGCGACTGCCGTCCAGGTGGGCACTGCCTGTTTCAGGAGCTTCAGAACACCGGAGTTGATGGCAGGCGGAATAGCTGAATACCTGAGGAAGAACTCTCTCCGTTCGCTCGACGAGCTGAGAGGGACACTGGCACTCCCCGCGGCGGAGTGACCCGCTGCGTACCGGTCCGAGCCGTAACCCGAGGAGCCCCGACGTGACGAACGTGATAGTCGCTCTGGATTTCCCGACTGAGACGGAAGCGCTGTCGATGGTGGAGCTTCTCCTCCCGGACGTCCAGTACTTCAAGGTGGGGCTGGAGCTCTTCGTCGCTTCCGGGCCCGCAGTGGTCCGCGCGATAAAGGACATGGGCGCGGCCGTGTTCCTCGACCTCAAGTTCAACGACATACCCAACACGGTCAAGGGCGCTGCGGCTTGCGCTACAGGACTGGGTGTTGATATTATTAGCGTTCATACCGGAATAGGAAGAGAAGGCATGGTGGCGGCCAGAGAGGGCGTCGAAGCCGCAGCCGGAACCGGGACGCGGCCGGTGCTGGCGGGCGTCACTGTGCTGACCAGTCTGGGTGGTGGTGAAGCCGGCGGAGAGGGCGGGGACGCAGCCGTGCTGGAGCGGGTTCTCGGGCTCTCGAGACTGGCCGTGGACTGCGGGCTGGGCGGTATAATCACCTCCGTGAGAGAGGCCGCAGAGGTGAGAAAGGCGGTAGGGCCCGGGCCCGTCATAATAACGCCCGGCATCCGGCTCTCGGATTCGGTCCAGGACCACAAGAGAGCCGGGACGGTCGCCGACGCCGTCGCCGCGGGCGTGGACTTCCTGGTCGTGGGGAGGCCCATCACCAGAGCGCCTGACCCCAAGGGCCAGGCGAGGAAATTCACCGAAGAGGTAGCGCGAAACAGTGCCAGGAGGTCTGGATGAGAGTTCTCATAACAGGAATCACAGGGTTCGCCGGCAGCCATCTCCTGGACTTCGCCCTCACCCGGAGAGACGTTGAGGTGTGCGGCATCCAGAGGTGGCGGAGCAGGACTGAGAACGTAGAGCACTGCCTGGCCAACTTCTGCATGTACGAGTGTGACGTGAGGGACGCCTCGTCTGTCAGGGACGTGATAGAGCAGGTCAAGCCCGATTGGATTTTCCACCTGGCGGCGCAGAGTTTTGTGCCGACCTCCTGGAGGGCGCCCACCGAGTCCCTGACCACCAACGTTCTCGGACAGTTGAATGTCTTCGAGGCGGTGAAGAAGACGGGCTTGAGGCCCCGGATACAGATAGCCGGCTCCAGCGAGGAGTATGGGATGGTGTATCCCGACGAGCTTCCCATCAAGGAGACCAATCCACTCCGGCCGCTGAGCCCCTACGCCGTAAGCAAGGTCGCCCAGGACCTGCTGGCTTACCAATACTTCATGAGCTTCAAGCTGGACGTGGTCAGGACGAGGGGATTCAACCATACCGGCCCGAGGCGGCCGCCGGTGTTCGTGGCCTCGGATTTCGCCAAACAGATCGTGGACGTGGAGAAGGGTCGGAGAGACCCGGTAATGCGCGTCGGCAACACGGATGCCGTCAGGGATTTCACGGACGTGAGGGACGTCGTGCGGGGCTACTGGCTCGCGCTGGAGAAGGGCAGGCCAGGCGAGGTCTATAACATCTGCTCCGGGAACGGATGGAAAATCTCAGACGTCCTGGAGAAACTGATGGAGCTAAGCGGCGTCAGGATGAAAGTGGTTCGGGACGAGGCCAGGATGAGGCCTTCCGACGTGCCCATCCTCGTGGGCGACAACTCCAAGTTCAGGAAAGAGACCGGCTGGGAGCCGGCGATCCCGTTCGAGCAGACACTCAGAGATTTACTCACCTATTGGCGCGAGATGTCGTGAGAAAACGCGTACTGGTCACCGGCGCCCTGGGTTTCGTGGGAGACCACCTCTGCAGGGAGCTTCTCAGGTCGGGTCACGAAGTCTTCGGCTGTGACCTCGAATGCGCGACGGCCGCAGCCGGCGCGTCCTTCGCGGCCCGCGCCTGCGACGTGTCCGACCCCGCGGCGGTCGTCGCTCTCGTGTCGGAGCTCAGGCCCTCCGCGATCCTGCACCTGGCGGCTCAGAGCTCGGCATCCAGGGCCTTCGTCCAGCCGAGAGAGACCTTTCTCGTAAACGCGCTAGGCACCCAGAACCTGTTCGAGGCCGTAAGAAACCACGGCACGGAATCGCTGGTGCTGGTAGTGAGCTCCGGAGAGATCTACGGACCTCAGGAGCCTGGGGGCAGGCCGGCGAACGAGGACACGCCCGTGGTTCCGGTGTCCCCGTACGCCCTGAGCAAGGCCGTGGAGGACCTGCTGGGCCTGCAGTACTGGAAGAGTCACGGTATTAGAAGTGTCCGCGCGAGGCCCTTCAACCACACCGGCCCTGGGCAGACCACGACGTTCGCGCTGCCCAACTTCGCGAGGCAGGTCGCGCTGGCCGAAGCGGGCCGCAGCGAGCCCGTCATCGAAGTGGGGAATCTGGAAGCGGTCAGGGATTTTCTGGACGTCAGGGACGTGGTCAGAGCGTACCTGCTCCTGCTGGAGCAGGGGAAGCCGGGTGAGGCATACAACATCTGTTCCGGCCTGCCCAGGAGCATGCAGAGCCTGCTGGACGTGCTCCTGTCGATGTCCAAGACGAAGGTTACGCTCAAGCGAGTGGAGTCGCGCATGAGGCCGTCCGACATTTCCTACCTGGTGGGGGACAACTCGAAGCTGAGACAACACACGGGTTGGGAGCCGGCGTATCTCCTGGAAGACACTCTTCTCGAGCTCTTGGAGCAGTGGCGGAGGAACGTGAGGCAGTCTTCGGGCTCGCGGGCATTCGAAAAGGAGGCAAGGTGAGACGACTTGCTGTCGTCGGCGCAGGCTACGTCGGGTTGGTTTCGGCGGCCTGCTTCGCCGATTTCGGTAACGAGGTAGTGTGCGTGGATTCCGACGAGGCCAGGATAGAGGGCCTGAGGAAGCTCAAGATGCCGTTCTACGAACCGGGCCTCCTCGACCTCGTGAGGA
>CAZMZP010000039.1:0-2128 GCA_964570935.1 uncultured bacterium
CCGCCATGAGAACCCCGTGGGCAGACGTCCAGGTCGGGCGGGACAAGGTCAGATGGGGTCCTGGCAGGACTGGCACGTTGCTTCTTTCGGATGGCGCCGCCAGCTACACCCTGCTCCACCTGACCAGAACATTCGGGAAGAAGTTCAAGGTCTCCAGCGTAAGCGGCATCCTGAACACCGAAGCTGGAAAGTACCTCGCGGCTCACAGGATCGACTTTGCGCCGACCCATTTCATGCAGTTCGGACTTTCGGAAACGGCGATCTACCACGCAGAGTTTTTCGAGCCGCTGTACGTGATATCGCTGATTCCGTTTACTCTGGTTGAGAGGACCCTTCACCGCGACGCGCAGGACGGGGACCTGGACGACCCCCTGAGAAACAACGTCTCGGTCAGCGCGGACGCCGTGCTGAGGCCGGTCAGAGGGGCGTCCATATACGGCGAGCTCATGATAGACGACCTGTCCGAGGAGACGTCAAAGAGACCCACGCGGCTGGCGTACCAGGCCGGCCTTGCCCTTTCGCGGCCTTTTGGAGACCGCAGTGTGAACTTGATTGCCGAGCTCACCAGAGTGTGGAACTACACGTACAACGTCTACTACAGCGACGTGCACGACAGAGACCAGACGCACCGAGGAAAGCCGCTGGGATACTATCTCGGGCCCGACACGCGGCATTTGTACTTCCGTTTGTCGGCCGACGTGGCGCGCGATTTGGAGTTGGCGGGCGTGGTAGACGTGACGCACAGGGGCGAGGGAAGCCTGGCCGAGCCTTGGACGCCTGACATGGAAGACGCGGACGCCTCGACCTTCTCTGGAGTCGTGGAACGCACGACCGAGCTCAAGCTGCTTTTCAGGTGGCTGCCGGCTGAGACCATGCTGTTCGAGGCCAGCGCGGCCAGGGTAATGATCAAGAACAGGGACCACGACACGTTGCGGGACGACGGGGACTGGAAGGACACCGAGTACACCTTCGGAGTCTCGGCCCGCTGGTAGGATCGTGCGGTCGCGGTGCTGGACCCAGTGTCCCCGGGGACGGTGTCGGCGCCACGGCTGGCGGAACCGCCCGTTACTTACTCTGCCGCATCACAACGGCCCACTCCGGCCTGAAGCTCACGGTCAAACCGAACGCAAGCTCCAGAAGATCCAGCCCGTCGAAATTGCCGTATCCCGCGACCTTCTCTATCGAGGCAGTGCCCTCCACGTCGAGATGCAGTCTGGGATGGAACCGCGCGGTCAGGCCCAGCTTGTGCGACTTGGCAGCGACTCCCAGCGGGAAACCCTTCGGGAAAGACGCTCCTCCCCACGGCCCGGCAATCGGGACGGGCCAGTCGCTGTCCACTGAAGTCTCGCCGTGCCGAGTGAAGGCGTAGTCCAGGTCAGCCGACAGGTACTCGCTGAACCACTTCCCCACCTTCAACATCAGCGCGTCCGCATCCGGACCGACGGGATGCCCGAGCAATGCGTCGCCGTACTTGTACCTGTTCCAGGGCAGAGGCTGGTTGTAGGTCCACGGGTTCACCCGGACGTACTCCGCAGTGAGGGACACGCCGCTGAGGCCGAACGGGTCGCCGCTGTGCAACCCGACCAGGAATCCCACTTCGGCTGGCTCCTTGTCCTTCTCGCCCTTGTGCTCGAACTGGAAGTCGTCCACCACGAGCTGGCCGTATGCTTGGAGCCGCTCGCGCGGCCACCAGCAGGCGTCAAAGCTCCAAATGGGGTTGTCGTTCTCGGCCAGGTTCCACTGTTCCGAGTAGAAGAAGTTGAGGGGGTTGAGGTATCCCAGCTCGAGCCCCCTGTCCGGCCCTCCGTAGACGACAGTCTCGCACAGGCCGACCTCCAGCGAAGGCGACACTCTGACGTCTATCCTGTGGCCCGAGAGATGGCGCCTGGCCACCTGTCCGGCCTCGACCGTGTCCGCCCCCAGCGGGAGCGTCTCGACCAGACGGAAGTCGTCCAGGCTGGTGAAAAAGCCGGTCGCCCTCACCACGCCGAAATCCAGCGTCACGTTCAGCATGTCGAGCGGAGGCGCGGCGTCGGACAGTATGAGAGAGCCGCTGCTGCCGGGTCCCCAATTGAGCTTGTCCCTGCCGAAAAGCAGCTCCAGCGGGCCCCAGGCCCACTCCAGGTAG
>CAZMZP010000040.1:0-1576 GCA_964570935.1 uncultured bacterium
CGTATTCCCGCACAAGGTGGGGAAGCTTGAGGACATTCCAGCTTCCATCCGCAAGCAGTTCACCGTTGACGCCAGCCGCTACCGGCTGGAACAGCCGCTCATCCGCGACACCGCGAGGCAGATAGTCGGAGACGAGAAGAACCCGTACTGGATCGCCAGAAAAATATACAAGTGGGTCCAGGCGCACGTCGAATACGAGCGCGTCGGCGGCTGGGACATCGCCGAGACGCTCATAAAGCGCGGCACCGGGTCGTGCTCCGAGTTCGCGTTCCTGTACGTCGCGCTGTGCCGGGCGGCCGGCCTGCCGGCCAGGTTCGAGGGAAGCGTGGTGGTGAGGGGCGACGACGCCTCCGTGGACGACGTGTTTCACAGGTGGTGCGAGGTCTACATCCCCGGTTACGGATGGGTGACGGTGGACCCCAGCGGAGGCGACACGCCTCTGCTGGCGGACCAGGGCAGGGCCTTCGGCACCCTCAACAACCGCTATTTCGTCACGACGCACGGCGGAGGGGACTCGAGCTACCTGGGCTGGAACTATAACTACAACTCGCGTTATTCGTTCAAGGGTGCGGCCGAGGTGAAGGAGGAGGTCTACGCGATCTGGGAGCCGGTGGAGTAGGGGCTCCGGGGGAGGCGCGGCCCGGGCGCTTGGAAGAGCCGCCGCGGGTCGCATCGGGTAACATCGACATGATGAGAATCGGAATAGTCGGACTGCCGCTCAGCGGAAAGAGCACGGTGTTCAACGCCCTCACGCGCGGGACCGCCCGCACAGGCCTATTCTCGTCAACCAGGGACGAGGTCCACGTGAGCGTGGTGGAAGTGCCGGACGAAAGGGTAGACGTGCTCACTCGGCTACTCCATCCGAACAAGGTGACGAGGGCGAAGATAGAATACGTCGACGTCGTTGGCGTGGAAAAGGGCTCGGCAAGGAAGACGGACACCCCCACCGGGTTTCTGGCGCCGGTGAGGCAGGCGGACGCGCTGCTCCACGTCGCGAGGTCCTTCGCGGACGAGTGCGTGCCGCATCCGTTAGGGTCGGTGGACCCGGCCAGAGACGTGACAGCGCTGGAGGAGGAGTTCATAATCGCCGACCTCATCGCCACGGAGAAGCGCCTGGAGAAAATCGTGAAGCTGGCGGCAGTGGGCAAGAAGCCAGAGCAGAAGGGCGAGGCCGAAGTCCTTGAGAAATGCCGCGAGCACCTGTGCAAGGAGACGCCCCTCAGGGACGTGGATTTTTCTCACGAGGAAGACAAGCTCATTCGCGGTTTCCAGTTCCTGTCCCGAAAGCCGGTGCTGGTAGTCTTGAACGCCGGCGAGGACGACGACCCGCGCGCGGTGGACGAGACCGCGCGGCGCCTGGCGGTCAAGAAGCATCCCGTGGTCCCTCTCTGCGGTAAGCTGGAGATGGGAATAGCCGCCTGTTCGCAGGCGGACGCCGCTGAACTGATGGAGCTGGCCGGTCTGTCGGAACCTGCCTCCCACAAGGTGGTGCGGGCCTCATACACGCTGCTGGGACTCCTCACGTTCTACACGGCGGCCCACGCGGAGCTGACCGCATGGTCCATACGCAAAGGAA